>NZ_JAQFIT010000011.1:0-154955 GCF_029504805.1 Ereboglobus sp. PH5-5 | reverse complement strand
ACGCTCGAAAACTGCGTGCACCGTTTCCCCGTGTCGAAGGGCGACTCGATCCTCGTGCACAGCGGGCAGATTCACGCCATCGACGGCGGCAACCTAATCCTCGAAATCCAGCAAAACTCGGACACCACCTATCGCGTTTACGACTGGGGCAGGGTGGGGCTCGACGGAAAACCGCGCCAGATGCACGTCGACGAATCGCTCAAATCGATCAAGTGGGACGACTTCGAGCCGGAGCCCGTGCGCGGCGAGCGCAAGAACGCCGTCATCGCCGATGCAGCCGAATTCCGCATCCGCCGCGTGCCGCTGGCAAAAGGCGAGAAACTGCGCGTCGCCGCGGGCGAGCAGGCGCGAATTCTGAGCGTCGTGGACGGCACCGTGCGCGAAATGCTCTCATCGTCCGCGGACGACACCGCCGCCACGCTCACACGCGGCGAAAACGTGGTGTTGCCCTACGCGGGCGGTTTCGCCTTCGAGGCGACGGAGGACAGCCTGCTGCTGCTGACGGAAAACTTCGGATAAAATATCCCTGTGAGAACCGACCAAGTTTGCGATTAGGTCGGCGGCAGCTTTTTCAGTTTTATCAAGAGACGGCGTCGTTTGTTTTGGAGTGCGGTGGCAGAGGGCAAAGCCCGGCGACACCGCTTTTTGCGCGCAGTGAAAAATCTTCGAACTGCTCAAAGCGGTGTCGCCGCTTCGCTTTGCCACCGCACTCCAAAAAAGAATCGGTTTCGCGGAAAAGGTCAGTTTGGAATAATTCGAAAATCAACAAACTTTGTCCTGCCCCTTTTCGGCTTCCCTTCGGGGGGCGTTTTGAGGGGACAAATGCCCCAATATCAATGCTACCGCCTCAATTAATTCTGCATTCACCTCCGAGGCTTTGCTAGGATAGTCAAATTCATGACCTTTTTCGTTGGCGTAATAATAATAATTTCCACGCCCTCCTCGCCTATTACCTCCATTATCCTTTGAATCGAAATAATATTTCATGCCTCCAATCGTTACCCAGTCTTTTTCCTCAGTGGAGCATATATAAAAAACTAGTTTTTTCGCATCCATCCATACCTCGATCCAATAATCGCTCGTATCAAAATAGTATCGCACATTGTGACGAGGGCCGCCATCCGTGTGTAAATCCTTGTATCGTTGTGGCTGCATTTTTAAATCAGGGCCAAGCCGTTGTTTCAAAATTTTGGTTATATTTGTAAATTTTGCCTCAATCCACTCATCGGAGGCGAGTAGCGCCTCCAGACTTCGCACTTGGGTAGAGGTCATTTCAGAAAGGATGTCGCAGGATTTCATAAGTTTTGCTTTGTTAATAATGAAACTTTCCAAAAAGTCCTTGTAATATTCTATGGCAGCAATGGTTTTTGCGCTTTTCCCCCTATGCCGAGCCCGGGTAATGGCATTTCCCAGCCACTTTGTTGTTATTTTTTTCGCGTCCATTACCACGGTCTTTTCATGGACATTTTTTTTTAAATAGGATGGTTTCTTCTCTCCCTTAAATGGAATGTAGATGATTCCATGCACGGCAAAGTGCTCACGTTTCAGCCCGTCGTAGTAGTCGTTTAGCTGGTTTTCTTGGTCCACTGCTCCGGCGAGTTTGTTTTCGATAATAATTGCGTGTTTTCCCCCTTCCGCACCCTCCCATGATATAAGGATATCTATTGGTCTTTCGTTGGCACCTTCGCAGGCGACACGCCTCTCAAGTTCGATTATGAATTTATTACCATGTCCCGCCTCACTCGACCACGCGACCTTGCGCGGTAGCTCGTCCAGCAGTGTTTCTATCAGCACAGTGCCCAAATCACCGTTTGACTCTGGATTTAACAGCGCGGCAAGCATTTCGCTATGTAATGTTTCCTCCCGGCGCCTTCCTTTTTCATCCCTGCTAATGGCGTTCACCTTTTGGAAAAGTAAATAGAGCAAGCTGGACGGAATTTCGGGGCAAAAGTTGTCCAGCTTTTCCTTAAGCATTTTCACAGTGTGATCCATGAGGGGAGATGGTTTGTGTTTAAATTGGAGGGTTGTCGCGGCCAGTTTGGTTCCGTTTTTTAGCTGATTTCCTCAACAGTCGCTTCCACGCGGCGGTCGCCGATGGTCATGGCGTATTTTAGGACGTTGCCGGCGGTGCCCGGCTCGGCCGTGGGTGCGGGGGCGGGTGCGGAGGCTTTTGCGGCAGGCGCGGGGGCTGTCGGTGCTGCGGCAGGAGCTGCGGGTGCGGGTTGCGCGTAGAGTTCCTTGAGTTGCTGCGGGAACATGGCGTAGATGACGCAGTGTTCGTCGTCGGTGGGGAGCTTGTTTTGCGCGAGTTCGGCGCGGAGGGTTTCCATCCTCGGCTTGATGAGGTCGGCGGGACGGCAGGTGATTGGGGCTTTTTTCGCGGTGGAGGCGGCGAGTTTTTGAATTTCGGGATCGACGGGCGCGGGGGTGCGGCCGAAGTAGCCGAGCGCGATGTTCATCGCGCCGGGGATGAAGTTTTTCCAGCGGCCAAACTTCACGTTCATCACGGCTTGCGTGCCGACGATTTGCGAGGTGGGCGTGACGAGCGGAATCCAGCCGAGTTTTTCGCGCACGTAGGGGATTTCGGCAAAGACTTCGTCGAAGCGGTCCTCCATTTTCATCTCGGTGAGTTGCGAGCGGAAGTTGCTGAGCATGCCGCCGGGGACTTCGTAGGTGATGGCGTCGGTGTCCACGACTTCGTTGGCGTGGCGCGTGAACTTGGAGAGTTGCGCGTAGACGGGTTTGAGGGCCTCGGAGATTTCGCGGACTTTTTTGAGGTCGTAGTCGGCGGCTTTGCGGGGGGCGTTTTCGAGGAGGGCGGTCATGCGCAGGTGGTCGGGTTGCGCGGTGCCGTCGGCGAAGGGGCGGATGCCGACGTCGATGGTGTCCACTCCGGCTTCGATGGCGGCGAGGTAGGCGGCGGAGCCGAGGCCGGCGGTTTCGTGGGTGTGGAGGATGACGGGGATTTTGATTTGCGCCTTGAGGCCCTTGATGATGGCGGCGGCGATGTAGGGGGGAATGAGGCCGGCCATGTCCTTGATGCAGATGCTGTCGCAGCCCATGGCGGCGAGTTCGGCGCCCATTTTGACGAAGCCTTCGATGGTGTGGACGGGTGACTTGGTGTAGCAGATGGTGCCTTGGGCGTGGCCGCCGGCTTTTTTGGTGGCGGCGATGGCGGTCTGCATGTTGCGCGTGTCGTTGAGTGCGTCGAAGATGCGGAGGATGTTCATGCCGTGCGCGATGGATTTTTGCACGAAAGCGGTGACGACGTCGTCGGGGTTTTGGTCGTAGGCGACGATGTTTTGTCCGCGCAGGAGCATCATGTGCGGGGTCTTGGTTTTGGCGCGGATGGCGTCGAGGCGCTTGAAGGGGAACTCCTTCAGGAAGCGCAGGCCGGAGTCGATGGTGGCGCCGCCCCAAGTTTCGAGCGCGGCGTAACCGAGGGAGTCGAGCGGCTCGAGGAGGGGGAGCATTTGCTCGGTGGCCATGCGGGTGGCGGCAAGCGATTGGTGGCCGTCGCGCAGGACGGTGTTGTTGAAGGTGACGGGTTTGCTCATGGTGTTTGTAAAAAAATGACTGCGGTTGGTGGCGGCGAAATTGCCGGTTTCAACTTTGAAAACAGTTTTTGCGCGGGTGGCGAGTGTTCGTTTTGAGGGCGGATGATTTTTCAGTTCGGAGCATCAATTTTTCAATCCGTTTGACCGCTCTACGTGTCTGCGAGTGGCCTGACATTGCACGGATATGCACGGATGAGAACTTCGTCTTCTGGTATTTATCCGTGTTAATCCGTAATACTAACCCCGAAACCTCTCTATTTTTTTGCGCGATCTTTCCATGTCGCGCCCCACTAAAATCAAAGACAAATTCAACCGCAGATGAACGCAGATGAACGCAGATTTTCAAACCATCGATTCAAAAATTCATTATTTTCCGTATCTGCGCATATCTGTGTTCATCTGCGGTTAAGAAATCTTTGGGTGAGGCAAAGCCGCTATGGGCAATCCGTGGTCAGTTGCCTGGTTCGAAGATTGCGATGTTTTTGGTGGCGCTTCGCGTTTTGCGGGGTTTAGTTGCGGGCCAATTTGTTCACTTTTACATTCAAAACCATGAGCACAAAACCCAAGAAGTCCAAAACTCCGTCCAACGCGGTCGCCGCCTCCAAGAAGGGGCCGATCTCGAAATTCATCGCGCACAACTACCGCCACTTCAACGCGGCGTCGCTCGTCGATGCGGCGCGCGGTTACGAGGATCATCTCAAGAAGGGCGGCAAGATGGTCGTCACGCTCGGCGGCGCGATGTCCACCGCGGAGCTTGGCATCACGCTCGCGGAGATGATTCGCAAGGACAAGGTTCACGCGATCGTGTGCACGGGCGCGAATCTTGAGGAGGATGTGTTCAACATGGTGGCGCACGATTATTACGAGCGCGTGCCGCACTACCGCGACCTCACGCCGGCGGACGAGCAGGCGTTGCTGGAGCGGCACATGAACCGCGTGACCGACACGTGCATTCCCGAGATGGAGGCGATGCGCCGCATTGAAAACGTGGTGCTCGACGAGTGGATGAAGGCCGACAAGGCGGGCGAGCGTTTTTTCCCGCACGAGTTCATGTATAAGATTCTGCGCGGCGGAAAACTGAAAAAGTCGTATCAGATTGACCCGAAGAATTCGTGGATGCTGGCGGCGGCGCAAAAGAACCTGCCGATCATCGTGCCGGGCTGGGAGGACGCGACGCTGGGCAACATGTATGCGAGCCATGTGATCACCGGCGAAATCAAGAACGTGCACACCGTGCGCACGGGCATCGAATACATGATGTGGCTCGCCGACTGGTATACGAAGACGGCGAAAAATCTGCGCGACGGCAACGGCTCGATCGGCTTCTTCCAAATCGGCGGCGGCATTTCGGGCGACTTCCCGATTTGCGTGGTGCCGATGCTGCATCAGGACTTGCAGCGTCCCGACGTGCCGCTGTGGGGCTACTTCTGCCAGATCAGCGACTCGACGACGAGCTACGGCAGCTACTCGGGCGCGGTGCCGAACGAAAAAATCACCTGGGGCAAGCTCGGCGAAAAGACGCCGAAGTTTATCATCGAAAGCGACGCGACAATCGTGGCGCCGCTGGTGTTTTCGTGGGTGCTTGGGCGCTGACGAAGCGCGCGCGTTGAGCGCGCGGTTTTCATTTTACAGTTTGCTGTCCACTGCCGGGCGCCGCCGCTTTCTTGCTGCGGCGCATCAGGCGCGGTGTGCGAGGCGGGCCTTGGTCATGCGCTCGCGGATGCCGCCGTGCTTTACGAAGTCTTGTTCGAGATATTTGATGTAGCGGTCGATGAGATAGTTTGCCTGGTTGATGAGGCAGACTGCGATGTTGGCCAGCACTTCGGGCGGGCGGGTGTCCATGAATGCGCGGTAGAGCTCGTAGGTTTGCGGTTCGCGTTTGCCGAGCTGGCGGACGAAGAGCGCCTCGCGCGAGGTTTTGCTCCAAATCGACAGGTCTCGAGCGCGCAAATAGTCGAGGTAGTCGTCGAGTAATTCCTCAAGGCTGGCGCGGGCAACGCAGGTGAGCTTTATTTCCATTTCCTTGGAACCTTGCGCGGCGCGGCTGCCCTCGAGCAGGTTCTTTTTTCCGGAGCGCGCGGCTTGGATCATCTGGTCGATGGTGCGGTCCTTTTTTTCGAAAAACTTGTGGCAAAAGCGAAACGTGAAATCGTAAATAACCTCGGCTTTTTGGAAGGCGAGCAGGCCCTCGTAGTTGCCGCCGGTGGGGAGGAAGCCGGGGGGTGACACCGGCATTTTTTTCATGGGGCCCATGGGGCGTATATGCCCCATGGGCCCAATGTTTGGAAAGCCGAAAGTGCTATGGCGCGCCGCGCCCTTACATCCCGCCGTGGCAGTTTTTGTATTTTTTGCCGCTGCCGCAGGGGCAGGGGTCGTTGCGACCCACTTTCGGGGTCTCGCGACGGATGGTGACTTTCGGGAGCTTGATTTCGCCTTCGGGCGAGTTGGTCGAGAGCTGTTGTTGCGCGGGGCCGCTGTGCGTGACGGTGGTGCGCACGCTTGGGCCGGAAGCCTCGGCGTTTTCGGGGCCTTGCAACTTTGCGCCGCGCGAGAGCATCGCGAGCATGTTTTCGAAGGCTTGCAGGTTGCTCGCGCTGCGGAAGAGACCGGTGCAGATTTGCAGGCGCACGGCGTCCATGAGCTCCTCGAAATATTTATAGGCTTCGTTTTTATACTCCACGAGCGGGTCCTTCTGGCCGTAGCTGCGGAGGCTCACCGACTGGCGGAGGCTTTCCATCTCGGTGAGATGCTCCTGCCAGTGCTGGTCGATGGCGTTGATGATTGTGTAGCGTTCGAGTCCGCCGAGGGCCTCGGGGACTTCGGCGGATTCCTTTATCGCGTAGGCGTCCTTGATGCGGTCAACGATGAGCGTCCTTGAGGCGGTGGCGTCGAGGTTTTGGATTTCCGCGGGTTTGATGGAAGTGCGGAAGTGCTGGTTGACCCAGCCGACGAGTCCGTCGATCGAGCTTTGCGTGGCCCCGCCTTTTTCACCGATGCCGGCGACGGCGACGCGGTTTTCGATTTCCTCGTCAACTTGCTCGAAGATGAGGTCCTTGGCGCGGTCGGCGTGGATGGCGGCGTTGCGGATGTCGTAGACGACCTGGCGCTGGAGGTTGAGGACGTCGTCGTATTGGAGGAGGCGTTTGCGGGCGGAGAAGTTTTGCTGCTCGACTTTTTTCTGCGCGCTTTCGATGGAGCGGTTGAGGAGCGGGTGCTGGAGCTCCTCGCCCTCCTTCATCGTGCCTTCCATGAGGCGCGAGGCGAGGTTGCCCTGGAGGAAGAGGCGCATGAGCTCGTCCTCGAGAGAGAGGAAGAACTTGGTGAGACCGGGGTCGCCCTGGCGCGAGCAGCGCCCGCGGAGCTGGCGGTCGACGCGGCGTGATTGATGGCGCTCGGTGCCGATGACGTAGAGGCCGCCGGTTTCCTTTGTGCTTGGCGTCAGGCAGAGGTCGTAGGCCTCGTCGCTGTCGGAGTCGTATTTTTTGACCTCGCCGGTCTTGGGTTCGGTGAGCGTGTATTGGAAGATTTTCTTCGAGGCTTTCTCGGGGTCTTCGTGCGGGCCGTAGGTGACGTTGAAACGGACGCCCTCGCCGAGTTTGATGTCGGTGCCGCGGCCGGCCATGTTGGTGGCGATGGTGACGGCGCCGCGCTGTCCGGCGCGGGCGACGATGTCGGCCTCCTGCGCGTGGAACTTGGCGTTGAGCACGGTGTGCACGATGTTCGCGCGCTTGAGCATGCGCGAAAGGACCTCGGAGGATTCGACCGAGGCGGTGCCGACGAGGACGGGCTGGCCGCGTTTGTGGGCGGCCTCGATTTCGCGGACGACGGCGTTGTATTTGTCGCGGCGGGTTTTGTAGATGGAGTCGTTTTTGTCGATGCGGATGCAGGGTCTGTTTGTCGGGATGACCTGCACGGAAAGTTTGTAGATGTCGTTGAACTCGGTGGCCTCGGTCTCGGCGGTGCCGGTCATGCCCGCGAGTTTTTCATACATGCGGAAGTAGTTTTGGATGGTGATCGTCGCATAGGTGCGGGTTTCGTTTTCGATGGCGACGTTTTCCTTGGCCTCGATGGCTTGGTGGAGCCCGTCGGACCAGCGACGGCCGGGCATGACGCGACCGGTGTTTTCGTCGACGATCATGACCTTGCCCTCCTGCACAACGTATTCGACGTCCTTTTCGTAAAGCGAGTAGGCGCGGAGCAGTTGCGAGATGGCGTGGATGTCCTCGGAAATGACGGCGTATTCGGCCTCGGCCTTGCGCTTGATGTCCTCGCGTTGCTCGGGCGTGTATTGCTCGTCCTTTTCGAGGAGGGCGAACTGGGTCGCGAGGTCGGGGAGGACGAAGGCGTCGGGGTTGTCCGGGCGGAGATGGTTGCGGCCCTTGAGCGAGAGGTCGGCCTGGTGCTGGCGTTCGTCGATGGAATAGTATAGTTCCTCCTTGAGGGCGTAGAGTTGCGATTTTTGGAAATCGGAGTGGAGCTCGGTTTCGACCTTGTCGAGGAGCTTGCGCCATTCGGGTTGCTCGAGGAGGCGGAGGAGTTGCTTGTTGTTGGGCGCGCCGAACTTGACCTGGAGCATCTTGAGGCTGGCGGCGTGGATGTCGTCCTTGGACGCGTCGGTTTTTTCGAGGAGTTCCCTGGCCTCGGCGACGAGGTTGTTGCAAAGGCGGGTTTGCGCGGCGGCGAGGCGCTCGATGCCGGGCTTGAGGCGGGTGAAGGGTTGCTCGCGCTCGATGGGCGCGGGGCCGGAAATGATGAGCGGCGTGCGCGCCTCGTCCACGAGGATCGAGTCGATTTCGTCAACGATGCAATACCAGTGCTCGCGCTGGACCTGATCCTCCTTGCGGGTGGCCATGCCGTTGTCGCGGAGGTAGTCGAAGCCGAACTCGGAGGCGGTGCCGTAGGTGATGTCGCGCGAATACATTTCGCGGCGCACGTCGTTTGGCATTTGCTGCTGGATGCAGCCGACGGTGAGGCCGAGGAAGTTGTAGAGGTAGCCCATCCACTCGGAGTCGCGGCGGGCGAGGTAGTCGTTGACGGTGACGAGCTGGGCGTTGCGACCGTTGAGGGCGTTGAGGTAAAGGGGGAGGGTGGAGACGAGGGTTTTGCCCTCGCCGGTGGCCATTTCGGCGATGCGGCCCTCGTGGATGGCCATGCCGCCGATGAGCTGCACGTCGAAGTGCACCATGTTCCATTCGAGCTCGTGCTCGCAAACGACGAGTTTCTGGCCGCAGAGGCGGCGGGCGGCGTTCTTGACGGCGGCAAATGCCTCGGGGAGGAGCGCGTCGAGGGTTTCGCCGGCTTTGACGCGGTCGCGGAATTCGTCGGTTTTGGCGCGGAGCTGCTCGTCGGTGAGCGATTGGTAGGAAACTTCGATTTCGTTGATGCGCGCAACGACGGGACGGCAGCGTTCGAGGAACTTGCGATAATGGCGGCCGGAAAACTTTTTAATGAGCCAGGAAATCATTTGGAATGCGGAATGATGAAAAAGACTGAATGACTGAAGAGCTGAAAGGCTGAAGAATGCGGAATGGTTGGGAAAATTAAAAAAGAAAAAAATGTGCAGGGCCGCGGCGTCCGTTGCAACGGAAGAATTTTGCGGCCAAAACCGAAAAATGGAGGCGTTGCCCGGGGCGATTTTTATCGCCGGCGCAACAGAAACGCGCACGCGCCATCGTGGCCGTCCATCCACGGGAACGATTGCACTGATTTTTCCAAGGCAAACCGTCCATGTCCGCCGGGGCCGTGCGGGCGTTCGAGAAACGCGGTGACGACGTGCTCGTTTTCCTCGGCATCAATGCTGCACGTGCTGTAAATCAGCCGTCCGCCGTGGCGAACGCGCCGCGCCGCGGCTTCGAGCAGGGCCAGTTGCTGGCGCGCGTGCTTCGTGAAATCGTTCGGCTGCAGGCGCCACTTCACGTCCACGCGGTGGCGCATCACGCCTGTGTTTGAGCAGGGCGCGTCGAGCAGCACCGCGTTGTATTCCGCGGGCAGGTTGTGCTCGTCGAAGAGCGGCGGGCGCGCCGCGAGCAAGTCGCCCTGCACCAGCGCCACGTTCATTCCCTCCGGCGCGCGCGACAGGTTTTCCTTCAATCGATCAACACGCGCGCCCGGCAAATCCATCGCGACAAGCAGCGTTTTTTCCAATTTTTCGGCGTCCGCGTTCGCGCGTATCGCGTCGGCAATGGCGAGGCATTTCCCGCCCGGGGCGGCGCACGCGTCGAGAATGCTCTCGCCCGCCTGCGGCGCGAGCAGCCCGACCGCGAGGCGAGTCGAGGGATCCTGCAAATACAAATCGCCCGCTGTGATCGCCGCCTCCACGGAGGGCCAGTTGCCCGCCCTCACCTCATAAAATTGCTCCCATCGCGACGGCGCCAGCCATGCCAGCTCCGCCTCGGACGGCGCGCGTGAGGCCCTCCAGCGCGCATGCACCGGCGCGGGTTTCTGGTTCCACTCAAGCAATGCGCGCGCGCCCGCCGCGCCGAATTGCGCGAGCCAGCGTTGCACAAGCCAGGCGGGATGCGAAAACCACGCGGCGAGTTGTTCAGCGCCCGCCAGTTTTGCGGGAGGTTTTTCCTCCGCAAGTGCCGCGGCGAGTTTGCGCACCACGGCGTTCACCATCCGCGCCTCGGGCTGGCTTGCGAGCGTCTTGGTTTGTTCCACCGCATGGTGCACGACGCGCGCCGCGTGCCCCTCGTCGCCGCCCTCAATCAACTCAAAGCCCGCCACCAGCAAGACGGCGCTCAATCGCGGACGCGGCGCGCGCGCGACCAGCCGCTGCAGGTGCGAGTCGACGCGCCCCTTGTGCCGCAACGCGCCGAACAGCAAGTGCTGGCAGCGCGCGCGTTCCACGCCGGCCACCTCGCGGGGCAGCGAGTCGAGCAGCGCGTCGGCGCGCTCGGATTTTTCGAGCCAGCGCGTGATCAGCATCACTGCGAGCGACCAGGGAGTCGTGGGCTGTTCGTTTGTGGACATTGCGCAAAGTTCGCCGCCCTTGTTCCGCAAATCAAAGAAAATCGCCGCGACGGGTGAGATAAGCCGATCCATCCCGCGCCTTCCGCCCAAAACAATAATAAACAATAAAAAGGATTTTTTAAATTCCACATAAATACATCCCCATAAGAGGCCTTTTTTATCGCAATAATCTAACTTTATCTTGAGGCTGCAGGCGATGAAATCAAATTTCGCCCGGGCACTGCGCTCCGCCGTTTTTCTTGCATCTGGAATTTTCGCACTGCCGTCCCTTGCCATCGCGCAGGCAAATGAACGCCATGTTACAACTGTGGCGGCTGGTAGCGACCACAGTCTGTTCATAACCGAAAACAGGAACCTTTGGGGTGTGGGGTCAAACAGCTTTTGGAAACTCGGAATTGGTGCTGACATTAACAGTGTCGCCACTCCTGTATGTGTGAATATCAACGTCATCGCCACAGCCGTCAGCAAGTATCACAGCCTGTTCGTCACAGGCAACGGGGATCTTTACGCAATGGGTTACAACACTTCAGGGCAACTTGGAGATCGCACCACCACTAGCCGGGCCACACCTGTGCGCACTTACGGCGGGACCAATGTTGTCGCTATTGCCGCTGGCGGTAACCACAGTCTGTTTGTTACCAGCGATGGAAAACTCCGGGCAATGGGGTATAATTCTTCAGGGCAACTCGGCGACGGCACTAATACCGACTCTTCCACACCCATACAAGTTTCCGGTGCGACAGACGTGGTCGCCGTTGCCGCCGGCGGCAATCACAGTATGTTTACCACCGGTGACGGAAAACTTTGGGTCATGGGGAGCAATAATTCCGGCCAGCTTGGAGACGGCACTACGACCAATAGTTCCACGCCCCTGCAAGTGCCTGGAGCCACCAATGTCATCGCCGTTGCCGCCGGCGAATACTACAGTTTATTTGTAACCGGCGACGGAAAACTCTGGGCTATGGGGAGCAATAATTCCGGCCAGCTTGGAGACGGCACTACGACCAACAGTTCCACGCCCCTGCAAGTGCCCGGGGCGACCAATGTCACCGCTGTTGCCGCCGGTGATTCCCACAGCTTGTTTTTAACCGGTGACGGAAAACTCTGGGCCATGGGGAGCAATAATTCCGGCCAGCTTGGAGACGGCACTACGACCAATAGTTCCACGCCCCTGCAAGTGCCCGGAGCGACCAATGTCATCGCTATTGCTGCCGGCGGCAAGCAAAGCCTGTTTGTGACTGGTGATGGAACACTCTGGCAGGTGGGCGATGGAAAAAGTAATCCCGTTCGCGTGTTTAGCCCCGCCGTGCTGTCCGTATCGCCTGCCGCATCGCAAGACATCGGCCCGGAGGCGGGCACATTGACCATTACCGTGGCAAACACCGGAACAACTCAGATGCCTTGGACGGCAACCGTGATGTCCGGCGATGTATGGACACGCATCATTTCCGGCACAAGCGGCAGCGACGAGGGCACTATTATTCTTGCCCATGACTCCAATCCGACCAGTGCGCAGCGCACAGCAAGTCTTCGCATTAAGGCACCCGGCGCGGCAAATGATCCGCTCACTGTAACGATTAAGCAGGCGGCTAATTTCCCCGTCGCGCCTCCTGTGACCCGCGTGGCAACAGGCTGGCAGCACAGCCTGTTTGTTACAAACGATGGCAGACTTTGGGCCATGGGTCTCAACGACTGCGGGCAGCTTGGCGACGGCACCACCAAGAATCGCAACGAACCAGTGCAGATCGCGAACAATGTCATATCCGTTGCTGCGGGATTCCAGCACAGTTTGTTTTTAACTGGTGATGGAAAGCTTTGGGCCATGGGTCTTAATAATCATGGCCAGCTCGGTAGTATTTATACCAACAGCAATCGCACCACGCCTGGCCTGGTAGCGGACAATGTCACCGCTGTTGTTGCGGGTTCCTATCACAGTTTATATTTGACCAATGATAATAAGCTCTGGGCCATGGGACTCAACAAGTTCGGGCAGCTTGGCGATGGCACCACCACTGATCGCACCACACCCGTGCTTGTGGCAAATAATGTTAGTGCCGTGGCCACATATTCCTCCCACAGTTTGTATGTAACCAGCGATGGAAGGCTCTGGTGCATGGGAGCTAATGAAGCCGGCCAGCTTGGTAACGGCGCAAATCTTGATCTCCCCACACCCGCGCATGTGGCAAGTAATGTAATCGCCGTGGCCGCAGGCACCCAGCACAGCCTTTATGTAACCAGTGATGGCAAACTTTGGGGCATGGGACTAAACAACAACGGCCAGATTGGCGGCAGCTCCAATTCTCACCGTAGCCCCAAACATGTCGCGGATAACGCCACCTCCATGCTCGCAGCGGGTCATAATTACAGCTTGTTCATAACCACCGACGGGACGCTCTGGGGCTTGGGAGCCAACAGCCTTGGGCAGCTTGGTGACGGCACCACTGTCACCCGCACCGCCCCTGTGCAAGTTGCAAGCGACGCGGCCTTTGTGGCGGCTTCTAACGATCACAGCCTGTATGTGGCCAACGATGGACGGCTCTGGGCGACAGGTGCCAATTCCTCCGGCCAGCTCGGCGACGCCATCGTCAATAATAGTAATATATTTGTGATGGTATTTGGATCCATGGCCACTCCGCCCATCATCACCACAAATCCCGTCAGCCAGAGCATTTATGTCGGTCAAAACGCCACCTTCACTATCACGGCAACCGGTGTTCCCGAGCCCGAATATCAATGGCAAATTCTCGGCACCGACAGCTTGTGGACGCCGCTCGCCAATAACGCCATCTATAGCGGTGTGACAACTGCGAGCCTTGCCATTGCCAATGCCACTGCGGGCATGTCCGGCGCGCAATATCGCTGCGTCCTCAACAACATGGCCGGTGATGCCACCAGTAACCCCGCCACGCTCACCGTCGGTGCCGCGCCCGTCGCGCCTGTCATTACCACGCAACCCGCAAACCAAAGCGTCACCGCCGGCCAAAATGCCACCTTTGCCATTGCTGCCAGCGGCAATCCGACGCCGGCCTATCAGTGGCAATCCTCGACCGACGGCGGCGCATGGACGGACGTCACCGGCAATGCCACCGCAACCACCGACACGCTCATCCTCAACGCCGTCACCGTCGCCATGGACGGCACACAATACCGCTGCCTCGCGAGCAACAGCGTCGCTTCAAATATCACCAGCAACGCCGCCACGCTCACCGTCGCGCCCAGCCCGACGGATTTGGCGCAACAATTCAAAACGCAAGCCGAGTCCCCCGGCGTCGCGACCATCACCGTGACCGGCGCGCTCGACCTTTCCCTCGTCGATGGCGTCACTGTTGCCAGCGGCAAGACCATCGTTGGCGAGGACGCCGCCGCCACGGTTTCCGGGGCGCTCACCCTCCCGGCGGGCGTGAGCAATGTCCTTGTTCTCGGCGTCAATTTCACCACCGGCGCGCTCACCATCACCGGCGCGCACGACGTTGATCTTTCCCATTGCACGTTCACCGACACGCCCGTCGTCATCAACGGCAACTCGGACAATATCGCCTTCTCGTGGAATAAATTCACCGCCACACCCGCCTCCTCCGGCTCCGCCATGCGCATCGACAACTCCGGCGAGGACACCGGAATCCTCCTCTCCCATAATTATTTCGCCGACGGGCTCAAGGCCGACATTCCCGCCGCGACCAACTCCCGTGTCGTCATGTTTAACAACTACATCGCCGCCACCGGCAACACCACGGCGACCATTGCCGGCGCCGGCGCGCAAATCCTTTCCGAGCGCAATATCTACCAGGGCACCCACAACCCGCTCGCGAAACAGGGCACCGGAAAACTTCGCGCGCTCAACAACTTCACCAATGCCACCACCGGCACGCTCGACCCCGGCGCGGACACCGTGTTTGTCCCCGCCTACTCGCGCCTCATGTATCCCGCCGGCTCCACCGCGCCGTTTGACGCCGCCGCAGTCGCCGCCCTCATCACCGGCAACGCCGGCAATACCAACGGCAAAAACTCCCCCGCGCCCGACACCACTCCCAACGCCGATGCGCGCATCACCGCCATCGTGAGCGGCGCCGGTTCGGGCACGAGCGCCAACGCGGCCAACGTCCCCGCCGTCAGCGGAGGGTTCACGCTCACGGCCGGCGCGGACAATTTTATCCCCGCCGCCAGTCAATGGTATCGCGACAACTTCACCATTCCCGGCGCGACGGCAAACACCTACACCGTCACAAGCGCGAGCGCCGCGCACGCGGGCGCGTATGCCGTGGCGCTGACGACTCCCGCCGGCGAGATTGTGGCGTCGGGCGCGTTCATGGTAACGGTTGGCGCGCTCGCCGCGCCCGTCATCACCACGCATCCCGCGTCGCAAACGGTGACGGTTGGCGGCAATGCCACATTCCACGTCGCCGCCACCGGGGAAAGCCTGTCGTATGAATGGCGAAAGGACGGCGCGCCCATTTCCGGAGCCACGGGAGCCAGTTTCACAATCACTAATGCGCAGCAATCCCATGCCGGCGCCTATAATGTCGTCGTGCGCAATCCAGCCGGATCGGCATCCAGCAACGCCGCCGCGCTTACCGTTAGCGCCGCGTTCACACCGCCGGCGATTACCACGCAGCCTGTGTCAAAAACCGTCACGGTCGGCGGCAATGTGACATTCACCGTCGTCGCCACCGGCAACCCCGCGCCCACTTTTCAATGGATGTTGAACGGTAACTCCATTCCCCGCGCAACCAATGCCAGCCACACAATAAACAATGTTCAGAAATCCCATGAGGGCGGCTACACCGTGCGCGTGAGCAACACCGCCGGCAACGTCACCAGCTCCGTTGCCACACTCACCGTCAACACTGGGGGAAATGGCGGTGACAATAATTCCGGTGGCGGTGGCGGCGGGGGAGGCGCGCCAAGCTTGTGGTATGCGGCGCTGCTCGCCGGGCTTGTCGCATTGCGCGCCGCCAAGAAGAGGCGCGGGTGATTGTCAAGGTGGCGCAGGCATTTCTGTCCGTGCCACATTGCGCGCACATAAAAGGATGCGGAATACCGCGCCTGCTGTTCCGGAATTCTGCCCTCTATCTTTTTGCGGGACATTTGCCGGATGCCGTCCAACCTTTCGGCAAAACATGAACGACATATCGAAACCTTTTGTTTATCTGGTCATTGGCGCCACGGGGTCGGGGCGGCGCGGGATGCTGGCGGATATTCTTGCCGAGGGGCTTGATGCCGGGGATCGCCCGCTTGTCATGCTCGCCGAAAACGAGGCGGCGGACGCAGCGGACGCCTCGCTGGGCGAGATCGCGCGCTGGCAATGGCGCGCGCAGGGCGGCGGACCGGAGGGCATGGACGGACGCATCGAGGCGGAGGGCGTCGATATCGCGGGGCGGACGCATGTGTTTTTCGTGACTGACGGAAGGCGCAATCCGATCGACCAGATTGAGGCGTTGAAACCATGGCTGACCGAGGCGGGCGGCGAGCTGGCGCGCGTTGTGTGCGTGGTGAACTGCCAACTGGCCGAGCAAAACCGATCGCTGATGACGTGGTATGACGCGTGCATCCATTTTTCGGACATCGTGCTGCTGGCGAGGCGCGACGGGGTGACCAACAAGTGGGTGTCCGATTTTCAGGCGCGGTATAAGAATAAATTTTATCCGTGCCTGTTTGAGTTTGTGAAAGACGGGCGCGTGCGGAATCCGTCGCTGGTGCTGGAGCCCGAGGCGCGGCGCATGTCGCATTATTTCGAGGAGGCGGATTATGAGCTCGCCGGCGGAGGCGACATCGAGGAGGGCATTGACGACGATGACAAGCCGCGCAAACGGCAAAGCGACGAGGAGATCGAGGTCACCGAGCAGCTTGACGAATACCTCGCGCGGCGCGCGGGCGGACGCCGGGTGAAGGAGATTCCGGATATCGCGAAATTTCTGGACGCCGACTAACGCTCGGCGTTGATGCGGGATGGGAATTCGGTGGGGTCGGAGGGGCGGACTTTTATCTGGAAGGGGGAGTCGAGTTTTTTCTTGGGATCGGCCATGTGGGCGACGAGGCGGTTGTTGAACTCCTCGGCGGAGTGGATGCCGACGCGCTTGAGCGCCTGGGTGAGGGCGGCAACCTCGATGAGTCGGGCCATGTCGCGCCCGGGGCGGACGTAGAGGGTGATGTGAGGGATTTTTTGGCCGAGGATTTCGTAGTAGTTGTCGGCAAGGCCGGTGCGCTCCTCGATGGCGTCGGGCGTCCATTCATACATGGAGACGACGAGGTCGATGCGCTTTTCGGGGCGCACGGCGCGCACGCCGAACATTTCGACGATGTTGATGATTCCGATGCCGCGGCATTCGAGGTAGCCGAAGTTGAGCTCGCGGCTGGATGCGGTGAGCTCGCGCTCGTCGAGAAGGCGGAGCACGGTGTGGTCGTCGGCGACGAGTGAGTGGCCGCGCTCGATGAGGGCGAGGGCGCATTCGCTTTTGCCGACGCCGGAGCCGCCGCGAATCATGACGCCGATGCCGCGAACATCGACCGTGGTGGCGTGCTCGGTGATGGGGCTGTGGAATTCGTTGTCGATGAAGTGAGTCGCCTGGTTGATGAACTTCATCGTGATGAGCGGCGTGCGGAAGAGGGGCAGGTTGCACTCCTTGGCGACGGCGAGCAGCTCGGGGGTGGGGTGAAAACTGCGCGTGAGGATGAGGCAGGGAATCTGGTGCTTGAACATGCCCCGGAAAATCTCGACCTGGCGCTCGGGGTTGAGCGTCTTGATGAAGGTCATCTCGGCGGCGCCGAGGACCTGGATGCGCTTGTTGGCGAAGTAGCGGAAGAAGCCGGTGAGGGCGAGCGAGGGGCGGTTGATGCTGCCCTCGCGAATGACCCGGTGCAGGCCGCCCGCGCCTGTGACGAGTTCCATTTTGAGTTTCGCGCCGTAGGTTTGGAAAAAGTGCGCGACTGTGATGCCGTTGATCGTGTTGGCTTTGCTCATGGGGAAGGGGATGTTATTAGGGAGTGCAAAATAGAAGGGACATGGCTTGAAGCCCAACGGGCTTCCGTCCCTTAGCCCAGGGTTGCGAGCTTCGCGAGCTACCCTGGGAATAACGAACACAACAAACAACCCCAACGGGGTTGCGGCCTGTGTGTTCGGCGGGTGTTTTCCGAGGGTGCAACCCCTCCAGGGTTGTGGGTTCTTTTTCATGGCACCCGGGGTAGGCGCTCGCAGCTCGCGCCAACCCCGGGCTAATGGATGCATCCCCGTTGGGGATGGGCAAACGACAAACTCGTGTTTTCATGTCGGTGTTATTTTGCACTCATTAATAAGTTTTAAATTCCAAGGAGGGAGCGCGCCGACTTTACATGTTAAAATCCTTGCCGAGGTAAAACTCGCGCGCCTGAGGGTCGTTGATGAGATGCTCGCTGGTGCCGCTGGTGAGGACTTTGCCCTGGTGAATGAGGTAGGCGCGGTCGACGACGCGGAGGGTTTCGCGGACGTTGTGGTCGGTGATGATGACGCCGATGCCGCGCGATTTTAGTTCGAGGACGATGCGCTGCACTTCGGCAACGGAGATGGGGTCGATGGCGGCGAAGGGTTCGTCCATGAGGAGAAACTTTGGCTCGGTGACGAGCGCGCGCGCGATTTCGAGCCGGCGGCGTTCGCCACCGGAGAGGGTGTAGGCTTTTTGTTTGGCGACGTGGGTGAGGTGCAGTTCCTCGAGATGGCGTTGCGCGCGCGCGCGGCGCTCCTTGCGGGGAATTGGCAGCAGCTCGACGATGGCGAGGATGTTTTCCTCGACGGTGAGTTTGCGAAATGTGGACGCCTCCTGCGGCAGGTAGCCGAGGCCGAGGCGGGCGCGCTCGTGCATGCGGAGCGGGGTGGCGTCGACGCCGTTCAGGTAGACACGGCCCGATGTCGCGGGCACGAGGCCAACGATCATGTAGAAGGTGGTGGTTTTGCCGGCGCCGTTGGGGCCGAGGAGCCCGACGATTTCGCCGGCGCGCGCGTTGATGTCGACTCCGTTGACGACGTTGCGCTGGCCATAGGTTTTGACGAGCGCCCGCGTGGTGATTTCCGCGGGCGTCGGGGTTGCGGTGGTGTCGGCTTGGGCGCTCATTATTTTGTTAACGCGAAAAAGAGTCTGGAAAGGTTTGAGGATGACAACAGGAATATGACGAAAGTTGAGCGTGATGCGCGCGCCGCATCCACAATGCCTTATTTGTGTTTTCCGCATTGCGGAGCGGCGGAGTTTGCGCGTTTCATTGGCGCCAACATGCGCATTTTGATTGTCGATGATGACGCCGGCATCCGGAAAACAACGGGGATGGCGGTTGAGCTTATGGGGCACCAGGCCGAGCTGGCCCCTGGCGGCGCGCGCGCCCTCAAAATAATCGGGGAGGAGCCGTGCGACGTGTGTTTCCTCGATGTGAACCTGGCCGGGGAGAACGGGCTCGATTTGCTGGAGAAAATCCAGGAGGCGCAGCCGGGGATCGTGGCCGTGATGTTCACCGCGTATGCAAACATCAGCACGGCGGTCGAGGCGATGCGCCGGGGGGCGTTTGATTTTATTCCGAAGCCGTTCACGCCGGACCAAATCCGGCAGGTGCTCGGCAAGATTGAGCGCGAGCGAAAACTCGAGCAGCGCGTGAGGCAGCTCGAGTCGCAGCTCACCGCCGGTGCGCCCGAGATCGATTTTGAGTCAACGGAACCGGCGATGCAGCGCGTGTTGCAGATTGTGTTCAAGGCGGCGGAAACTCCGGCGACGATTTTGCTGCTCGGGCCGAGCGGCACGGGCAAGAGCGTGCTGGCGCGCGAGGCGCACCGGCGCGGCGCGCAACGCGACGGCGCGTTTGTGACGGTGAACTGCCCGAGCCTCTCGCGCGAGTTGCTCGAGAGCGAATTGTTCGGCCATGTGAAGGGCGCGTTCACCGGCGCGGCCGGCGACACCACGGGCAAGGTGGCCGCCGCGGAGGGCGGGACATTGTTTCTCGACGAGATCGGCGAGCTGCCGCTGGAGATCCAGCCGAAGTTGCTGCGCCTGCTCCAGGAGCGCGAATACGAGCGCGTCGGCGAGCCGAGGGTGCGCCGCGCCAATGTGCGCGTGATTGCGGCGACAAACCGCGACATTGAGGCCGAGGTGAAGGCGGGGCGTTTCCGCGAGGATTTGTTTTACCGGCTCAACGTCATCAATGTGGCGCTGCCGCCGTTGCGCGAGAGGCCGGGCGACTTGAGGCGGCTGGCGGACGCGGCGCTGCAATTTTTCAGCGCGGGCATGGGCAAGCGCGTCAAGGGCTTTTCGCCGGAGGTGGGCGAGGCGTTCGCGCGCTACGAGTGGCCGGGCAACTTGCGCGAGCTGCGCAATGTGATCGAGCGCGCCGTGATTCTTTCGTCGGGGGAGGAAATCGCGATGGCGGATTTGCCGGAGCAGTTTTCGAGTTGCGGCGGCGCCGCGGTGCAGGTGGGCGCGCCGGTGACGATCGAGCAGCTGGAAAACGAGCACATCCGCCGCATCGTCGCGTCGTCGAAAAGCCTCGAACTGGCGGCGCGCACGCTGGGTATCGATCCGGCGACGCTGTATCGCAAGCGGCAGAAGATGGCGGACGGGCAGGGGAGCGCCGAATAGGGGGGCGCGCGAATCCCACAAACACCATGTTGCGCAATAAACTTTATCTCGGGCTGCTACCGCTGCTGGCGCTGTTGATTTTGGTCGGCGTTGCGGGGATTCTCGTCAGCCGTGACCTGGCGCGTTCGAGCTCGGAAAAAATCGGACGCAGCTACGCGATGGTGATGGGCGAGCATGAAATGCGCGGCGCGGCGCTCGGCATGGTCACGGCGATGCACTCGGCGCTTCGCGGCAACGTGCTGGAGGCGCGCGGCGCGTATGAGGAGCAGCGCGGCGTGTTCAAGCAAGCGTTGATGGCGCAGTCGTTTTCCGCCGCGGGCACGGAGCGCGAAAAGGCGATCAAGCGGGTTTCGAGCGCGTTTGGCAGGTTTGAAAACACGGGCAATTCGCTGATGGCGATTGACGGCAATTTCCAGGACGCGGGCTACGAGGACGTGGAGCGCGTGTATTTCAGCGTGCTGCATTCCCTGGACGAATTGCTGCGGACGGATTCGCGCGTGCTGCAGGTCGAGTCGGAGCGCGTGGCCGGCATCGCGCGCGTGAGCATCGGCGTGCTCGTGGTGGTGATTTTGATCGGCATTGCGCTTTCGGTGCTGCTGGCGTTTAGGCTCGCGCGTATGTTCATCGGCCCGATCAGCGCGTTGACAGAGTCGTCCCGCGCGCTTGGCGAGGGCAATCTGGAAAAGGACGTGCCCGTGACTTCGCGCGACGAGCTCGGCGTGCTCGCGCAGTCCTTCAACGCGATGGCGGCGAGCCTGCGCGAATATCGCGACGCGATGGCGGCGCGCGTGCTGCGCGCGCAACGCACGATGGAGGCCACGCTCACTTCGACGCCCGACCCGCTCTTTGTTGTTTCGCCGGACGGCAAGTCCGACATTCGCAACCCCGCCGCGGAGAGGCTCGCCGCGCTGCCGGAATTTGCGGACGGGTTTCCCGAGCCGCTCGACGCGCACGTGCGGGAGGTGCTGCGCACGCGCGAGCATTTTCTGCCGACAGGCTACGACCAGGTGATTCCGGTGAGCGTCGATCACGACGAGCGTTTTTACCTGCCGCGCATCCTTTCGGTCAGCGACAAGCTCACGGGGCGGGAAGGCGGCGCGGCGATTCTGTTGCAGGACGTGACCAAGTTTCGCCTGCTCGACGACGCGAAAAACAATCTCGTTGGGACGGTGAGCCACGAGCTGAAAACGCCGCTCACGAGCCTGCGCATGGCCGTCTACCTGCTGCTCGAGCAAAACACCGGCGCGCTGACGCCCGCGCAACGCGACTTGCTCGAAACCGCGCGCGACGACGCCGACCGGCTCCTGCGCATTCTGAACGACATTCTCGACCTTGCGCGCATCGAAAGCGGCACCGCGGCGCTCAGCCGTTGCGAGGTCGGGCCGGCGGCGCTCCTTGAGGAAATGGCGCGCGAAATGCGCCCGCTCATCGAGGATGCGGGGCAACGCCTGGAAGTGCGCGTCGCGCCGGGCGCCGGTGTTGACGGAAAGGTGTTTCTCGATCCCGACCGCATCCGGCACGTGTTCGTGAACCTGCTCGGCAACGCGTCGAAATACACGCCGGAGGGCGGGCGGATCGAGCTTTACGCCGAACCCGACGCCGAGCCGGGCGCGGTGCGCTTTGGCGTGCGCGACACCGGCGCGGGCATCGCCGAGACGGACCTGCCCTATGTCTTTCAAAAATTCTACCGTTCGCCGGGCCAAAAACGCCGGGGCGCCGGGCTCGGCCTGAGCATCGCGCGCGAAGTCGTGCTTGCGCACGGTGGCACCATCGCCTGCGCGAGCAAGCCGGGCGCGGGCAGCGACTTTTATTTCACCATCCCCCCGCGACGCCCCGAAAGCGCCGCGACTTCTTAAAACCCAAAAATGTAAATTAGAGTTGTCACGGGCGCGGTTCCTGATGAGAACAACACCCGACCACACCCACACAACCAAGCAATATTGATGGCAAATTCGTTCCCTTACGCCGGTCCAAGACGCGGCCCATACCAACGACGCTCGAACAACGATCCGTTCGCGAGCATTCGCCGTAATCAACGCATCAGGGCCGCGCAGGCCCGCGTTATCAGCCCCGAGGGCAAGCAGCTCGGCATCATGCCAACCGAGAAGGCGTTGCAACTCGCCATCCAAGTGGGTCTCGATCTCGTCGAGATCGCGCCCAACGCCCAGCCGCCCGTCTGCCGCATCATGGACTTCGGCAAGTATGTTTACGAGGAGCAGAAAAAAAGTTCCCACGCCAAGGCCACCGCGGGCAAGGTCAAGGAGGTCGAGTTCACCGCGCGCATCGCCGACAACGACTTCATGACCAAGCTCCGGCGCACGGAGCAATTTCTCAACATGGGCAGCAAGGTGAAGCTTCGCCTCAAGTTTCGCGGGCGCGAACTCGCGCATCCCGAGATCGGCTTCGGCGTCATCAACAAGGCGCTCGCCGAATTGACGGAAATGGGGCATCCCGACTCGCCCCCCAAGCTTCTTGGCAAACACATCAACGTGATGCTCACGCCGCTGCCCGCAAACAAACGCAAGCCCAAGTTCCTGCGACCCGACGACGAAGGCGAGGACGATATCCCCGACGATTCCGCATCCGACGCCGACAATCCCGGCGATGGTGAAGGGGATAAATAAAACGCCCGCGCGCATTCATGTTTTGCGCGCGCGCGCCGGCTCGCCCCCGTCAATCGGCGCGGTCGTTTCACGCATGTTGCGAGGATTGCTCGCGTGCGCCCTGTTCGCGGCGGCGCACATCGCCGCGGATGCGCAGGATGCCAGCCGTCCGCTGAGCTCGCCCACGCGCCCCGGCGCGGCCTCGAGCCAGCATTCAAACATTCCGCTTTCAAAACCAACCGCCCCCTCGGCCTCCGGCGCAAGCGGCGCGAAGGCGTCTTCCAAGCCGGCAAACACCGGCGCGAAAAAGAAATCGTCCGCCTCCAGAACCGTCGTCAGCCTGGGCGGGTTGAACCACATCGACTTGGTGCCGTTTGCAAAAACGATGGGCTATTCCGCGACATGGCAAAACGACGGCAAGCAGCTTACCCTGAAAAAAGGAGGCACCCGAATCGAGATTACGGGCGAGTCGCGCGAATTCCTGCTCAACGGCACGCGGGTTTTTGCGGGCTCGGCGTTCAGAATCTATCGCCGCAGCCTGTGGGTCAGCCGCATCGACGCCGACACCCTTTTGGCGCCGATCATGGACCCGAGGCGCGGACGCAGCACCGTGATACCGCTGAAAGTTATCGCAATCGACGCCGGGCACGGGGGCATTGACAAAGGCAAGATCAACGAGCGCCTGAAAATCTACGAGAAGGACATGGTGCTCGACACGGCCAAGCGCCTCAAAACCCTTCTCGAAAAACGCGGCTACAAGGTCGTGATGACGCGCACGTCCGACAAAAAAGTCGAGCTCGGCGACCGTCCCGAGATCGCGGCCAAGGCAGGCGCGGATTTGTTCATCAGCATCCATTACAATTCCGTCGCGTCGAGGCCGCAGAGTGTTTCCGGCGCGGAAGTCTATCGTTTCACGCCTCGCCACCAGGTGCCGATGCGCCGAGAAAAATCGCAGCCGTCCGACGCGCTTTGGAATCCCGGCGATGCGCACGGCTTTTGGAGTTCCGTGGCGGGGATTAAAATCCAGCAGGCGCTGCTCTCGTCGCTGAAAGTTTCCGACCGCGGCTTCAAGCATGACAAGCTGGCCGTCCTGCGCCTTGCGAAGTGTCCGGCGGTTTTGGTCGAGGCGGGTTTTCTCTCGCACAATGCCGAGGCGCGCAAAATCGCCACGCCCGCCTACCGCCAGCAAATCGCCGAGGCCATCGCCAAGGGCGTTGATGCTTACGCCGCCGCCGTGGCCGCCGCGCGGAAGTAGGCTGCGCGCCAGCGCGTCCCCGTGTCCGCTTGCGTTCAATGTCTCGGAGCCCGCTCTGTTTTTTGCCTAAATCCTTGGTGGAAAACATTCACGGCAGGCAAAGAATCTGGAAGAATCCGTCCGATGGAAAATATTTTGCAACAAGGATGGTCTTGTTTTTCATTACTTTTTGCAGGGCAATTAATTACGGGATATATGCGGCATCTGTGCATATTGAAAAACAGCTTGCGCTTTCCGGCTTACCTCCCTGCTTTTAGATGCCCATTTTTCTTATTCTCATCAACTGCATAGCACAAACGTAAAAAACATATGAATAACAAACCCTCGGATTCACCGGTTCAGCGTGAAATCAAGAATTTCCGCTCAAAGCCTTCCCGGCTTTCTACGATAAAAAGATCGCCGTTCATTTGTGGCACGTTTGCCGCCGTTTTCATGCTGGCTCTTGTGCTGGGATCGACGGTGGAGATGTTGGGGGCCAACATTTACTCTAGTATTTTTGACACGGACCCATACGCCACGCACCAAGGCACCCAGTCTCTTAACATTACTACCCAAGGAAATTATTCCACAGCATACAACGCAACTCCGACAGCCACAATCTACACGGGCACCAATGCGTCGGGTGACTATTTCTACAATCGATATTACGCTTACAACAAGGACATGAACGCCGTGTTGAACGGCGTCGCGGGAACGGGTGGCGTGGTTTCCATTACCCATGACAACACAGGCGCCCTAGCTGCCGACGGCAATCTCAACGTCACCACCTCCGGCAACAACAGCAATTATGCGCTGGATCTGACCAATCAGAGCCTCGACGGCACCACCACGGTTACTCTCAACAACGCATCCTTTGTTGGCACCACCAGTGGTGTCCGCCTCATTACCCCGTCCACGGGCGCCAGCTCGATCGCCCTGGGATCCAATGTCACCGTGAATGCAACCACGGCATTGTATTTTAGCTCCCTGAGTGGCGCGACGACAATCAACAACGCCGGCACGATTACTGGTGCTGATTCAGCCATCCAGAACGCCAACGGCGGCACCGCCGCAGTGCGCCTCGTCAATACCGGCAACCTCATTTCACAAGGGCTTAGCGGCCTCTCCTCGGCGGTCGAGCTCTACTCGGACTCAGGCGATATCACGGTCGAGCACAACGCCGGCACCATTGTCGCCCAGAACCAGGCCTCCACGGGCCACGCCATCGACCTCGCCTCGACCTCCGGCAACCTCGCCGTCACCACGGCGGCGGGCGCCACGGTCACGGCGGCGGGCAGCGGACGCGGCATCGATGCCACTTCATCGACCGGCGACATCGCTATTGCCGCAGGCGGCGCCGTGACCGTGCAAAACGGCGACGGCATTTATGCCAGCAGCGCGGGCGATATCGACATCACCACCACCGGCAACGTCATCGCCACCGGCAATGGCCGCGGCATCGTTGCCGCCGGCACCGGAACCGAGGACATCAACATTACCGCCAGCGGCGGCGTCATCAGGACGGCCAATAATTCCGGCATCGTGGCCACAAACAATGCCGCCGGTGCGGGCGATATCACCATCGACACCACCGGCGCCACGCTCGACATCAATGTCAGCGGCTCCCAAGGCATTCAGGCCACCCTCGGCAGTGTCTCGGCCACGGGCGACATCTCCGTCACCACCGGCACGGGCACCATCAGGCTGGGCGTCAACGGCGACGACGGCATCCAGGCCCTCAACTACGGCTCCGGCAAAGTCACCGTGGACAACAGCGCCAACATTTACAACCAGGGCCAGCTCGCCCACCACTACGGCATCGTTGCGATTTCCGGATACAGCTCCACCACCGACGGCGGCGCGGTCTCCGTGACCAACAGCGGACGGATCGAAACCAATGCCGGCCCCTCCATCCTTGCCTCCGCCCGGAACAACGCGGACGGCGACGCCGTCACCGTTGTCAACAACGGCGTGCTCAAGAGCGAGAATCACAGCGGCATCTTCGCCACAAACGCCGGCGGGGCGGGCGCGGTCAACGTCACCAATTCCAGCACCATCGACGCTTACAGCCACGGCATTGAGGCCGTCGTCGCCACTGGCACGGCCACAATCACCAACACCGGCCTCATCACCACCGAAAACGGCTCGGGCGTGCGTGTCAGTGCCGGCTCCGGGCTGGCGGTCGTGCGAAACCAGAACGGAATTCTCGCCCAAGGCATCGGCATGCACGGCGTCGAGATCAACGGCTCCGGCACCGTCACCAACACCGGCGTCATTGAAAGCGAAAACGTCAACGGCGACGGCGTGCGCATCACCGGCACGGGCTACGTGGACAACCAGCTCAATGCCGTCATCAAATCTGGCGGCGGCAACGGCATCCACATCGGCTCGGGCACGGTCTCCAACTCAGGTCGCGTCGATGCCGCGGACGGCACGGGCGTGCTCATCGACAACGCGGGACTCGTGGTGAACACCGGCAGCGTCAACGCCGCCAGCGGCGTGTTCGTGGGCGGCGTCGCCCGCGTGGACAACTCCGGGCGCATCAAGGCGACCGAGGGTCACGGCGTGCGTGTCAATTCCGGCCTTGTGCAAAACCTCGGCGCGACCGGCAGCATCGAGGCGGACGGGGCGAACCACCACGGCGTGTTCATCGACACAACCGGCACCCTCATCAACCAGGGGCTCGTCCAGGCCTCCGGCGCCAACGGCCACGGCGTGAACATTGGCGGCGACGGCGCGGTCGGCAACACCGGCGCGATCACCGCGATCAACGGCCACGGCGTGACCATTGGCGGCGACGGACTCGTCGAAAACACTGGCGCGGGCAGCAGCATCCAGGCTGGCGGCGCGGATCATCACGGCGTGTTCATCGCCGGTTCCGGCACCGTCATCAACGAAGGCTCCATCAAGGCCACCGGCGCCAATGGCGACGGCATCAACATCGGCCCCGGCCTTGTCCAGAACGAAAACCTCATCGAAGCCAACCACAGCGGCATTGTCATCAACGGCTCGGGCACGGCCCTGAACACCGTCACCGGCAACATCTTCGCAGGAAACGGCAACGGCATCCAAATCAACGACGCTGGCGCTGACTCAAACCGCGTCGAAAACGCGGGCAACATCTCCCTCGGCGTCAACACCGGCGCGCGCGGCATCGAAGTCACATCCCAAGGCGGCAATATCGACATCATCAACACGGGCAAGGTCGCCAACCTCCACGGCACCGGCGGGGCCGGCATCTACGCCACCACCACTGCCACCGGCGAAATCAACATCACGCAAACCGGCGCGGACGCCGAAATCCGCACCGGGCACGCCACGGGCATCTTCGCCGAGGCGGAGGATGGCGCGATCAACGTCGTTCTTGATGAAGGCATCCTGAGGGCCACCGACGCCGCGGGCATCGTGGCGCGCACCCAAGACGGCGACATCCTCGTCGACACCACCGGCGCCACCGTCCAAATCAGTGCCATTGCCGCCAACGAGCACGGCATCGAAGGCTCCTCCTCCGGCGCGGGCAGCGTCCAAATCGTCACAGGCGACCCCGCCACAGTCATTTCCACCATTGGCACCGGCGCCAACGGCATCCGTGCCACCAGCGATACTGGCGCGGCCGTCACAGTTGACATGCAGGGCGGCTCCATCACGACCGCCGGCCCCGACGCCACGGGCATTTACGCCGCGCTCACCGGCGCCGCCGCCACCGGCGATGTGGGCGTCCGCCTTGCCGGCTCCATCACGACCACCGGCAATGTTTCCCACGGCATCTCCGCCACCAATGCGGGCTCCGGCGACTCCATCGTCGAACTGGCCGACACCGCGGCAATCACCACCTCCAACGGCTCGGCGGTTCACGCCACCACGGTTGACGGCGACATCTTCGTCACCGGCACAAAGGCCACCATCAACGCCGTCACCCGCGACGACGCCCTCAACGCCCTCAACACGGTCTCCACCGGCGCGGGTAACATCGAGGTCCTCGCCGCCGGCAACTACACCACCCACGGAGACGGCGCGCACGGCTGGAACCTCCAGACCGACGGCGGCAACATCCTTGCGATTCACAACAACGGCGCGCTCACCACGAGCGGCGAGCTTTCGCACGCCGTCAACGCCGAGACCACCGGCGCGGGCACCGTCACGATCGGCCTGTCCGACGACACGGTGGTCAGCACGGTTGACGGCTCGGCGGTCAACGCGCTCTCCGAGGACGGCGACATCATCATTTCCGCCACAGGCGCAACCATCGACGCGAACACCGTGACCGACGGCATCGCCGCGCTCAACGCGGTCGCCACCGGCGCGGGCAACATCGAGGTTGCCGCGCAAGGCAACTACGCGACCGCCGGAGACGGCGCGCACGGCTGGAACCTTCAGACCGACGGCGGCAACATCCTTGCGATTCACAGCAACGGCGCGCTCACCACGAGCGGCGAGGTTTCGCACGCCGTCAACGCCGAGACCACCGGCGCGGGCACCGTCACGATCGGCCTGTCCGACGACACAGTGGTCAGCACGGTTGACGGCTCGGCGGTCAACGCGCTCTCCGAGGACGGCGACATCATCATCTCCGCCACGGGCGCAACCATCGACGCGAACACCGTGACCGATGGTCTCGCCGCGCTCAACGCGGTCGCCACCGGCGCGGGCAATGTGTATGTTAAGACACAAGGCAACTACGCGACCGCCGGCGACGGCTCGCATGGCTGGAATCTCCAGTCCAATGGCGGCAACATCCTTGCGATTCACAACAACGGTGCAATCACCACGAGCGGCGAGGTTTCGCACGCCGTCAACGCCGAGACCAGCGGCACGGGCGCGGTTGTCGTTTCCATATCCGACGACACCGTGATCAGCACGGCGGATGGCTCGGCGGTCAACGCGGTCTCCGAGGACGGTGACATCACGATCGTCTCCGGCACCGCCACGAGCATCACCGCGAACACCGTGACCGACGGCATCCACGGCCTCAGCGCGGTCGCCACCGGCACCGGCGGCATCCTCGTTGCGACCCAAGGCGACTACACCACCGCCGGCGACGGCGCGCACGGCTGGAACCTTGAATCCAACGGCGGCAACATTGTCGCCTATTATGGCGGCGGCGCGCTTACGACGACCGGCGAGGTTTCCCACGCGATCAACGCCACGACCAGCGGCAACGGCGGGGCTGGGATTTATCTCTCCGATGACACCGTGATCAGCACGGCGGACGGCTCGGCGGTCAACGCGGTCTCCGGGAACGGCGACATCATCATCTCCGCCACTGCCGCGAGCATCGTTGCGAACACCGTGACCGATGGCATCCACGGCCTCAGCGCGGTCGCCACTGGCACCGGCAGCATCCTTGTTGCGACCCAAGGCGACTACACCACCGCCGGCGACAACGCGCACGGTTGGAACCTCCAAACCGACGGCGGTGCGATCACCGCGAACTACCTCGACGGCGCGATTTCCACCAATGGCGACAACTCCCACGGCATTTACGCCGAGACTAATTCCGTGGCCGACGGGGACATCACAATCAGGCACGGAGGCTCGATTTCCACCAATGGCGACAACTCCCACGGCATTTTTGCCGACGCCTATGCGGGCAGCTCTGTCGATATCGGCCTGATCGACGGTTCCAGCATCACCACCGCCGACGGCTCCGCGATTGTCGCCTACACCGATGACGGAGACATCCTTATCCGCGGCGACGACGTGACAATCAACGCCAACACCATCACTGACAATGTTCACGGTCTTGATGCAACCTCCTACGAGGCGGGCAATGTGTCCGTCATCACCAGGGGCAACTACACCACCGCCGGCGCCGACGCGCACGGCTGGAACCTCGTTTCCCACGACGGCGGCAATGTTTACGCCGAAATGCTCTCCGGCACGATCACAACCGCTGGCGCGGGCGCCATCGGCATCAACGCCCAAAGCCTCTCCGGCACGGGCGATGTCACCGTCGTCTCCAACGCCGTCATAAACACCACGGGTGCCGGCGCGCACGGCATCGTGGCCGAATCCGCCGATGGCGTTTCGACTATCATCAGCAAGGGTGCCGTCACGACCACCGGCGACTACGCCAATGCGCTCGTGGCCGCGTGCCGCATCGCCGTTGTCCAGCTTGAGGCCAATGCCGACGCATCCGGATTCAACGCTTCCGCCATCGTTGTCGAGCCCTCGTTCAGCTCGACGGTCAACATCCTCGCCGGCATCTCGGCGCACGGCGGCTGGGGTGCCGGCGCGGCGGGCATCATCCTCGACGACACCGGCCCCGTCACGGGCGGGCACACCGTCACTAACGCCGGCTACATTGGCGCGTCCTCCGACAACGCCATCACAATCCTCGGCAACAGCGACGTGACCGTGGTCAACACCGGCACCATCGTCGGCACCATCACTGGCGGCACCGGCCACCACACCATCGTCAACACCGGCGAATGGCACCACCGCAGCCATGCCGACACCACTGGCGTCTCCGGACGCGACACACTCGGCGTTGCGGTCTCCCACCTTGGCGACGGCATCAACACCATCATCAACACCGGCACGATGCACGTCGTCGGCGCTGATGAAAGCGACGTCGTCACCGTGGATGACACCGGCCACTACCTGCCCTTCAGCAACGCGCAGCACACCCTCGCCGCCAGCGGGGCCGCCCACGCGCACGTCCTCCGTGTCGCCTCCTTCCACAACCAGGGCGTTCTCAACCTCGCCAACGGAATCACCGGGGACATCCTCCTCCTCTCCGAAAGCGCCGTCGCGGGCGACGCCGGCTCCGGCGTTTACATCTCCGACAACGGACGCCTCACCATCGACTTCGTTTACAACGAAGGCGGCGCGAACTCGCTCTCCGACATCCTTGTTGTTGACAGCACGCAAGTCGCCGGCGGCGCCACCATCATCACCGCCAATCCCGTCGGCGGCCCCGGCGCCCTCACCACGGGCAACGGCATCCCCGTCGTCGAGGTGCTCGGCGGCATGGGCGTCTCCGCCCGCGACGCCTTCGCCCTCGACAGCCGCCACTTCATCGGCCCCTTCGAATACCGCCTCTACCACGGCGCGAAAGGCGGCAATCCCGCGAACGACGGCAACTGGTATCTGCGCTCGCACTACCGCCCCTCGGTCAGCGGGCACCTCGCCAACTGGTATGAAGGCGCGGTCATGTTCAACCACACGCACCACGAGCGCGTGAGCAACGACCTCTCCGCCGCCTCCGCGACCGACGCCTCCGCCACCGGCAACGACAAGAAAAACAACGGCTGGCTGCGCATCTCCGGACGCATGAACCTCGGCGACAGCGCCGCCAAGACGCACCGCGTGAACACGACAAACTACGTTGTCCATGCCGGCTACGACATGCTCGCCACCGAGGGTGCCATCCTCGCCGGCGACCTCATTCGGGTCGGCGTCATGGGCGGCTACGGCAACTCCCAGACCGACGTCGAGGTTGACGACATCTCCATCAAGGGCTCTTCCCGCATCGACGGATTCAACATCGGCGTTTACGGAAGCTGGTTTGCCGACAAGGCCGGCAAGCGCGGCTGGTATGCCGACGCATGGCTCTCGTTTGCGACCTACGACAACCAGGTCGATGACGACGGCATGCGCCGCCTCAAGTATGACTCGCACGGCATGAGCCTCAGCGTCGAGGGTGGCTACGCATGGTATCCGAAAAAGACCGGCATGGTCTTCGAGCCCCAGGCGCAACTCATCTACAACCGCCACAGCACGGACACGCACACCGACGAAGTCGGCATGACCGTCCGCTCGCGCTCGTCGGAATACATGCGCTCGCGCCTTGGCCTCCGCGTCTATCCGCAGCGCCGGCACTTCTTCCAGCCCTTCGTCGAGGCCAGCTGGTGGCACGCCTACCAGTATGCCGAGCTTCGCTTCGACAGTCACCGCGTGAAATACAGCGTGCCGCGCGACATGTTCGGCTTCAAGTTCGGCGCCCAGGCGGACCTGGGCCGCGGCTGGACGATTTGGGGCGACGCCGGTGCGCACATTGGCACGAACTACAACTACATGGACGTTCGCGCTATGTTCGGAATCCGCTACGGCTGGTAAGCCCCGCGCAATTCCGAGGCAATCCCGCGCCTGCCATTTCGACGCCCCCGGAACCCCGGGGGCGTTTTTTTGGGAATGCGCCGGGACGCGTTTCGGCCGGACAACAATGAAGGCTCCTTCTCTCCTGTGCCTCGTTGTGCCAGTTCCGAATGTTGGAAACCCCGACCATCAGCGCGTTCGCGTCCGATAATGGTAGGGCGAAGCCTCCGGCTGAGCCGAAACGGTTCGAATGCCGTGACATTTTTCGGCTCAGCCGGAGGCTTTGCCCTACCCAAAAACCGCCTGTCACTAAGGGTAAAAGTTAAAGGGTGTTGGCCTCACTTTGCGAGGATGGGCGCGAGCCAGTCGGGCGGGGGAGGGGCGTAGGGGCTGTCGAGTTTTTCCTTCCACATTTTGTCGGTGAGGCGTTTGGTCAGGGCCCATTCCTCGTAATAGGAAAGCACCGCGCCGGTGCAGAGGATCTCCTGTCCGTGCCACGGATAAAGGACAAACAGCGTTCGCGCGCGTCCGGTGGCGACGCCGAGGGATTCGTCCTCGTTTGGATCATGCGCGACCTCGGCCCAGCGCGGGGCATCGTCGCGGGGTTTTTTATGGGCGTCATCAAAATACCCCATCGCGTTGGCGAGCGTGTAGCCGAATTGTATGAGCGTGTTTCGCTCGGATTTGGTGAGTTCGATTTCGTCGAGTTGCTTGGCGAGAATGGTTTCCAACTGACGTGAAAGGGTGGCGAGCTTGTTCCAGCGATTTTGCACACGCTCGCTATCGCCGCCGAATCCGGGTTTGTATTTTAGGGATTCAGTTTTGTCATCGTTTTCGTTCACAGACGGGGAAAAGACGTCGTGTTCTTCGAGCAGTGCGATTGTGCGCTCAACAAAACGCACGTATTCGCGCCAGAAAGCGGGGATGGGTTCGATAAACCCCGGCGGCGGTGGACGGCGGTCGCCAAATCCTGAGATATACATCACCGACAATTTTGCCTGCAGGGTGTAAGTATGCCGGATTTGCGCCCAGCTCGCGAGTTGGGTTTGGCAGGTTTTTCTTTGCCACGGAAGACTGCTCATGAACGCGGGAGCTTCCTTGATCGGTGGCGCGTTGAGTGTGCGGAGCACATCGATGTAATCCGCGTAGAGGCTGCGCGGTTCGCCCTCTTGGGAGAGCGTGATTTGGCGCGCCCGTTTGCACCAAGCCGCCCATTTTGCGCCGTCGGGATCGCCTTTGATTTTGGGCATGCGCTCATGCGCGAACGAAGAGCCGAGAAACGTGGCGATGGTAAGTCCGTTCGGACGTATGTTGTCCGCGAGACAGGAGGAAATGATTTCGGCGTCGGGGAGCGCGTGCGTGGGCATCACGCGGAAACGGATTTGGGAAAGCAATGACGCATCCTTCCCGGGTTCGAGGCGAAATTCATCGTTGATTGAAAAGCGCGGCGGATTTTGCCGAGCATCCTGCAGAAGTATTTCGCGCAGGCGGTCGAGTCTAAGCTTTGCGGGCTGAAATACGTTCTTAACAAGTTCAGATGACGGGTGGCAGGCGGATCGAATATCGGAATTGTCGACGATGATTGTGCGGTCGGCGATTGGGCCTGCGAAGATGCTGAGTCCGGTGAAACTGGCGGTAAACTCGGGGTTCTCCCTCTCATGATACGACTCCCGCATCTTGGAAACACTGACCATATTAGCCCAAGCGGTGAGCTCTGCGTCATTGGTTGCGCGCATGGGGACGAGTTGCAACCAGCGGACGGCGCGATGGTAGTCGGCGAGCGCGTCGTCGTCGTCGTAGAAACTCACCGGTTCGCAACGGCGGTAGTCGATTCTGAAAAACCGATCATCTTCGCTGTAATCGAGCCATGGAGGGCATTCCAAAACTTCGGCGTCGCGGATGAGCGCGACTTGCCGATTGATTTCGGAAAGCAGGGATTCGGAGAAATACTCCGTGGTCGCGGGCGTTCCAAGAATCACCATCGCGGGGCCGAGGATGTGTTGGATGAGGGCGGGCGGATAAACCGGTTTCTTTTTGCCGGTGGTGTGAGGTTTACAGGCCTTGTATAGGCCTTCCAGATCGCCACGCAGTCGGGCGGAGCGGCGCAGTTCGAGTTCACGGAACGAATCCTCGAACAACGCGTGATAGGCGGCGAGGGCGGCGTCGCTGGTGATGAAGCGAATCGCTTGGGGCGACTTGCCGAGCGCGATGTAGGGTGTGAAGATTTGCGGATAATCTTTTGCTCCGATGATGAGTTTGTCGCGCTGGAGTTGTTCGTGTTGCGCGGGGGTAAGTTCGGAAGCGGGAAGTTTGTCGCGCTGGGCGCTGGCGAAAGGTGAAAGCGCAAATGCGGCGGCGAGGGCAATCAGGGTTGGGCGAAGCATGGCGCGGAGTCTTCGGTTTTCCCTCGGTCAATGCAAGCCGTGAGCGCGCGGTTTCGGGCGGTGCCGCGCAATCGCGGGCTTGCGCCTTGGCGCGCGGGGCGTCGTAGTGTGGGCATGACTCTTCAACGCACACCTCTTTACGACTTTCATGTGGCGCATGGCGGACGCATGGTGGACTTCGCCGGATGGGAAATGCCCGTCCAATACAAGAGCATTCTTGAGGAGCATAAAACCGTTCGCCGCGTCGCAGGTCTTTTTGATGTGAGCCACATGGGCGAATTCGATGTTCGCGGCGCGGACGCGTTTGCGTTTCTGCAGCGCCTCCTGACAAACGATCTTTCGAAAATGACGCCGGGGCGTATCGTGTATTCGCCGATGTGCTATTCGAGCGGCGGCGTTGTGGACGACCTGCTTGTTTACAAGCGCGGCGACGGGGATTATTTTCTCTGCGTCAACGCTGGCAATATCGCCAAGGACCTCGATTGGATCGGCGGGCAACTGGTTGCGTTGCGCAAGCCCGACGGGGCGCGCTATGACGTGACGGTCTCCAATCGTTCCGCTGACTACGCGCTGCTGGCGATTCAAGGGCCGCGCGCGCTTGAGATCGTGCAGTCGCTTGCGCCCGCCGCCGGACTTGGCGAGATCAAGTATTATCATTTTACGGACGGCATCGAGGTTGCCGGAGTGCGGTGTCTTGTGAGTCGCACGGGATACACGGGCGAGGACGGTTTCGAGCTTTACCACGCGCCCGCCGACGCGCGCGCGCTGGCCGACGCGCTTCTCGCCGCGGGCGCGCCACTCGGCATGGAGCTCGCCGGACTTGGCGCGCGCGACAGTTTGCGGCTCGAGGCAGGCTTCCCCCTCTACGGTCACGAAATCACGGCGGATATTTCGCCACTCACGGCGGGGCTCGACTGGACGGTGAAGTTGAAAAAGGAAGGAGGCTTTGTCGGTTGCGAGCCGCTCGCGGCGGAGATGGAGTCGCGCGCCTCCACCGCGCCGCAAGCGCGGGCGGCATTGCGGAAGGTTGTGTTCTTCAAAACCGGCGACAGGCGCATCGTGCGCGCGGGGGCGCAGGTGCTCAATGGGGCGGGCGAAAAAATCGGCGAAGTGCTTTCGGGCACGCTTTCGCCGGTGCTCAACGAGGCCATCGGCTCGGCGATCGTCCCGGCCTCAGCGGCGCTTGAGCCGATGTTCACCGACATCCGCGGAACAAAAATCGCTTTGCAACTCGTCAAACCTCCATTTGTTCAACTAAAGAAATAAACAAACATCATGAGCAACCTCCCCCAAGACATCAAATATGCAGAGTCCCACGAATGGCTCAAAATTGACGCCGACGGCATCGCGACCATCGGCATCACCGACTATGCGCAAGGCAGCCTCGGCGACATCACGTATGTGCAACTGCCCAAGGCCGGCGACTCGTTCAAGGTCGGCGAGAGCTTTGGCGTTGTCGAATCCGTGAAGGCTGCGTCCGACCTTTACGCGCCGGTGGCCGGCACGGTTGTCGAGGTCAACGCCGCGCTCGACGCATCGCCCGACTTGGTGAACACGGCGCCGTTCACCGATGGCTGGATGTTGAAGATTCGCATGGATTCACCCGCAAGCACCGCCGCGCTTCTCGACGCGGAGGCATACGCAAAACTGACCGCCTGACAAGGCGGTCCGCGAAAAACCCGGAGCACATGATCCGTTCCCTCATATTCAGCGAAGGCAAGCTCGTGGGCCGCGACCTGGAGGTCGAGGCGCTCCGGCTTGTGCGCGCCGACAAGGGGCTTGTGATCTGGGTTGATCTTGAGGACCCGACGGACGACGAAACCAAGGCCATCCTCGAGGGCGTCTTCCAGTTCCACCCGCTCGCAATCGAGGACTGCGTGTCGCCCAGCTCGCTTCCAAAAATCGAGGACTACGACGACTACTTCTTCCTGGTCGCGCACTGCGTCGATCCCACGCGCGTCGAAAAATTCAACACAACCGAGATCAATCTCTTCCTCGGGCGCGACTTCATGGTCACGTTTCACCGCGCCAGAATGCATGTCGTCCAGTCGGTGCTCGAGCGTTGCGCCCGTTTCATCGGCGGCGTGATCGCGCGCGGCCCGGACCGGCTCGCCCACCTTTTGCTCGACGCGCTCATCGACAACTTCAAGCCGGTCACGGACGAATTGCGCAACGAACTCGAAATAATCGAGGAAAAGGTTCTCTCCGAGGAAACGGACCGGAAGCGCGCCCCGCAGCTCATCCCGAAACTCCTCGAGGTGCGCTCGGAAATAAACCATCTGCGCGAGATTATCCGCCCGTTGCGCGAAGTCGTCGGACGCCTGACGATGGGCAACACCAAAAACATACGCGCCGCCACGCTGCCCTATTTTCGCGATCTTAGGGACAACCTGATTCGCATCGATGAAACCGCGGCCACCTACGCCGACCAGTTGCTGATCTCGTTTGACCTCTATCTGAACAAATCGGATTTTTCGGCCAACGAAGGCATCAAGACACTCACCGCCCTCACCGCGCTCACGCTTCCCGCGACGCTTGTCGGCACTTGGTATGGCATGAATTTTGAAAACATGCCCGAATTGCGAACGCCGCTCGGCTATCCAATCGCGATCGGCGTCACCCTGCTGATCACCGCCGTGATCTGGTTCTGGTGCAAGCGCCGTCGCTGGATTTAAAACACGCGACGCCATGATCTCCTCGCTCGTATATCGCGGAAACAAATTCTCGGCGCTCAATCCCGCGCCCGAGACGCTTGCCGCGGTGCGCGAGGAGCCCGGCGCGCTTCTTTGGGTCGACCTTTCGGACCCGACCGACGAGGAAATCAAATTCATTCTCGACTCAACCTTTCGCTTCCACCCGCTTGCGATTGAGGACTGCGTGAGCGACGCTCCCGTGCCCAAGGTCGAAATGTATGACGACTGCATGCACCTCGTCATGCACGCGGTCACGTATGACGACGAGGAGCTTTTCAAGACCAACGAAATCGACCTGTTTGTGGGGCGAAACTTTCTCGTTTCCTATCACCGCAATCCGCAGCCCCTGATTGAGTCCGTGCTGGAGCGCATGTCGAAACCATCCTCCGCGCCGGTGCGCGGCCCCGACCGTTTTGCGCACACGATTCTCGACGGCATGGTCGACGGCTACAAACCGTTCATCGAGACGCTCCGCCTCCAAGTCGAGGGGCTCGCGCAGCGCGTGATCCAGCGCATCGACGCCGAGGAGCTTTTCCCTCGCATCGTGGCGCTGCGCAAACAGCTTTCGCAACTGCGCCAGATCGTGCGCCCGCAGCGCGCCGTCGCCCTTGATCTCGCCCAGGGAAAAAACAGATACATCCGCAAGGTGATGCTGCCCTATTTTCGCGATCTCGAGGAGGAGCTTGGCCGCATCGAAAACCAGGCCGCGTCGCTGTCCGACCAGTTGATTTTGTCGTTCCGGGTTTTCCTCAACAAATCCAACCACGAGGCAAACGCCGGCATTCGTGTGATGACCGCGATCACCGCGCTCACGTTTCCCACGATTCTCATCGGCGGCTGGTATGGCATGAATTTTCTCGACGACATGCCCGAATTGAAAATGCGCTACGGTTATCTTAGCGCGGCCGTGGCGGCGGTGCTGGGCACGGTCGGCGTGTGGATTTTCATGCGTTGCAAGAAATGGTTGTGAGCAACCAAAACTGATTACGTTTGCTTATAGGTTAAAATGGCGCGCATCCTTTTTGAGGAAACAGAGTCAGACACTGCAACCAACCCGCGCATCACATGAAAACGCCCAAACTCCTCGTTGTTCTGTGCCTCCTGTTAGCATGTCCACTCGCGGCGGATACCGCGCAAGTCGATGTGCCAAAGTTAACGCCGGCTGAAGTCGAGACACTGGTCGGCCCCATCGCGCTTTATCCCGACGCGCTCATCGGCGTCATATTGCCCGCGTCAACATACGCGACCGAGATCGTGCTCGCCGCGCGTTATTTCGAAAATGGCGGAACCCTCGAGCAGGTCGAAAAACAGTTCTGGGATGAAAGCGTGCGCTCGCTCGCTCATTATCCCGAAGTGCTAAACTGGATGAATGAAAACCTCGAGTGGACGCGGCAGCTCGGAGTGACGTTTGTCGTGCAGCCCGAGGACGTGATGGCGGCCATACAACGCCTGCGCGCGCGCGCCCACGCGCTCGGCAACCTAAAATCGACCTCGCAGCTCACCGTCATCAAGGAGCCCGATTACATCCGCATCATCCCGACCGTGGCCGAGACAATTTACATACCTCGCTATGATCCCGACGTGATCTATGTGTCGCGTCATTATTGGGGATTTGGTCCCGCGTGGTCGTGCGGCCCGTGGCTTCGATACGATTGCAACTGGCTGCTGGGCGGCATCTGGGTCGGCGCGTGGAGCACCTCGCATTTTCATCGCCCGGCATGGATTCATCACGCCGGACGCCCGCATCCGCCGCGCTATGTCCACCAGCACACATGGCGCCCAAAACCCGGGCACGGAATCACGCACAACAAACCGCCGAAGCACCGCCCCGGACATGTTGCGCGTCCGCGCCGCGTCATCAGCGATCCGCACTTCAATGATTCCGGCAGGCCGCCCGCCGGAAACCGTCCGTCGCGGCATGCCGGCAATTACACGGAGCGCCGTCCCTCATCCGGAAAAGGAGCGCCGTCCGCAAATAAATCCGACGACCGCCGCCGCCCGTCCCAGCCCAAGGCGGGCGCATCAACACGCCCGTCCTCAAAACAAAGACCGGCTCATGCCACGAACAATCGCGGCAGCTCGCGGACAAATCTCACCGCGACAACAACCGCGCCCGAAAACACCGGCAACACACGCGCCACGCGCCAGCGCCGGCCACGCAATTCGGACGTGACTCGCCAGCCCGCGCAACAACGCCAGTCGCGCGACGTTTCAAGAACGCGCACAAACTCCCGCGGCAACAGGGATGCGACCTCCTCTCGCAACTCGGGCACAAGGCAACCGCAGTCACAACCGCCACCGCGGAAAGTTGAATCGTCCCGTTCGTCGTCATCATCATCTTCCTCGTCGTCAAAATCAACGGCGTCCACTAGTGGCAGTTCCGAAACCAAAAGCTCCAGCAGCAGCTCCACCACATCCAGCTCCAGTTCGCGCAGTGACAGCAATAACAGCAGCAGTCGGAGCTCGGGCAGTTCGGATCGCGGTTCGAGCCGCGGTTCCGAGGCGAGATCCTCCTCGTCGTCGTCCTCAAGGTCATCTTCCTACCAGCACCGCTCATCATCGGGCTCGTCGCAACGAGGCGGGCCGTCATCGGGATCGCGTTCATCCTCCGGGTCGGGTTCGCGCGGAGGCCGCCGGTAAAAACCAAGACATTTTTCCGGACGCAGTTTTTCAATTTGGGGCGGCGACTTGAAAATCGCCGCTCCGTTGCAAACGCCCTGCCCGGGTATTTCCAAGCTTTGGGATTCGCCAACCACGACATGGCGCGTTTTTTTGAATTTGTCGCAAGCGTGCGGCTCGTCCATGAGTGTCGGGTATTATGGAGGCGCACCCAGACACACGCTGGCTTGAGTGGAGCAGGCGGCTTCAAGCCATCGCCCAAACCGGGCTCACTTTTACCCGGGATTTCTACGACATTGAACGCTACAAGGCGATTCGCCAGCTGGCCGCCGAGATGCTCGCCGCGGGTTCAGGCATGGAGCAGTCTGCCATACTTGGTTTGATGGAAAACGAAACGGGTTACGCCACGCCCAAGGTGGATGTTCGCGGCGTCGTTTTTCGCGGCGACAAATTGTTGCTGGTGCGCGAGCGTGCGGATGGAAAATGGACGCTGCCGGGAGGGTGGGCGGATGTCTGCGCGTCTCCGGCGGAGAATGTCGTGCGTGAGATTCATGAGGAGTCAGGGTTGCTGACCCGCGCGTTGAAAATCCTGGCGGTGTTTGATCGTGAAAAGCATGAGCACGCCCCGCCGTTTGCCTTTCACATATATAAAATTTTCATGCTGTGCGCCATTGAGGGCGGGAAGGAAACGACCAGTGAGGAGACGGATTCTGCTGGTTTTTTTTGGCGAACAGGATATTCCTGAACTGTCAATCAGCAGGGTCACAACGGCGCAAATTGCCAGGATGTTTGAGCATCATCGCAATCCGGATTTGCCGACGGATTTTGACCGTGACTGAAATGAACGAGGCGCGTTCGAGGGCGTCCGAATCTCATTGCCCGTCAACCGGCAGCACTTGCGCGTCCGGCGCCGGCGCATGATTGCTCTGGGATTGGTAGAGTTTTTTCTGCGCCTGGTTCACGACCATGCACACGCCGAAGATGATCACGATGATGGCGGCGATCATGTTGAGTCGTCGCAGGAACCCGTGGCCGAGCAAGCGCGACACCGTGTGCGCGCACATGCAAAGAAGCACCCACCATCCCATTGAGGCGACGAAGATTCCCGAAACCAGCATCGCGGCGTGCATGTGGTTTGTGTCGGGGCCGCCCATGCCCGTCGCGGCGATGATCGTCGTCATGCTGAACAGCGTGATGGGGTTCGACAAGGTGAGCACGCATGTCGAGAAGTAGGCGACAATCAGGTTGCGCTCATGCACGGGGCGCTTGACCTCCTTGATGCGCGGCGGCGTGCAAAGCAGAAAGATGCCCATCGAGATGACCACGCCGCCGCCGACGAACTGCACCGCGGTGTTGTGCGCGTCGAGAATCGGGAGTATCCACGAGAGGAAGAGCGCGCCGATCGCCCCGATGATGGCATCCGCAGTGGCCGCGCCGAAGCCCGACACGAGGCCGGCGAGCCGGCCGTCCGCCATCGTGCGGCGCAGGATCAAAATCGCAATGGGCCCGATCGCCACACACACCGCAATGCCGGCTCCCAAACCTTGGGCGAAAGGTGTCAGGTCCATCATGGCTCCGGTTACAATAAAAACAGGCCAGCAGTGTGTTTTCTGTTGGCCTGCGAAACTAGGGAGTGCTGGGTCGTGTTACTTGGCATCCACGTAGCGTGAGATGGCGGTAACGGTGTAGGTCTCCTCGGCGTTGCCGATTTTGACGGTGATGGTGTCGCCAACTTTTTTGGAAAGAAGAGCAAGGCCGAGCGGCGTTTTGTAAGCGATGATGTTTTGCTCGGGGATGCTGTCCCATGCGCCGAGGATCGTGTAGCGCGCGTTTTTGCCGGAGGCGGTCTTGACGTCCACGACGCTGCCGACGCTGACTTGGTCGGTGGTGGCCTCGGTGAAGTCGGTGATGCGCGCGCGACCGATTTCCTTTTCGAGCTGCGCCTTCTGGGCCATGAGCACCTGCTGGTCCTGCTTGGCCATTTTGTATTCGGAGTTTTCCTTGAGATCGCCGTGCTCGCGGGCGGCGGCGATGGCGCGGGAGTTTTCCGGAATTTTTTTCGATTTGATTGTTTCGTATTCCTCGCGCTTGCGCTCGTAGCTTTCGCGGGAAACGAGGAGCTGCTCCTCCTTGCTTTCGGCGTCGCTGGCGACGAGCGACTGGATGGCCGGGAAAATTTTGATGAAGCGGGCGAGGAGCGACTTCTTGGTGAGTTCCTCGAAGCCCTGGTTGAGGAGAAGCGCGCTGGCGAGGTCGCGGGCGGTTTCGGGGTCGGCCTCGCGGAGGAGGTCGCCGATGAGCTCAAGGTCGTCGCTGAGCATTTCAGCCAGCGGAATGCGGCGGGCCGACGCGGCTTGAAGCGCCTCGTAATCGATCGCGTAGAAAATGGAGCTCAGGAGGCGCGGGGCGATGAGGTCCTGAAGGAGCTTGGCAAATTTCTTCGAGTTGCGGTTCTTGATGATCCATTGGAGAACCGGCGCGCGAAGGTTTTGCTCGGTCTGCCAGCGCTTGAGCGTCTCGGCGAGTTTCTGCGACTGCTCGTTCTCCACAAGGAAGTTGATGCATTCGGTGGTGAACTTGCCCTGGCTGTTTTTGAGGAGGCCGAAGGTGATTTCGATGTAATCGCCGGGATGGGCTTCCTTGACGAGGTCGAGGAACTTGCCCTGGAACTGGACGGGGATTTTTTCGGCGATGGAGCCGAGTTCGCGCTGGTTGGCGACGAGCGCGCCCTGCGAGGGTTCAAGCGTGGTCACGTCGACGCCGGCATGGCGTGCGAGCGAGTCGCGGATGTGCGCGCCGTAGAGTTTTTGCGCGGCGTCAAGCTGGTTGCTGTTTTTTACAGCCTCGGTGACCGCGTCGAGAACCTTGCTGACATCCTTCTTGGTGTTTTTGGATGCGGTAAGCGTGTGCAGGAGTTCCTCGGCGAGCGCGATGCGGCGGCGGGCGGAACGGGTGGCGTTAAAATCGTCCTCAATCTCATCCTCGGCGGCGATGGGCACCTCGCGGAGGATGTAGCACTCGGTTTTTTTCTCGGGAATGACGATGCGCGGATCGCGGGCGATGGCTTTTTTTGCGGCGGTCCACCATTTTTTAAACGCGGGCTGGCCGACGACCTGCGCGAGGGTGAGCTCGAGGTCGATGGCGGTCGTGGCGTGGTTGGGGTAGGATTTCAGGGCCTCGACAATGAGCTCGGCGGGCGCCTCGGTGATAAGTTTGTTGATCGTGGCGGCTTCCGTCTGTTTGCGGACGAGGAGGTGTTTTTCGTTTAGCACCTGCATGGTGTTCACGCAAAAGGCGGGGTCCATGGAGTGGCCTTTTTTCTCAAGAAAATCGATGATGAGGCGTTGCGAGCCCTCGTTGTAGGACTTGATCTGGCCGAAACCCCAGCTGTTGTGAATAACGTAGCTGCCGGCTTTCATGGCCTCGAGCTTGGCTTTGGACGCTTTGAGCGTGGGATTTTTTGCGATGAGCGCGTTGACAGCTTCCGAATTCATAATGGTCAGTTCAGTTTTTAGAATCTGAGAGTCAAACGCTACTGCGGCGCACATGTCAACCCAGCGGCTCCAGTTCGTGAAATTTGGACGAGTTCTTGAGTTTTTTGTTTTTCAACCCCGTCGTTTTTTGACATTAGAGCGCGCGCCGTTTCCACTCTTGCTTTTGAAGATCGTGACGGCGGGCTTTGCTTGAAAAAACAGAGGGGCGCAATGCGGGTGTTGATGGGGGGTGCTTGTTGGATGTTTCGTGGGCGCGCAGAGATGGGTGGCCGAGTGGAAGTATTCCCGGGATTGGAGCGGGCTTTCCCCAAGCAATCTCATGCAAACACACCCCTATATTACCGCACGGGACAAAACTCCCCTCATAGGGGGAAGGGGTAATATGGTGCCCAGAGGGGGACTCGAACCCCCATGCGGTTAGGCACAGGCTTCTGAGACCTGCGTGTCTACCAATTCCACCATCTGGGCGACTTGGGAAACCGCAAAAGACACACTGCTGTCGGACGCGCGGCAAGCATAGAATTTCAGTGTTTTAAAGAGCACTCCTTTTTGCGCTTTCAGTTTGCATGCGACAACGCGGAGCATCCCGCCTCGTGATGGATTTTATTGCCGACAACAGGGTAATTAGTGTTTCCCAAAACTTCATCCGTTGATTGTCAGAGATTGGTGCGGCTGGACGGAATCGAACCGACGAGACCTGCTTGGAAGGCAGGAGTTTTACCACTAAACTACAGCCGCGTGGGAAAATCTTGCCCTCATAATTTAGTGTTCGCGCCAGTGGTCAAGCTTTCGCTTTGGATTTCGTCTTGCGTTGCGCGTGAGCCAGACGCTTGGCGCATGGAGAATGTCGTATGCTTAGCGGCTGATGTCGCCGAGCATTTGGTCGAGCGTCGTGTAGGATTCGAGTTGCTTGAGCGCGGAGGCACAGCGGTCTTTCGGGGCCAGGGCTGTGTTTTCGGCGAGGAATACAATGTAGCCGGCCACATTTTTCGAGTAGTTGATCAGGCCTTCGTCGCTCACCGAATAGAAGCGGGCTCGCTGTCCGTAGCCGGCGGGCGAGTGGTCGCCGAGCGCCGCCTTCTCCGCCTTGCCGCCGCCGGCGAGGACGTAGAGGAAGTTATACTCAAACCAGAACATGTGCTCGGGGCTTGGTGTGAGCGAGTCAATCGCGGCGCGGGTGGCGGCCTCGTTGGCGAAAACATCGGTCGGGTTGCCGGATTTTTCGAGAGCGTCGATGATGAAGCTGCGCGCCATTTTTTGCTCGGTGACGTCGGTCGCGAACGCGCCTTTGACGGCGAGCTCGACGGTGAATTGATACCAGTCTTTCCAGAGTGCCTGATCGGCGGGGTTCTTTGATGCGTGAAGGGCGCGGCCCATTTCGTAGGTGTAGCGTCCGCTGGTTTTGATTTCGAGGCAGCCGCCGGTGACCGCGCCCATGACTTGGTAGTTTTCAGCGGACTTGCCGGAGCCGGAATGGAAGCCGATGCTGACGCCGAATTGTTTGCAGACGTCCCATTGTTTTTCGATGAGAGTCCGGAGCGCGGTGTTGTCGGGGTAGGGCATGTTTTTCTGGAAGCCGAAGGCGGGGGCGACGAAGTTGATCGTCATGCCCATCGCCTCGCAGAGGGCGAGCATGATGGCGGTGGTTTCGGGCGTGGTGAGTCCGGGGAGTTCGTCGATGGAGAGTTCGCGGAGGTAGGCGCAGCCTTCCTTGGTTGCGAAGAGTTGTTCGCGGGCGATGCGGTATTTTTCGTCGCGCACTTTCATTTTTTTCATCGCGGGCCAGACGTAGGCGAGGAGCTTGGTGAGCGCGTCCCCGTCGAGTTGGAGTCCGGCGGCGGCAACGCGTGTTTTCACTTTTTCGACGAGTTCGGGCGCCATGTTTTCGGCGACCCAGGCGCGGGCGTCGCCGGGGGCTTTTGTGAGGGCGAGCTCGGGCGAGATGTCGAAGGTGATGTAGCTGGCGAGCACGCAGCCGCGCACGAGTTGGTCTTCGCGCACGTCGAACTTGCCGCCGATGGGTTGGTGGTCGGCGTTGAAGCTCCATGCGATGCCGCGTTTGTGGAAACCGGTTTTTAGTTTGGAGAGCACGCAGCCGTGGCTCATGCCTTCGACGGACTGGCCTTGGTGGCCTTCGGGGACGTTGGTGCCGATGAAGGGGAAGGGGACGGTGTCGAGTTTGCCATCGAGCATCGCGTTCACATCGTAAACGAGTTCGCGCGGGATGGAGTTTTGGTTGGCTGTCATGCCGATTTCGAGCGCGCTCATGGCCCACTCAACGGCGGGCCAGTGCAGCGTGGTGAAGCGCGCGCCGATGCCGAGCGTGCTTTGGCCGAGGCGTTGCGACGCGGTGGGGAAAATGGTCGATTCGGGATTGTGCTCCTGTATGAGGTTTTTAATGCGGAGGAGGTTTGCGAAGGAGGCGGGGAAGGCGACCGCGCCGTCGTTGAGGGCGACGCCCCCGGCCAGCACTTTCACGGCGTCGGCGCCGAGTTCGGCGATGGGGGTGAGTTTCCACGCGCAATCTCCGGTCACGTCCTCAAGCAGCATCCATTGGCCGGCCTCGGTTTCAAAATTGCTTTTGGGGCAGGCCTTCACATCGGGCGAGGCGTTGGCGAGTTTCGCGGCCAGCGCGGGCCAGTCGAGGCAGAAGTCGGGTGACACGCAGGGGTTGCTGGCAATGCGGAGGTTGTTTTTGAGGAGAAACTGGTTGATCGAGGCTGTGGAGATCATGTCGTTGTTGTTTTGCGTTGATTGAAAAGAAGGGGCGAAGGGTGTTGTTTTTTGAAAAACGGACACGAGAACATTTGTGAAACTTAGGGCGGTAGCGAGTGCAAAAAAAACAGTTTTTTGCCTTGTCGTATCGCAAGTGCATTCCGTGCCGGAATCCCGGCGCGGGCGGGGCGCATGATGTTGTTTTGTTCAGGGGCGATTGATCTTTTCCGTTCGCAATGCGAGTTCACGTTGCGCGGGGTATTTCAGGCGGACGCGGTGGTCTTTTTTGGGGGGATTAAAATTGGATTAGCTTTGGAGCCGGTAAGCCGGATTATGTAAGGCGCGCGTCCGAAGATTTGCGCCATGACCGTCATTTCTCTAAGCCGCTTGCGCGACTTCCGCGTCTTGCGACGCGATGCGGCATACCCGCGACTGTTGGACGGGCCGCCCAGCCGCCTATTTTGCCTTGCACCGGATTGGGTTTTTCGTGCCGCCCGCCTTGCGGCGGGGCGCGGTGGTCTCTTACACCACCTTTTCACTATGACCGGGCGCGAGGTCTTGCGACTTTGCGCCCGGCTACTTGTTTTCTGTGACACTGTCCGTCAACGCGGGATGTGGCCCGTGTTGCCCCGGCTTGAGTGGAGGCGTGTCCGACCGGCGCGTGCGCGGCCTTGCGGCGGCGCGCACCGGGTCGGCGCGACAACTTTTCTTGCCGGGAGTCCTGCCCTGTGGTGTCCGGACTTTCCTCTCTGAGATCAAAGAACTCGGAGCGACGATCTGGCTCCAAAGCTAAGGTGTGCAGACAATGCAAACGCGCCCCGGCAACGCAATCACGATTGCGATCCGGGGCGCGTTTTATGCGAGTGCGTGTGTGTTGCGCGTTATTTGGCTCCCGCCGCTTTTTTCTCCTTAAAGAACACAAAGAAGATGACGGCGATCACCGCGGCGAACATCGCGGGCCAGAACCAGATTTGCTGCCAGTTAAAGACAACCTCCTTGGCGCCGCCGACGGTTTCCGTGATGGTGGTGCTTTTTCCGACAAGCCAGTTGATGGCTTGCGCGCCGATCAACATGCCGACGCCTTGCGTGATGAGAACGAAGAAGCTCTGCGCCTGTCCGCGGACTTCATGCGGGGTGTCCTTGTCCACATAAATTTGGCCGGCCACGAAGAAGAAGTCGTAGCAGATGCCGTGGAGGAGGATGCCGCCGATGACCATCCATGCCACTTTGTCGGGCGCGCCGAGGGCGAACAATCCGTAGCGGGCCACCCATGCGAGCATTCCGAAGAGAAGCATTTTTTTCACGCCCAGGCGGACGATGATCAGGGGCATGATCGCCATGAAGAACACCTCGGACATTTGCCCGAAGGTCATCTTGAAGGCGGGGTCGGCCAGGCCTGAGAAATCGACAAAGTTGCGCGCTTGTTGATAGTAGCCCGACAGCGGTATGCAGATGAGCAGCGAGCAAAGCATGAAGAGCGCGAACTGCGGATTCTTGAGCAGCGAGATTGCGTCAAGGCCGAGCAACTGCCCCACGCCGACCTTTTTGCCGGCGAGCGGCGGGGGCGTGTTGGGGAGCGCGAAGCTCATGAACCCGAGGGCGACGCCGGCGATGCCGACAAGATAAAACTGCCAGGGTGATTTGTCGCCGCCGGGCAGCAGCATCGAGACCACCAGACCCGCGATGATCCAGCCGATGGTGCCGGAGACGCGGACAATGGGAAATTGTTTTTCGACGCTCGTGAGATGCGCCAGCGCCACCGAGCTGCTAAGCGCCAGCGTGGGCATGTAGCACAGGGCGTGTCCCAGCATCAGCAGCACGCACGGATGCCAGAAGCTCGTCGGCGCGGTTCCCGCCACCGAATCCTTCGTGATCATCGTCGGAATCAAAAACATGAAGACCGCCCCGACGAGGTGCAGTATGCCGAGCACTTTTTGCGAAGCAAAAAAACGATCCGCGATCATGCCCAGAAAGATGGGCGAAACAATCGCCGCGATCGGGCACACGCTGAAAACCCAGACTGTCAGGCCGCCAAGCCCCATGTCGTTGAGCCAGCCCGTCACGGGCACATACCATGCGCCCCAGACAAAAAACTGGAGGAACATCATGGCTGATAATACCGGAAGCGCGCCGGCCGAGGGTTTCGCGGAAGCGGATGAGGAGGTCATATTTGATAACACTGCAATATTGGTTGGTTGAGGGTTGGTGTCCTTGGCATTGGGGACACAAGAGCCAGAAAACAGGTGCGAATCTATGAATGCGCATCCGATTCAGGTCAATCTTTGGAATCAAAATAAATGCGGCATAAATATGCGTCCTGTGTTGGGTTGCTCTCGCCGCGCCGGGCTTGTTTGCGAGCGTGCGCGGCAATCATCGGGAATAAATCAAATCGGGAATCCCGGCTGGCTTCAATTGTTGGGGAGTTCGATGATTGGCGTCCAATCGGGGGCGGGGGGGCGTGCGGAGAGGTTTAGCGATATTTCGTGGTAGCGCGCGGAGACGGCGTCATCGGGGCGGAGCATGACCGCGTGCGCGAAGGCCTCCGAGGCCGGCCCGAAGCGGTGTGCGCACCAGGCGTCGAATCCGTCGGCGCACGCTTGCAGATAGGCGCGTTGCGACGCGCTGATCGCGGTCATTTCGCCGATGAGTTCGTGCGCCTTGATGGCTGCGGGTTTGCCCTTGGCGCGAAGCAGCGCGACGGGGCGCGCGGCCATCAAGCAGTGGACACGTTGCGCGGTGAGCGGGCCGATGAGCACGCCGGTGCCGAACTCCTTGTTCGCGTTCGCGAGGCGCGCGGCGATGCTTACGGCGTCGCCGAGCACGGTGTAGTTTTTCATTTTCTCGGAGCCAACATTTCCGAGCGCCATGCCGCCCGTGTTGATGCCGATGCGGATGCCGAGGCGCTCGCCGTATTCGATCTCGATGCGCTCGTTGATCACGTCGAGCCGGCGGCGGCTTTCGAGCGCGGCCCGGCAGGCGCACAGCGCGTCGTTGCCGAGCGGCTCGGGCGCGCCGAAAACCGCCATCAGTGCGCCGCCTATGTATTTATCGATGTATCCGCCGTGCGCGATCACGCACTCGCTGAGTTCATGCAGGCAGGTGTTGACGAGCGAGACGAGCTGCGTGGAAGAGAGGCGTTCACTGAGCGCGGTGAAATTGGCGATGCCGGAAAACAGCACCGTCAACTCCCGGCGTTCGCCGCCGAGCGTGAACGCCTCGGGATTTTGCATGATTTTTTTTACCATCGCGGGAGGGACATGTGCTCCAAGCCAGCCCTGGATTTCGCGTTTTTTTTTCCGCGCGCGGAAAACCCCCGACGCGCTTTCGATCCCGAATCCGAATATCACGCCAGCGACGATGGGCGCGGGTGCGAACCACACGCCGCCGAGCACGAAAAGCGCCGCGCCGCCGCCGGTCGCAATCGCGAGCAGGCTGGCGGACAGGATCGCGAGCCGCATTGGGCCGGTTCCCTTGCGCGCCGCGAAACTGATGAGCGCGACCGCAAGCAGCATCGCGACGAGCGCGCGCAACGAGTGTCCTTCAACAAGCGAGCGGGCGATTTGTTCGCGCCCGGATGAGCGCCCTGTGAAGAGGTGTTGGAGCGATTCAAACCACGCGCGATCAACCGCCGTCAGTATTCCCGTCGCGCCAAGCAGGAGCACAAGCACAATCGCGCACACCGCCGGAGCGAGCGCGGCGGTTGTGTTGCGGAGTGACGATTGCGCGCGGAAGGTCATGCGTGGGTGCGGCTGTCGCATGCGAGCGTCGCCAGGTGTTGCGAATCGGAATTGAAGGGAGCCACCACGCGCGGGATGGCGGGCTGGGAAACCGGGGGGCTCACAACAAGGATTGCGATTTGGTGCACACGGGTTTTCATTGATAACAAGTATTAAGGGGTGCTTTCCGCCTACTTTTGCATTGGGAAGTTTTCGCAATCAGTTGCGCTTTTTTCGAAGCAAGATGTGCGCGGAAAGGGGGTGAATGGCATGGAATAATTATTCCATTAGGTTCTTCTTGTCGAAGGCGTTAATCATGGCGTAATCGAACAGAACCCTATTTTTCCCTATGCGCACCCAACCTCCACTCCGTCGCTTCAAGTCCGTCATCACTGCAACCGCCATGCTTGCGGTTTTGCTTTCCTCCGCAGTATTCTCCGCCGAGCCGCCGCCCGGTTTTACGGCTCTGTTCAACGGCCGCGATCTCGACGGCTGGTGGGGCGCGAAGACCGAGGACCCGCGCAAATACATGGCCATGTCCGCCGACGAATTCGCGAAAAAACGCGACGCCAGCCTGGACGATATTCGCGCGCACTGGAGCGTCGAAAACGGCGAGCTCGTCAACGACGGCAAGGGGCTCTTTCTGACAACCGACAAGTATTACGGCGACTTCGAATTGCTTCTCGAATACAAGGCGCTTCCGCTCGGCGACAGCGGCGTTTACTTGCGCGGATGCCCGCAGGTGCAGATTTGGGATTACACCAATCCGAAGGAGCTGAAGAACGGCGCGGACAAGGGCTCCGGCGCGCTTTGGAACAACTTCAAGGGCTCGCCTGGCCGCTTCCCGCTCGTGCTCGCCGACAAGCCGTTCGGCGAATGGAATCACCTGCGCGTCATCATGGTCGGTTCGCGCGTGTGGGTCTGGCTCAACCACCAACTCACCGTGGACGGCGCCATCATGGACAACTATTACGACCGCAAACTCCCGAAGGCGGAGCGCGCCCCGATTCCGCCGCGCGGCCCCATCCAGCTCCAGACGCACGGCTCGGAAATCCGCTGGCGCGATGTCTTCATCCGCGAAATCCCCGGAGACGAAGCCATCTCGATTTTGCGCAAACGAAGCGGCGTCGGTTTCACGCCCATTTTTAATGGCAAAAACCTCGACGGCTGGGCGGGCGCGATCGACGCCGTGCGCGCGAAGGACGGCGTGATCACCTGGCAGCCGAAAAAAGGAGGCACGCTTTACACGAAGGCCGAGTATTCCGATTTCGTGGCGCAGTTGGATTTCAAACTTCCCCCCGGCGGGAACAACGGCCTCGCGATTCGTTATCCCGGCAAGGGCAACCCCGCTTATGTCGGCATGTGCGAGAACCAGATCCTCGACGACAACTACGAAAAGAACACCGGCAAGAAGCTCAAAAAACTTCAGGTGCACGGTTCGGCCTACGGCATGGTCGCGGCGCATCGCGGCTACCAGCGCCCCGTCGGCGAGTGGAATTACCAGGAAGTCACCGTCGTCGGCTCGACCATCATGGTCGAGCTGAACGGAACGCCCATCCTCAACGCCGATCTATCGACCGTCACCGAGTTCATGGACAACAAGCAGCATCCGGGCAAGGATGTCGAAAAAGGCCATTTCGGATTCGCCGGACACAACGACCCCGTCGCCCTCCGCGAAATCGCCATCAAGCGGCTGAAATAAACAACCGCCTCACTCTTCCACTCGTCTTATCCATTCACACATGAAAATGAAAAACCGCACCACCTCGCCCTTCGCCCTTGCGCCGCACACACGCCGCTCGTTCCTGAAAATGCTCGGCGCCGCGGCCGCCACCGCGCCGTTCATCACGCGAAACCTCTTTGCCAACACACCCTCCACGCGCATCCGCCACGCCGCCGTCGGCGTGGGACACATGGGCTGGCAGGACCTCGTGCAAATCGCCGGTTGCGACAACCTCGACATCGTCGCCCTCTGCGATGTGGACGAGAAATTCCTGGCCAGGGCCAAGGAGGCGCATCCGAACGCGCGAGTCTTCAGCGACTGGCGCAAAATGCTCGACGCAATGGGCTCGCAAATCGACACGATCAACGTGTCCACGCCCGATCACATGCACGCGGCCATCGCCGTGAGCGCGATGCAGCGCGGCATCCACGCCTACGTTGAAAAACCCCTCGCGCACGAACTCCACGAAGTGCGCCGCATGGCCGAGATCGCCCGCGAGAAAAAACTCGTCACGCAAATGGGCATCCAGATTCATTCCAACGCCCACTATCGCATCGCCGTGCAAACGCTGCGCTCCGGCGCCATCGGCAAGGTCCGCGAAGTGCACTCCTGGTGCTACAAAACCTGGGGTGACGACAAGCCGATGCCCGCCCGCACCGATCCCGTGCCCGCGGGCCTCGATTGGGATTGCTGGCTCGGCGTCCGCGAGGCGCGCCCCTACATCGGCCCCGATTATTATCACCCGAAAAACTGGCGCAAACGCCTCGACTTCGGCACCGGCACGCTCGGCGACATGGCCTGCCATATTTTCGATCCCGTTTTCAAGGGTCTCGACCTCGCCGCGCCCATCTCCGTCCGCTCCGAGGGCCCGCTCTCCGAGCACGGCAATTGGGCGCTCAACGCCCGCGCCATCTACACCTTCGCCAAGACGCGTTACACCGCCGGCGACACGATGCGCCTTTGCTGGTATGACGGCACCGAGCGCCCGCCCGCGGAGGTCACCTCCCTCATCGAGCTCGACAAGCTCAAGGACAACAAACTGCCCAACAACGGCTCGATATTTGTCGGCGAAAAAGGCGCGCTCCTGCTCCCGCACTACTCGCGCCTCTCGCTCTATCCCTCGGTGAAGTTCGCCGACTTCCAACTGCCGCGCGAACGCGGCGCAAACCACTGGAAGCAGTTCATCGAGGCGTGCCGCGGCAACGGCAAAACTTCCACGCATTTCGATTACTCCGGCCCGCTCACCGAGGCCGTGCTCCTCGGCGGCATCGCCTCCCGCTTCCCGCAAACGACGCTCAAGTGGGACAGCCCCGCGCTGCGCTTCGACCTCGCCGCCGCCAACCGCCACGTCCGCCGTCCCTACCGCAAAGGCTGGGAAGTCGCCGGACTCTGACCTGTGGGGGCGCACCTTGCGTGCGCCCTCGTGTCAGCCCGCTTTGTGCGAACGTGCGCGAACAGTCATTCGCACATGAGGGCGCACGCTAGGTGCGCCCCTACGGCGCAAAATTAACGCTCACTCACAACACCTTAAATCCGTCAAAACCCAACCATGCCCACAGAAACCGCTTCCTCCACCAACGCCGCCGAACGCATCGCCGTTTGCTCATGGTCGCTTGAACCCGCAAACCTGCGCGACCTGCTCGACAAACTCGCGCTCACCGGCGCGACCCGCGTGCAACTCGACCTCGACCCGCTGCATGTTTCGCCCGACGCATGGAGCGATTGCGCCGCCATATTTGCGCAAAACAAAATCGCGCTCGTCTCCGGCATGGTGCGCTGCGTTGGCGAGGACTACTCGACGCTCGAAAGCATTCGCGTCACCGGCGGCATCGCGCCCGACGGCACATGGGCGCAAAACCTCGAAAACTTCGGCAAATGCGCCGCCATTGCCGCGCAACTCCGCATTCCGCTCATCACGCTCCACGCCGGATTTTTCCCGCACAAGGAGGACAAGGCCGGCTTCGAAAAAATGATCTCCCGCGTCGCCGCCGTCGCGGACCTCTTCGCCTCGCACGGCATCGCCCTCGGCCTTGAAACCGGACAGGAAACCGCCGCCGAACTCGCGGAATTTTTGACCGCGCTGAACAACAAAAACACCGGCGTGAACTTCGACCCCGCCAACATGATTCTCTACGGCAAGGGCGACCCGGTTGACGCGCTCGGCGTGCTCGCGCCGTGGCTGCGCCAAATCCACATCAAGGACGCCCGCTACGCCAAAACCGCCGGCGAATGGGGCGAGGAAGTCGCGATGGGGGAGGGCGCAGTGGACTGGCCGCGCTTCCTCGAAAAACTCGCCTCGCTCAACTACACCGGCGACCTCGTCATCGAGCGCGAAGCCGGCGCGCAACGCGTCGCCGACATCCGCACCGCCCGCGAACTGCTCGCGAAATATTTAAAATAATACAACCACGGATTACACGGATTAACACGGATAAATACCGTAGGGGCGTCGCTTGCGACGCCCGGATCGTCATCCGTGTTCATCTGTGAAATCCGTGGTCCCAAAAACACCTCTCAAAAAATATACACATGAAAAAAACAAAACACATTAACGTCGCCGTGGTTGGTCTCGGCTTCATGGGAGTCACTCATCTGCGCGCCTGGCAAAAAGTCCGCAACGCGCGCATCGTCGCCGTGTGCGACGCGATTCGCCAGCCCGAGAACGGCGTGTTGCGTGGAGTCTCCGGCAACATCAAGCGCTCCGACGACATCCACCTCGGCGCCAAGGTGCGCAGCTTCCGCGAATTCGACGCGCTGCTCGAAGCGCCCGGCATTGACGTCATCGACATCTGCACGCCCACCGCGCTGCACCCCGCGCAAGTCATCGCCGCGTTGCGCGCGGGCCGCCACGTGCTCTGCGAAAAACCGCTCGCGTCCACCTCGGCGGAAACGAAAAAAATCCTCCAAGTTGCGAAAAAATCGCGCGGCTTCCTGATGCCCGCCATGTGCATGCGCTTCTGGCCCGGCTGGCGCGAACTCAAGGAGCTCATCGCCAAAAACACTCACGGACGCCTGCTGAGCGCCAGCTTCCGCCGCGTGTCGCAAATGCCCGGCTGGAACGCCGCGCAAACCTATTCCACCGCGGCGGCGGGCGGCGCGCTTTACGACCTGCACATACACGACACTGATTTTGTCCACTACCTCTTCGGACGCCCCGCGTCGGTTTTTTCGAGCGGCGTCACCGGCCCCAACGGCGCGATCAACCACATCGTCACCCAATACCAGTATCCCAAGGGCCCTGCGGTATCCGCCACCGGCACCTGGCTGCACCAAGGGGCGTTCAACATGGGCTTCACGCTCAACTTCGAGCGCGCGACGCTCACCTGCGACCTGACAAACGGCGGCGCGTGGCATATTGACGCCATCGGCAAAAAAACGCGCGTTATCAAGCCCCGCGGCACCGACGGTTACGACGCGGAAATCCGTTACTTCGCGGACTGCCTCGCGCGCGGCGCAGCCCCGGAAGCGGTTACTGTCGCTGACGCCGTCGCCACGCTTCAAACCTGCGAAGCCGAGGAACGCTCCGTCCGCCAATCCCGCTGCGTAAAACTCGCCTGATTTCAGGCTCGCGGATTTCACCCGTAGGGGCGTCGCTTGCGACGCCCTTTTTGTTTATAAGGAGTGGCTGCGTCCCGCTGCCGAACGAGACGCGCATCGGTTTTTGCATGCATCCGCTCGCTGTTTCCGCGCGGGAAAACCCGTGTCCGGAGCGTTTATAAAAAGAATCCCATAACCGGCGCGACTGTTGACGCGACTCCATGTCCGAGAATCACACTCGCGCAAGTCAAGGCAGCCCCTGCCATTCGGAAAACAATCTTATGATGACGGCCTTGCCGTGGCGGGATTCATTGGCGCGGGCTGATTGTCTTGCGCGGTGTGAAATGGTGCGTTGCGCGGCGGGGATCGTAAAATTTTTTTAAAACATTATTTGCCAACCACACCAAGGCATTTCACATGTTTGGGGATGATTATCGGCATCCCCAAGGAAATCAAAAATGGAGAAACTCGCGTATCAGTAACGCCCTCGCTTGTCGCGCGGTGTGTCAGTCTCGGAGCCACCGTGCTCGTGCAAAAAGGCGCGGGACTGCCCGCCGGGTTTGCCGATGCCGAATATGCCGCAGCCGGCGCGGAGATCGAATCGAAGGCGCGCACGATTTGGAAAAACGCCGAACTGATCGTGAAGGTGAAGGAACCGCTCGAAGCCGAATACGGGCTGCTGCAAAACGGCCAGACGCTTTTCACTTACCTGCACCTCGCCGCCGTGCCCGAGCTCGCGAAGGTTTTGCTCAAGAAAAACGTGCTCGGCATCGCCTACGAAACCATCGAGGCGCGCGACGGCTCGCTGCCGCTGCTCAAGCCAATGTCGCAAATCGCGGGCCGCCTTTCGCTCCAGATAGGCGCTTATTTTCTGCAAAGCCAGAACGGCGGCTCGGGTGTGCTGCTCGGCGGCGTGCCCGGCGTGAAATCGGGCGCGGTGGCGATTGTCGGCGCGGGCAACTCCGGCGCGCACGCGTGCCGCATCGCCGCGGGCATGGGCGCGCGCGTCACAATTCTCGACCTCGACACGCGCAAGCTCGACATGATCGACGACTTGTATCGCGGAGCCGTCACCACGCTCGCGGCGAATCCCGCCAATATCGAGGCCGCCGTGGCCAACGCGGACCTCGTCGTCGGCGCGGTGCTGATTCCGGGGGCGAAAGCCCCGGTTGTCGTCACCCGTCAAATGGTGCGGCAGATGCGTCCCGGCAGCGTGCTTGTTGACATCGCGGTCGATCAGGGCGGCTGCATGGAAACGATCCGTCCGACATCGCACGAATCGCCCACCTACAAGCGCGACGGAGTCGTGCACTATGCGGTGCCGAACATGCCGGCGATGGTCGGGCGCACTTCGACAATTGCGCTCACGCAGGCGACGGAGCCGTTCCTCGTGCGCTTTATCGAAAAAGGCGTGAAGTCCGCGATCGAGGAAACGCAAGGCCTCGCCAAGGGCGTCAACACGCGCGACGGCAAAATCGTGAACACGGCCGTGGCGAAGGCGCTTGGATACGCCTGATAAACCAGTTCGGTTTTCCAACCGTATCCCTGTCCCGCAAATCCTGCTCATCCCGCCCGCAATTCCATTCAAAGATGGTTTGGGTGGCATGAGTGTCCTGTCCGTGGGAACGGATGTAACGTTACGCGAGTTTTGCTTTGCCGTTTTATTGCGCGTGTTCACAGGATTTCCTGAAAGGCTTGAACGTTCCCCGACATGAAAAAAAACGACATATTGAAGGCCGGCGTCATCGCCCTTGCGGCTCCCTTGTTTGCGCAGGCCGATGCGACGGTGAAAAACATTGTTGTGATTCTGGCCGACGATCTCGGCGTCATGGATCTCGGTTGTTATAACAAGGGCACTTTTTATGAGACTCCAAATTTGGACAGGCTTGCCGCGCAGGGCGTTCGCTTCACCAATGGTTATGCATCCTGCCCCGTGTGCAGTCCCTCGCGGTTCGGTCTGATGACCGGGCGCTATGCCACGCGCGCCGGTGCCACCGACTGGTTTGGCGCGAAGCGCGGCGGCAGATTTCAACCGGCGCAAATGATTCATCACATGCCGCTTGAGGAGGTCACCCTGGCCGGGCGTTTGCGCGAAACGGGTTACCAGACGTTTTTTGTCGGCAAATGGCATTTGGGGGCGGACGAAAAATACTGGCCCGAGCACCGGGGGTTCGACACCAATGTCGCGGGTTGGATGCGGGGAAGTCCCGGGAGTTATTTTTCCCCTTACAAAAATCCGCGCCTACCCGACGGTCCCGCTGGAGAATTTCTCACGGACAGGCTTGCGAGCGAAAGCATCGCGCTTTTGCGGAGCAGGGACAAGACGCGTCCTTTTTTGTTGTATCATAGTTTTTACCAAGTGCACACGCCGTTGAGGGCTCCGGCCGAGTTGATTGAAAAATACAAGGCAAAGGCGGAAAAACTCGGTCTTGATCGCGGGGAAGATTTTGGCGAGGAGGAGCAATCCTGGCAGCGCGCCCAGCCGCGTCGCGTGCGCATTCGGCAAAACCATGCCGTCTATGCGGCCATGGTGGAGAGCATGGACACTGCGGTTGGGCGGATTCTGGACGAGCTCGGCAAACAGGGCCTTCTGGAAAACACCCTTGTTATTTTCACATCCGACAACGGCGGGTTGAGCACCAGTGAAGGCCATCCCACATGCAATTTGCCTTATCGCGGAGGCAAGGGCTGGATGTATGAAGGCGGGTTGCGCGTGCCGTATATTGCGAGACTCCCCGGAGCGACGCGCGACGGGCGCGTATGCGACACGCCGGTGTGCGGCATCGATTTGCTGCCAACCACGCTTGCGTTTGCCGGCGTGGCGTTGCCGGTGAATCGCGAAATCGACGGTGTTAACTTGATGCCCCTGTTGGAAAAAAATGAAGCGCCGGAGCGGGATGCGCTTTACTGGCATTATCCCCACTACGGCAATCAAGGCGGGTTTCCCTCCTCGGCCATTCGCATGGGCGATTGGAAACTGATAGAGCGGTTGGAGGACGGACGAGTGCACTTGTATAATTTGCGCGCGGACATTGGCGAAAAACGTGATCTGGCCGCGCGGGAACCCGAGCGTGTCGCCAAAATGCGTGCGAAACTTCATGCTTGGTATAAACAAACCGGGGCGCGTTTCTTGGAGCCAAAGCCCGGCGGTCCGGTTCCTTGGCGGCCTGATGATAAATGATAATAAACATCAGGTGACATTTCCGCACTGTTGAAAAGCAGCGGTAACACGAAACCAAATGATATGTCGGCGATACCGGGCATTGGTCGCGATATTCCCTTCGCGCCCATTTCGAAATATCGCCACTATACAGCTCGCTTGGCATTGGTGGATTTTTTGCAATGATTCAGGCCATGCGTATTCGAATTACCCTTTTCATCATCGCTTTGGTTGCGCTCGTTTCCGGCGGGTTTGGCTTGCAATCCGCAGTCAACGCCCAGGTTGCCTGGCCCGAAGTCACTCGCGAGGCGAAGCCTTGGACGCGCTGGTGGTGGCTCGGCAATGCGGTTGACGAGCAAAACCTCTCGCGAGAACTCAAGCTCTTCGCCGAGGCGGGACTCGGGGGGGTGGAGATCACGCCGATTTACGGCGCGAAGGGCTATGAGGAGCGTTTCATTCCGTTTCTCTCGGAGCGTTACATCGAGGTGCTCGGCCACACAATCAACGAGGCAAACAAACTCGGACTTTCGGTTGACATGGCCACGGGCACGGGCTGGCCGTTCGGCGGTTCGCAGGTGCGCGACGAGGACGCCGAACTTAAAATCGCGTTTGATGCCGAGCGGAAGTTTGCGCCCGTTTCCACAAATTTTCGCGTGAAGCGCGCCGCGCCGGGAGGCGAGGGCTTGGTGATCAACCCTTACTCGGCCGATGCGCTCGCGCGCTATCTCGCGCCGATTTCGGACGCGCTGGCGAAGCTGCCCGAGGGCGCGCGCGTGCACGGGCAGCTTCATGATTCATTTCAATACAAGGCAAACTGGGCGAATGAGCTTCCTGCGGCGTTTGAAAAAATGCACGGCTACAAACTTGCCGATCATTCCGCGCTTCTCTCCACGCGCGGCGCCGACATTTCCGCGCTTTCGCCCGGGGACGCCGACAAGCTCGCGCGCATTAAATCCGATTACCGCGAAACGCTTGCCTCGTTGCACATGGACTTCGTTCGCGAGTGGGTGAAGTGGACGCATGGCGTCGGCGGAATCGCGCGCGAGCAGGCCCACGGCGCGCCGGCCAACCTGATCGACCTTTACGCGCTCGCCGATATTCCCGAAACGGAAATCTACGGTTCGTCGGTGTTTCCCATTCCCTATTATCGCAATTCCGACGCGACCGGACGCCGTGAGTCGCCGCACCCGCTTGTCAACCGCTTCGCGTCATCCGCGGCGCACCTTGCCGGGAAGAATCTCGTCTCCGCAGAAACCTTCACCTGGACTCGAGAGCATTTTCACGGGTCGCCCGCGGCGCTGAAACCCGAGCTCGATCAGCTTTTTCTCACAGGCGTGAACCATGTTTTTTATCACGGCGCGGCTTACAGCCCCGCGGACGTGCCGTGGCCGGGCTGGCTCTTCTACGCCTCGACGCAATACAATCCGCGCAATCCGCTCTGGCCCGCGTTCACCGCGTTCAACGCTTACATCACCCGCGTGCAATCCTTCCTGCAAATGGGGAGGCACGACAACGACATGCTCCTCTACTGGCCCGTTCACGATCTTTGGCACCGCGCCGCCGGCTGGAATCGCAACTTCGGCGTGCACGGCAGGGGTTGGATGCTCGACTCGCCGACCGAGGAAATCGCGCGCGTCCTCGTTGCGCAGGGGCGCCAGTTCGATTTTGTATCCGACGATCAACTACAAAAAGCGGCGGCCGACAAAACACGCCGCGCTCTGGTCACCGAAAGCGGGGCGGCCTACAAGCAACTTGTCGTTCCGCCGGTCACTCACATGCCCGTGGAAACCTTTGCCGCCATCATACGGCTCGTCGAAGCCGGCGCGCAGGTGACCTTCATGAAGGACATCCCTCGCGATGTTCCCGGTTTTGCCCGCGTTGAGGAGCGTCGCGCCAGACTCAGCCAGATGCAGTTTGGGTTTCCCTCCTCGTTCAATCCCCGCGCGCCGCTCACCCCCGTGCGCACCATGCGCGGCACCTTTCATGTCATGTCAATGGAGGCGCTCGAAAAAATGCCCGCGCCGTTTGCAAACCAGGGACTCGGCATGGTGCGTCGCAAATATGACGGCGGCGAAATCTACTTCCTCACCAACCTCACAGGAAAAGCGTTTGACGGCATGGTCACGCTGAAGCTCGGACGGCTTCCCTCGCCAGCCGAGGCCGAAAATGAAGTCGCCACAATTCACGATCCGCGCACGGGCACCATCGGCATGGCAGACCTTCATCGTGTTTCCGGAAAAATTCCGCGCACGGAAATACGCCTCCAACTCGCGCCCGGCGAAAGCCTCGTCGTCAAGGTTGCCCGCGACGGCGCGCGCACCCGCCTCTGGAAATACGCCAAGCCCGCGGGAATTCCCGTGACGATTTCTGACGATCGCGAATGGCGCGTCACGTTCACGGAGGGAGCGCCCGCGATTCCGCCTGCCCATGTCACTCGCGAACTCAAGTCGTGGACGGAGCAGGGCGGGGAGGCCGGGCGCTACGCGGGCACGGCGCGCTACGAAACGACATTCACGCTGCCCGGGGGCGCGAAATATGACGACTGGCGGCTCGACCTCGGTGATGTGCGCGAGGTGGCGCGCGTTTTTGTCAACGGCAATGAAGTCGATTATCTTTGGTGCCTGCCGTTTCGCACACGCGTGGGCAAACATTTGAAGCCCGGTGAAAACACGCTCGCAATCGAGGTCACAAATCTCGCGGCAAACCGCATCCGCGACATGGATGTGCGCGGCGAACAATGGAAAAATTTCCATGAAATCAATTTTGTGAACGTCCACTACAAGCCGCTCGACGCCTCGAAGTGGCCGCTGCAACCCTCCGGCCTTCTCGGCCCCGTGACGCTCACTCCTTTGAAATTGGAGTGATGCGGCGACGCCGCGCGTCATGCCGCGTTTCAAGGCACGGGAGCGGACGGGGAGAGTTCCAATGCGCCGAACAAGGCCGCGCCGCCCGTTTGCTGAATTGGATAACAAGTGCGGGCGGCTCGCGCTTCGGGCGCACGGGGCAGGGGAGTCGCGGCTTATCTTGCGCGCGGAACGATTACCACAGGGCAGGCTGCCTTGCGCAGGACGGTTTGCGTGGTGCTGCCGATGAGCAGGTCGTAGAAGGCCGTGTGGCCGTGCGAGCCCATCACAATATAATCGGCATTATGTGTCTGGGCTTCCGCGAGTATCCCGGTTTGGGCGGGCCCGCTGATTTGCACGGTTTGCACGTGTTGCAGGCCGCGGGATCTTAGCTCCTCGCTGATTTCGGCGAGGCGGCGCGTGGCGTGTTTTTCGCTGGAGGCGATGGTTTCCTGGAAGTTTTCCATCGTCAGGCCATAGTCGCTCGTGATGATCAGTGGTTGCACGACATGGAGCAAAACAATGCGCGCGTTCATGGTGGAGGCGAGGGTGGTCGCCGCTTCGATAACCCCTTTTGTGGCTTTCGAGAAGTCGATTGGAACGAGTATCGTTTTCATGGCGATTTCAGGATACGCGGGATTTGTGTTTTGGCCATGACGAAATAGTGTTTGCGGAGCAAAAAATGGCAAAAATCGCGGTATTCATGAAAGTAGGTTTTATTAAGCGACATCATTTGCCGACTGCTTTCGTCAAGCGCACCGTTTGCCTTTGTTACAGGCGCATACGTATGATTTCGCATTATGCGGCGTCTTCATGGCGGCAGGGGCGTGTTTGCCGCCCAAATATTTTTAAACCCCAAAACAACATGGACATTTGTCGTGATTTTGAGCTAACAATATGGCGGTTCCTCAATGATATGAATTCCTCATACACCCTCGGTAACTGTGTTAGGTCTGTCTTTGGCGCGGTTCTCCTTTTCACCTTTGCTGTTTTTTCGCCTGTTGTTGCGCAAACCAAGCTCGACATCAAGGCCGCGCCAGACGAGCCAAGCGGCGAAATTGTCGAACTGCCGCGTTATGTCGTCACCGATGAGCGCATTCTCCCCCCGCCCGAATCATGGAGTTACACCACGCTGCCCGGCTACGAAATTCTCTCCAATTCCCGCAACTTTATCACACAGGGTTTCTTGAAGGATTTCCAGCAGCTTCAAGTTGCCATTGATGTCATTTGGCCCGCGCTCCTCGCCAACAAGAACAAAACGCCCACGCTTATCGTCCTGTGTGGACGCGGCAACTCGTTCAAGCAGTTCATCCCCGACGAGGACGACTCCGGTGTCTTCATCACGCCCACCAGTCTCTTCGTCGAGGACAAGGAACGCGGTGCCATTGTGATCGATTTCAACATACATGAGATGTTTGACGAAACCGGGTTCATCATCACCGTTGATCCCTACGGTCAATTCTACCGACAGTATTCGCGTTTTCTCCTGAGACGAGCCAATGGAAACCTTCCTCTTCCCGAATGGCTCGAGGAAGGGCTCTCCCGCATTTTCACCACACTCGATTTTCGCAAAAAATGGATCGAGTTTGGAAAAGTTGAATATGGCTTTACTGAAACGGACGCCGATCCCGCCTCCAATCCCGATATGGAGGTTCCCGAGCTCACGGAAGACATTTACAGCACCACTTCGAATGAGTCCTGGATGCTCACAGAGGGGCCGACCACCGACAAGTCCAAGCGGGAGCGATTCGGCACCATCTTTCCCCTGGACAAGATGTTCGACTCCGAACAAGCCAAAACCATCAGGCGCGGACGCTGGAGCAATCAGTGTTTCGCGTTTATCCACATGTGCGTTTACGGGATGAACAAACAATACCAAAAGTCGTTCATCAAATTTGCGATGCGCGCGTGCAAAGGCTACGTGGATGAAACCGATTTCAAGGAGTGTTTCGGCAAAAGTTACGAACAGATGGCCACCATGCTCGCCATACACATCGACAGCATGGCACAGGAAACGGTGCGCTACCAAGCCAAGAAAGGTGCCGAGGGACTGCCCGATCCCGTGCTGGTAGAGCTGCGCGAGGCCACACAGGCCGAAATCGGACGCATCAAGGGCGAGGTGCTCCGTCTTGCCGGCCACGCTGATGCCTCGCGCGAGGCATTCATCATCCCCTATCTGCGCAAGGAGCGCGACGCCGGACTTCTAGCCTCGCTCGGCCTCCTTGAGGCGCTCGAACAGCGCAGTGGCCGCGCGCGCAAATTCCTTGAGGCCGCCGCAAAGGAAAATGTCGAGCGCCCCCGCGCCTACCTCGAACTCGCCCGACTGCGCCTTCAGGAGGCCCAGGCCGCGCCCGCCGGCGAAAACGGCGGGCTCAGCGCCGCCCAAACCGCCGCCGTGCTCGACCCTCTCTTCATCGCGCGCAGTCAACCGCCCCCGATGGAGGATGTGTATTCGCTTATCGGATACACCTGGCTCGCCAGTGACATGAAACCCAAGGAGGCCAACCTTGAGGTGCTGATTGAGGGGGCGAAGCGCTTCCCTCGAAATCCGCACATCGTTTACAATGCCGCCGTGCTTTACACCTTACATGGTGACAAGGCCATTGCCTCGCTCCTCATCGACCTCGGCCTGAAAATCGCCCCCGACCACCAGACACGCGAAAAGTTCGAGGAACTCCGCACTATGCAGGAATAAAAAAATAAAGCGTATGACATCACCCTCTATATTTATCACATGCGGCCGACGACCCGCCCTCGCGGCGCTTTGCCTTGCGCTCGCGGCACTCGCGCTCGTGTCCGTCTCCCTTGCTCAGACCACGCGCAACATTGAGGCTGCGCCCGAAGGCGAGGTCGTCGAGCTGCCTCGCTACACCGTCACCGATTCACGCATCCTCCCGCCGCCCGAATCATGGCGCCATGCCACGCTGCCTGGCTACGAAATCCTCTCCAACGCATCCACCCGCGCCACACGCAGATTTTTGGAGGATTTCCATCACCTTCAAAGAGCGGTCCAGGTTGTCTGGCCCACGCTAGTCGATAATAAAATTAATATTCCCACGCTCATCATCATTTGCGGAAAGGGAAATTCCTTCAGTCCGTTTGCTGAAAAAGCGCAAGAGGCTGGTATTTTCATCACGCCTACAAGTCTTTTTGTCGAGGACAAGGAGCGCGGGGCCATTGTCATTGATTTCTTTTTGCAAGAAATAACTGAGCGCGGCTTGTTCTCATCAGTCAGCGACGCTTCAGATGTCGAGGCGTTTGGCGACGTTGCAGTGGAACCAAGCAGCACCTTTGAGGATACCACCAGTGGCTCCTTCGAGTCGGGCATCGACCCTTACCAGGAGTTTTACCGCCAGTATGCGCGATTCCTCATGCGTCGCGCCAATAACCATAAACCGATTCCTCCGTGGCTTGAGGAGGGGCTTACCCGGCTTTTCGCAACACTTGATGTGCGAAAAAAAGCCATTGAGTTCGGCCGTGTTGAATATTTTGGCGGAGGAAAGACATTTAGCATGGGCGCGATGGTGGGGGATAGCGCAACGGAGAGGGAGGCGTTCGCCCCCGTTTTTGTCGCATTCGGCCATCTCGATTCCCTGGGCAAAATCATCGACTATGACCCCGAAGGGGACACGCCGCGCCCCTCTGATTGGGGGGATGCGAGTTTTGCTTTCGTTCACATGTGCCTTTATGGGTATCAAAAAAAATATCAAAAGGGCTTTCTCTCTTTTTCCCGGCGTGCGATGACCGGCCCTGTGACGGAGGACGACTTCAAGGAGTGTTTTGGTCGCACCTACAAACAAATGACCGTGATGTTGCGCAGTTATGCCAGCGCCTCCGACTACGGCTCCATTCTATTCAAGGCGAAGAAGGGCACGGATGGATTGGGTGACCTGCCGCCTATTGAAATTCGCGAGGCGACCCAGGCCGAGATCGGACGCATCAAGGGCGAGGCGCTGCGCTTAGCCAACAACATGGACGCCTCGCGCGAGGCGTTCATCGTTCCCTATCTGCGCCAAGAGCGTGACGCCGGGCTGCTAGCCTCGCTTGGTTTGCTCGAAGTGATTGAGCAACGCGACGCGCGCGCGCGCAAATTCCTCGAGGCTGCGGCCAAGGAAAACGTCGTGCGTCCGCGGGCCTATGTTGAGCTGGCGCGCCTGCGGTTGAACGAGGCGCTTGCCGCCCCGGCGGGGGCCAACGGCAGGCTTAGCGCAGCACAAACCGCCAATGTGCTCGAGCCGCTTTTCACGGCGCGCACACAACCGCCGCCGATGGAGGATGTGTATTCGCTCATTGGATACACGTGGATGTGCAGTGACGTCACACCGAAAGAATCCCATATTAAGGTGTTGCTTGAGGGCGCGTTGAGGTTTCCAAAGAACGCAGATGTCGTGCGTTACGCTGCCACACTCTACACATATCATGGTGACAAGACTTTGGCTAAATCGCTTGTCAATCTAGGCATTAAAATCGCACCCGACCAGGAAACGCGTGAAAGCTTCGAGTCACTTCGCGTTAGGCTGGATGAGGAGCCTGTTCGTGCCGCAAATTGAAGCGTCATTTCTCCGCTTGTCTGATTCCGCGGAAGCGGCAACATGCTGTGTTTTCAACCTCATCCCCCTTAATCACACATGAATAAAATCATTCCGGCACTCCTGTTGTTTTTCGCTTCACATGTCGCGCTGGCGGACAATCTGTATGTTGCGTCGTTTAACATTCGCACCGACGCCGCCTCCGATTATAAAAAATTCGACGGCTGGTCGCAGCGCGTCCCCGTCATCTCCAGCCTCATCCGTTTTCACGATTTTGATTTTGTCGGCACGCAGGAGGTGAAACCCAACCAGCTTGCGGACATGCTTAATCTCATGCCGGAATACGCCTACATCGGCGTTGGCCGCGACGACGGCACGGACAAGGGTGAGCACTGCGCCCTATTTTATAAAAAGGACAAATACACGCTGCTCGAGCAGGACTCATTCTGGCTTTCCGAAACCCCCGACATTCCCGGAAGCAAGGGCTGGGACGCCCGATACGCGCGCATCTGCACTTGGGGAAAATTCCAAGCCAAGACCGGCGCGAAGCAAACCGTGTATATATTTAACCTGCACATGGATCACAGGGGCGTGCAGGCGCGAGAGGAGAGCGCAAAGCTCGTGCTCAAAATGATGAAGTCGATCGCCGGCAAATCGCCCGCCCTCATCATGGGTGACTTCAATGTGACGCAAAAAAGCGCCCCCTACGCCGTTCTCGCAAAGTCGAATTATGTCACCGATTCCTTCGACGCCGCGCCGATTAAGCACCTCCCCAACGGCACCTTCAACGGTTTCAACGTAAACCGTCGCACCGACGAACGCATCGATCATATTTTTGTGACAAAACAATTCGCCGTTGAGCGTTACGCGATTCTAGGTGAATGTTATTGGATTCCGGTTCCCAAGGAGTTGATGAAGGAGGGCGACACCGAAAAATCGCTTGCGAAAAAAGGCCTGCCCAAGCTTCCGTCCGATCACTTCCCGGTCGCGGTCAAATTGCGCTTGGCCGAGTGACCTTTCAACGCGCTTGGCGCTGTCGGGCGCCGGCGCGTTTTGATCAGTTCCTTCGCTTTCACACACTGCGTATTTTGCACTGTTCAGCGGACGCATGCGCGAGCAAACTACTCACATGCGCATCAATATTATTTTCCGAATTGGTTTAGTTCTCGCATTAGCAATCGGTGTTGCCAGCACGGCGCCGGCGGAGACACCGTTGCGCGTTGTCAGTTACAATATTCATGCCGGACGCGGTATGGACAAGCAGCTCGACTTGACGCGCATCGCCGGAGTTTTGCGGCGGCTCAATGCCGACGCCATCCTGCTGCAGGAAGTGGATGTGCTAACGAAGCGTTCGGGCGGCGTCGACCAGGCGGCGGAATTGGGGAGGATGCTGGGGATGCATTCCTATTTCGCGAGGGCCATGAGTTATGGCGGCGGCGAATACGGAAACGCGGTTTTGTCGAAGCTGCCGTTTGCGCACACGTCCACGCTGTCGCTTGCGGGCGGGGTCGAGCCGCGCTCGGCGGGAATCGTGGAAATCGTGGTGCCCCGATCCGGCGCGAAGGATGCCTCGGCAGCGCACAATGGGCATCGGGTCATGTTGGTGAGCGTGCATCTGGATCACAAAAAAAAGGAAACGCAGCTGGAGCATGCGAAACAGATTTCGGAGGAAGTGGAGCGTCTGATGGAGAAGAACTCATCGGCGGTGGCGATCTGGGGCGGCGATTTCAACGCGAGGGAAACCTCGCCGATTTGGGATGTGGTAAGAAAGCAACACAACTGGTTGATGCCTCAAAAACACGAAACAGCGAAAGCAACATTCCCTTCTCACAATCCAAAATCGGAAATTGACTGGTTCTTATACCGGACGCGCGGAACAAAAACCCCGGCACCTGAGGTGCGGGAATACAAGGCAATCCCCGAGCCGGTGGCCTCTGATCATTGTCCCGTGGTGTTTGCCGTGGAGCTGCGCGCCGGACGGTAGGGCGAACCGTCCCCCGGTGAGCCGGGATCGGAATCAAACCCCTCATAACCCGCCTTGCTTCGACACAAGTCGATTTGCGTCGATTCATGTCGAAGGCTCGCGTGACGCCCTATCGCTTGAAGAACGAATCGAGCGCGTTGAGACTTTTTAGCGGGGCAGATTTTTTTCCGGGGGAGGGCGTCATTGAAATGAGCGGCTTGGGTGGCGGCGCCGCGGCGGGGGCGGGCGCGGCGGCTGCGCCGAACGGAGGCGCGCCGGTTTTGCGCAGCGCGGCGAGCGCGCGGTCGAGCTTCACGGCGGAGACGGGCTCGGCGGTGCCGAGTTCCTGCGCGAAGAGGCTCACGCGAAATTCCTCGACGAGCCAGCGGAAGGTTTGCGCCTCGGGGCGCGGATCGGCGGCGAGCGACGCGGCGGCTTTTTCGTAGGGCGCGAGTTGCTTGGCGCGCTCGGCGTCCTTCGCGGGGTTTTGTTTGTGGCGTTCGGCGCGCAGGCGCATCGCCTTCAGGTAGCGCGGAAATTGCGAGAGGCGTTCGAGCGTGACGGACGGGTCTTGCAGAAAATTTTCCGAGACGAGCGAGGCCGCGTCGCGCGCGAGCGTGGCGTGCGCGCCGGGGAGGACTTGGAGCGTGACGCGCGCGGTGAGGATTTCGCGGAGCAGTTCGGTGAGGCGCGGGATGATCGTGCGCACGTCGTGCGTGGCTTGCGTCGCGGCGGCGGCGAAGGCGGATGCGGTGAGCGCGCGCACGCGCGCGGGGTCGCAGATGTGGCGGCGCAGAAGCGCGAAGGCACCGGCCTGGAGTTTTTCGAAGGAGAGAAAGGAGGCGGCGAGCGGGGCGAGGGCGCGGAGGCTTTTGGCGAGGTCGCGCTCCGTCCAGGCGAGTTCGTATTTGAGGTGGAGCTCGAGGAGGCGGAAGAGGCCGCGACGGGTTTCCTCGCGCGCGGTTTCGGGCGTGCGAAAGAGGCGGAGGGAGACGCCGTCGTCGGGCGGTGGCGTGGCACGGGCGGCCCGTCCGTGTGGTTTGTGCGGCGCGGGCGAGCCGCCAATGTTTTTGGCTTTTGCATTTTCCAAACCCACGGGCGAGTCGCCCGTGCCACTCAAACCGATGCTCAATCCCGGATACGCCTCGACGGGGACGCCGGCGAGGTCGCCGATGATGATGCGCCCGGGGATGTCGCCGAAGGCCCATGTCTCGGCGGGCGGTTTTTCGTGGCGCTTGCGCGCGCGTTTCCACATGGCGGGATCGTCGCGCGAGACGGCGGCGCTGACTTCGCGGGTGCGGGCGCCGAGCGCGGCGCGGATTTCGTCGAGTTCGCGGCTGGCGCAGATTTCCCCGCCGTCGTCGTCGAGCACGCGCACGCGGACGCGGAGGTGGTCGGGCAGGGGTTTTTGCGCGAAGGTGACGACGGGGATTTGTATATTGAAGCGCTCGGCGATTTGCGCGGCGAGGGATTCGGCGATGGTTTCGCGGCGGCCTGTGAGGCGGTCGCGCGAGGTGATTTGCGCGGCGAGCGTTTTCGCGGTTTCGGCGAGGGGCATGAACGCGCGGCGGAGTTCCTTGGGCACGGCGCGCAGGTGGTGCTCGACCTTGGCTTCGAGGTGCCCGGGCACGGCCCAGTCGAGCGCGGCGGGCGTGAGCGCCTCGGCTTCGCGGATGTTGACTTGGATGGTCACGCCGTCGTCGGCCTGGCCGGGTTTGTAGGCGTAGGAGAGCGGGAGCGCGCGGTTTTCGAGGGGGACGGTTTCGGGGAAGGCGAGGGTGTCGTGCCGGAGTTCCTCGGGCGCGCGCAGGTCCTCGATTTGCATTTCGAGGAAATGCGGGTCGCGCGGTTTGCGTTCGCGGACGAGGGTGATGAGTTCGGGGACGGAGGACACGGAGTGCGGTGATTCATCACCGCTTTTGACGGCGGGATTTATCCCGTCGCTTCCGGAAGATTGCGGGCCGATGAATCGGCCCGTCGAAAGCGGCGATGAATCGCCGCACGCCAAATGCCCGGCGTAAAAGCGGTAGACGCCTTCGTCGAGGTTCATGTAGCGGTTGTCGCGGGCGCGGGTGAGGAGGTCCTCGACTTTTTCGCGGATGGCGCGGTTGTGGATGAGGAAGTCGAAGGGCCAGGTGATGGTGTCGTTGACGAGCGCTTCGCGGATGAAGATTTCGGTGGCTTCGCGCGGGTTGATTTTGCCGTAGCCGACGGCGCGGGTTTCGAGTTCGAGTCCGTGGAGGCGCGTGCGCTGCTTGACAAGGACGCGGCCTTTTTGCCCGTCCCAAAAGGGTTCGCTGTGGGTGCGCTTGAGGAGGTGCTCGCCGAGTTCGATCGCCCATTGCGGGTCGATGCGGGCGCAGGTGCGCGCGTAGAGGCGCGTGGTTTCCATGATCTCGGCGGCCATCAACGCGGCGGGGGACTTGGGCGGTTTTTTGTTGCGCGCGTCGTTGCCGCGCGTCGATGACGCGTCTTTTCGTTTCGGTTCGTCGCGGGTGAAGAGGACGGAGCCGGGGAAGATCGCGACGCGGCGGTCGTGCGTGGATTTGTAGCCGCCGCGCTCGTCGTCGCGGAGCGCGATGTTGCCGAGCAGGCCGGAGAGGATCGAGCGGTGGATGGCGCGGTAGGCGGGCGTGCCGTAGTGGAGGGGGACGCCGCCTTCGCGCGCGAGGCGTTTGGCGTCGAGTCCGTCGGCGACGGAGCTGGGTTGCTTGCGAAAGTCGTTGCGGGTGGTGAGGACTTCGAGGAGTTGCGCGTGGATGTCGCGCCATTCGCGCATGCGGGTGTAGCTGAGAAAATGCTCGCGGCAAAATTTGCGCAGGCGCGACTGGGTCATCGTCTCGAACTGGTCGTGAAAGGTTTCCCAGATGTTGAGGAGCGTGAGAAAATCGGAATCGGCGTGAGCGAAACGGCGGTGCGCGGCGTCGGCCTGGGCTTGCTTTTCGAGGGGGCGTTCGCGCGGGTCCTGAATCGAAAGGCCGGCGGCGATGACGGCGACTTCGCGCACGCATTTTTCCTTGCGCGCCTCAAGGATCATGCGGCCGACGGTGGGATCGACGGGGAGGCGGGCGAGTTCGCGGCCGATGGGGGTGAGAGAAGAGGCCGGAAAGCCAGAGGCCAGAAGGCCAGAGACCAGAGTGCCAGAGGCCGGAGTGCCAGATGTCGGAGAAGTAGATGTCGGAGGGGCGGAGTGGTCTGTCTTCTGGCTTTCTGGCACTCTGGCCTCTGGCCTTCTGGCTTCTTCCAGCGCGCCCAGCTCTTCCAATAACGCGTAGCCGGCGCGGATGGATTTCGCGGCGGGCATGTTGATGAAGGGGAAGCGTTCGATGTCGCCGAGGCCGAAGGCCTTCATGCGGAGGATGACGTCGGCGAGGTTGGCGCGTTGGATTTCGGGCTGCGCAAAGCGGGGGCGGTCGTTGTAGTCGTTTTCCGAATACAGGCGGACGCACACGCCCTCGGCGACGCGGCCGCAGCGGCCCTTGCGCTGGTCGGCGCTGGATTGCGCGATTTCCTCGATGGGGAGGCGGCGCGTGCGCGCTTGCGGGGCGTAGCGGCTGACGCGCGCGAGGCCGGTGTCCACGACGAAACGGATGCCGGGAATGGTGAGCGAGGTTTCGGCGATGTTGGTCGAGATGACGATTTTGCGGCGTTGCGTGGGTGCGAAGACGCGCTGTTGCTCGGTGCTGGAGAGGCGCCCGAAGAGGGGGATGATTTCGCAGTTTTTCAGGCGCGCGCTGGCGGAGCGTCCGCGGCCTTCGAGGAGGTCGGTGGTTTCGCGGATGTCGCGCTCGGCGGGCATGAAGACGAGGATGTCGCCTCCCGCTCCTCCCGCGCCGGCGCCGGTTTCGCGGACGATGCGCTCGACGGCCTCGACTGCGCCGTCGATGTAGTGGAGCGCCTCGGCGCGGGCGTTTTTGTCGTTCTCGTCGGAGGCGGAATCGGAGCCGAGGTCGTCGAGCGGGGCGTAAATGACTTCGACGGGATAGGTGCGTCCGGAGACTTCTATTATCGGGGCGTCGTCGAAGGCCTTTGAAAACATCTCCGTGTCGATGGTGGCGGAGGTGATGATGATTTTGAGCTCGGGGCGCTTGAAGCGGAGGTTGCGGAGGTGGCCGAGGAGGAAGTCGATGTTGAGGGAGCGCTCGTGCGCCTCGTCGAGGATGACGGTATCGTAGGCGCGGAGCATGGGGTCGCTTTGCACTTCGGCGAGGAGCATGCCGTCGGTCATGAACTTGATGACGGTGGCGCGCGAGGTGCGGTCGTCGAAACGGATTTTGCAACCGACTTCGCGGCCCCAGTTGACGTTGAGCTCCTCGGCGACGCGGCGCGAGATGGAGAGCGCGGCGACGCGGCGGGGTTGCGTGCAGGCGATTTGGCCGTGCGAACCGCGCCCGGCGGCGAGGCACATTTTGGGAATTTGCGTGGTTTTGCCGGAGCCGGTTTCGCCGGCGAGGATGACGACTTGGTTTTGCGCGATGGCGGCGGTGATTTCGTCCGCGCGCGCGCTGATGGGCAGTTCCGGCGGAAACTCTAGGCGGAACGGGAAAGGCGGTTGGGAGGAATCTGGGAGGTTTTCGGTCACGCAGGGGGAAATTAAGAATTAAGATTTGAGAAGTAAGAAGCCGGAAATGTTGCGGCGGGAGTTTTCTCGTTTTGCCTTTTGGCGAATTGGCGGATTGTCCTTCTTAAATCGCAATTCTTGATTCTTAATTTCAACCATGTCCGCCAAACCTCCACCCATTCCCGAACTCGTTTACCAGCGCGTAATGAAAGTCGCGCGGTTCGACGGCCATATGGTCATGTGGATAGCCGGCATCGGGGCGCTTTTGGCCGCGGCGGGCGGCAGTCATACCGCCGCGGTGGCGGCGTGCCTCGCAGCGGGCACGGGCGCGATGGAGATACATGGTTCGCAACAATTGGCGCGCGGCAACGAAAGGGGCGTCAACTGGCTGGTTCGCGCGCAATTGCTGCTCATGTTTGTGATACTCGCCTATGCGACATGGCAGCTCACGCATTTTAACGAGGGACTTTACCGGGAGTTGATCCCGCAGTTTCGCGAATACACGGAACAGGCAAGCCGACGCTACAAAGTGGACAATCCTTATGACGCGCTCGACGACGCGCAGCTCATGTTATTGTTCCGGATGTGTCACACGCTGCTTTACGCAGTGGTGGGGTTTGTGACGTGCATATATCAAGGTTTGATGGCGCGGTATTATTTCAGGCGCCGCGAGGCGGTCGCGAAGGCGCTGGATATGATGTGTGAATAACGTCCGGATTGGTTTCGGGAGGGGTGGTTGTGTATATTAATAGCGATTCAAAAACAAACCAACCGCAGATGGACGCAGATAAACACAGATATTCAAACCATCGAATCACAAGCACATGGCTTTCCATATATGCGCGCATCTGTGGCCGTTTGTTTTTTTGAATCGTGGCTTTGAGTTAAGATAGGACATTGGGGAATGTCCAGACCTTGGCCGTGAGAGGACCTAGCGAGGGTGTCCTCCCGCTGAAAAAGGCGGGGACCGTTCTTATCCAACAGTGATTCTTTTAGAACTTATATTGAACGCCGGTGTAGAGCTGGCGGCCCGCGCTGTATGTGCCACCAGTCGATGTGAGGGAAGTGTTTGCCAAACTGTGACGGTTTAGCACATTCGTCACCTGTAACTGGAGCGTGATCGTGCCGGCCTTGGTTTTTATAATATCAATATCCAGAGTCATATCCCAGAAACAGGTGCTCGAATATTTTCTTGTGGTATAATAGCGAACGAGACGACCCTGGCCGGTCGGAATGCTGCTCACATATTCACCACCCAAGCTGGCGTCCCGGCCATCGTTCAAAGCATAGTATTTATTATAGTTGGGGTCGCCAGCCGACATATTCGGATCCTTGTTCGATTGCACGAGACCGTCGCCTCCCTTTTCAAAGCGGAGGATGTTATACAGGCGGACGCGCCCTCCCCAAAAACTTGCCAAATCGGAGAATGTGACAACCAATGGCGAGTTGAAATTTGTCGCCGGCAGGTTGTCCGCAGGTTCTAATTTACCATTATGGAAAACATAGTAAGGTGTGAAATTGGTGCCCTCGCCTTCGAGTTCCTCCATTGCATAGGCTACTCGTGAGTTGCTTTCGGTCTTGGACCAGGTGAAAGATAAAAGCATGCTGTGCCTGCCCGCCCATCCGAGTTCAAACAGTTTTCTTTCAATTTCGAGCGTGATGCCCTTGTAATCACTTTCTCCCGAGTTTATATACATGCGGGTGTAGCCGTCTGCCAGGCCGGGCATGGTGCGGATTTGATCGCGGTGCTGGGTGATGTTGCCGGTGAGTCGGAAAACAATATCATTCCATACTGTGGACGCACCGAGATTAAAGGAGTTGGAATGCGACCACTTCAGGTCCTTGAGTCCATATGGATCGGATGCGTCGGCTATTTGATAGGTTTCCCAGTCCGCATCATAGCTGCTTCGCTTTTGTCGGATGGTCTCCTGCATGTTAAGAAGCGAGTATTTAACGGAGCTCATCGGGCTTCCCGCATAACGACCCGCCCCGCCAAATATATTGAGAATGCCGTTGTTCAAGACGTCTACATTGACAAAAATCCGCGGCGACCACGCGCTTGTGTCAAGGTAGGTTTCATGGTCAAAGCGTATTGCCGGACGCACGGTAAGGCGCTCGATTTTGACCGTGTCCTCCACGTAGAAAGAAATATCATTTTGTCGAAGCGACTTGCTGGTGGGCTCGTAAATCCAGCGTGTATTAAGCCATTGTTCGCCGGTGATAACGCCGTTTTCCTTGTCGCCAACGGCATTGACATCCAGCCCGTTCGCGGCATTTGCAGGATCGTTGGATTTATTCCATAGATACATGGCGGAGCCTTCGGTTGTTCGGTCCATTTCCGAGGACTTCCATTCGCCGCCTATCTTAATGTGATTTCTGAAATATTTCGGGCCAAACTCCACAAATTGCAGGGATGCGTTCAGATCAAAAGTTTTTGCGTCCTGATCATAATCCCCCCAGTTGCCTTCGCTGGCACTGGAGCTTGTGCCCGCCCAGTTGGCGTATGCGTTAGTGGAGCTGTTTGCCCAAGTAATCCATTGGTTTGTGGCGGTATCGCGAGAGATGGAATTTTTACGATAGGAGATGTCGCTACTGAGCGTCGCAAACGAGAGCTTTTTTTCCAAGTTGAGAACAGTGCTGATGCCACCACCTTCGCTTGTTACAAAGCTGTTTTTGCGAGATGCCACGCGCCATTCGCGTTCATAGGGAGCATAGGTGGTTGTGAGCGATGCGCGGAAGCCGTTGAGCCCGTATGTGGAAAGTTTAACAAGAAGGTTCCTGTTTACCGAGCGATCGGTGTGTTCGGCAGATGGCGTGAGAGTGTCCCACACCGGAACGGTAGAGCGGTTTTCCGAATAGGAAAGCAAGCCGGCGATGTTTTTGAAAAGCGGGCTTTCCGCAGTCGCGGCGAACGAATATTTTTCAAAACGCGGCTGATGCGTGTTGGTATTGGTTGTGAGATCGGGATCGGTTCCCTCTCTATACTTCTGGCTGGTCCACGAATCGCGCGTATAGCCTTGAAAACTTAGCGAGGCGTGGAAACTGTCAGTTTTAGGATCGCGAATTTTGGCATCAAAAACGCCACCGGTAAAATTGCCGTATTCAATGGGAACATTGTCCGTGTGAACAACAATAGCGCCAATCAGGTCGGGATTGAGAAAGATGGACTGTGCCTCGCCGCTGGGAGCGCTGTTGGGGGCGGTGTTTGTGTCCAAGAAGCCGCCTTGGCCAAAGACGTTGTTATTGCTGACTCCATCCACAAGGAAGGCGTTGGCGTAGTAAGTTCCGCCCCGGATCGAAAAGCGCGGCGGAGTTATTTCACCGCCCAGCGAACTGCTGCGGGAGGTGAGGTCGAATTGTATATTAGAGTGTGGGCGCAGCGTTTCCTCAATGGTGCCGGTGGTTGAGGGCGTGAGTTCAACTCTCTCTCGATCGATAGTAAATTTTCCAGGCTGGTCGGCCTTCGCTTCGACGGTGACGGAAATGACCTCCTTGTCCGTGTTTGCCTTGGCAGCGTCGGTTTGCTGCGCGGGTAGATTTGCGTTCATGCCGGACAAGGCGAGCGCGGTAAGGAGGCCGAATGTCGCTTTTATATTGTGGCGACTTGGATGCAGTCTCAATTGGAATTTGTAGTATTTTACTGTGTTCATGGTAGTGGGAAGAAAAGTCGGACGGGCGGACGGACGGGGCGGGGTGTGTTTAGCGGATGCTAAAAGAATGTATTTTGTAACCGCTAATGGACGCGAAGGGACGCGAATGTAATGTGAAATTAGTTACAGCTTTTGTCACAAGGTAGCACAGACATGGCGGACCGTCGTTTGCGCTCGAAACTTGTCTGTGCAGAGGGAGCGCGAGTCTCACTGGCACAGACAGGAATGTCTGTGCTACCTTGGAGGAACTCTTTACGGATTGCCTCATATTATTCAACGCGCGGGACGAGTAGTGCGGCTATCAAGCCGCAGAGGCCGCCGATGGCGATGAGGGCGTATTCGGGGAGCTGGGCGCGGAGGTTGTGGCGGCGCAGTTTTAGGAAAATTATATAACCGAGGAGCAGGATTGCGTTGAGCGCCAGGGAACAGGCGGCGCCGGTTTTTGTATAAAAGCCAAAATAACCGGAATCACTGTCAACAAGCCACCAGCGCAGGGGAAAAAGGATTTTTGCAATCTTGGCGGCGGGTTGCTGGTCGCGGGATTCGATTTTTTCCTCGTGGCGGTCGAGGACTGTGTAGTTTCGATCAAGCGCGACGGCTTCGAGGCTGTCCTCTTTTTGGAGGAGGACAAGGCGGCTGAGGAGGTTGGCCCGGATGGCCAGGCTGTCCGTTGTCGGATTATAATTGGTGACGGGGAGTTTTATCAGGCGGTAGTCCTTGCCGGTGACGAGCCAGGGTTGTCCGGTGTCGTCTATAATAAACGCGCGGAGTTCGCGGGTTTCGATTTCGTTTATTATTATATGCCGGGGGCGGAGCGCGCGCCAGGCGTCGGGATCGGCGGCGGTGTCGGCGATGCGCGCGAGCCGGGGCATGCCCTTGGCTTGGAGGAGGCGGAAGAGTTGGCCGTTGGCATCGGCGATGTAGATGCCTTCGTCGTAGGATTTGCGCGGGTTTGGCTTGGAGCCGAGGGCGGTGACGGGAAAGGCGAACTGCGCGTTGGCGAAGGCTTCGGTGTAGAGCGCGCTTTTTTCGGGGAGGACTTTGTTTGTTTTTGGGCTGAGGAATTCGACGCGTCCGTTTTTATGAATGCGCATGTAGTCGTCGGGCATTTCTAAGCGGGCGCGTCCGCTGTCGGTTTCGAAAACTGTATAAAGCGGGACCGCGGGTGTGTCGAGCGAGTCGGGGCGGACACGCAGGCTCCACATTTCGCGGCGAATGGCGCTGGGGGTGATCTTCACGCCGTTTATTGTTTTCGGCATGGCGCCGTTTTTCTCCAACTGCATGAAATAGGTGAGCGGGAGCATTTGCTCGAAGGCGTCGCGTTCGTAGGCGCGGCCGGCGGCGTCGGTGTAGCGGATGGAGACGTCGCGCGTCTCGGGCGATATGTTGTAACGGGTGAAGAGGAAACCGTGGCCGGTGTCGCTGTATTGCACGAAGGGGACGCGCGCGCGTCTGGCGGTGAGCACGTGCCACGCGAAGGGCAGGTAGTAGGCGAGCAGGAACGCGGCGGACAGGAGCAGGAAAATGCGGGCGAGATGCTTTGTCATCGGACGAGGCCCTTTCTAAAACGATAGCTGGAAAAAAGCGGGAGTATGACGAGGGCGAGCGCCCAGAGCGCGAGCGGGGCGATGATGCGCGCGTAACTGTCGAAGGCGGTTTCCATCATGTATAAACGGAGCCCGCCGAGGCAGAGGAGCAGGTGGAAAACGCGGTGGCGTCAGTTGGTTTCCAGCAAAATGGCGCTGACGGCGAAATACTCCCCGTATCCGACGAGCAGCGGCGGCGCGACGACCGTGTATAAATTATACAACCATTCCGCGGGGAAATAATAAATGCCGGCGATTGTGAAAAGAAGCAGGGCGGGAAGCAGCGCGAGTGTGAGAAGGATGACGCCGGCGAGGAGGTGGATGGCGACGGCGCGCGTCTCGCCGAGCGGGAGGTGCAGCACGAGGCGGATTCGGTGCGCCTGCACCTCGGGCAAAAATTGCAGGAAGCCGAGCGCCACGCCGAGGACGAGCGGCGCGTATTGGTAGGCGCGAAACCAGAGCCACGCCTTGGTTATCCATGCGTTCCAGACGGCGATACTGTCGTTGACCGTGTAAACGTAGCGCAGTTTGAAAAACAGGAAGAGCGCGAAGGCGATGCCGGCGACGACCATGAGCGTCCACCAGAGCCGGAGTTTGATCCATTCCTTGTGAAAGAGGGCGAGTGTCATTGAGAGGGAGCGCGACTTGAATCGATTTAAGTCGAGGTGGTTGGTTGATTAATACTTTCCGGTTAATGCGATGAAGGTGTCCTCGAGCGAGAGGGGGGCGGCGCGGAGGTCGGCGGCGGGGATGTTTTTGGCGGCGAGCCAGGCGCGGGCGGTATTTTCGTCGAGGAATCCGTGGAGCGCGCTGTGCTTTTCACCGCGTTCGAGGTGGATGTTGGCGGGCTCGTCGCGGATGTCTGTGACGGCGGGGGTGGTTGCGAATGTATATTTTCGGAAGGTGTCGCGGAGCCGTCTGGTTTCCGTGTCGATGAGGACGCGGCCGCGCTGGTAGATTATACAATCGTCGATGAGGGTTTCGAGGTCTTGTATAATGTGCGAGGTGAGCAGGATGCTGCGCTTGCCGTCGGCCGCGTAGTCGCGGATGACTTCTATAAAGAGGCGGCGGTAGCCGGGATCGAGGCCCATCGAATAATCATCAAATATGATGAGGTCCGGGTTTTGCGCGAGGATGAGGCCGAGGGCGACTTGCGAGCGCTGGCCGCACGACATGGTGGCGATGCGCTGCCCGGGGGTGATGTCGAGCTTGGACATCAGGTGATAATATATTTTGGGGTCCCAGTTTGTATAAAATTGCGAATAAAATTTCTCGATTTGGTGTATATTATAAAAACCATACTGGACGTGGCCCTCGATGAGGTAGCCGATGCGGGCCTTGGTGGCGGGGGTGAGCCGGTGCGAGTCCTCGCCGAGGAGGAGGCAGCGGCCGGAGCGCGGGGTGAGGAAGGAGTTGAGGATGTTGATCGTCGTGGTCTTGCCCGCGCCGTTGCGCCCGAGGAGGCCGCAGATGCGTCCGGGGCGAAGCGCCCACGAGACGTCCCGTAGCGCGGGTTTGTCGCCGTAGTAGTGTGTGAGGTGGTCGCATTCGATGACGGGCTGCATGGGAAAAGGGCTGAAGGACTGAAAGGCTGAAGGGCTGAAACGGGCGCGGTTATAAACTTTGCCAGGCGATGATGGCGGGGATGATGATTCCCAGGGCGACGAGGAGGCCGCCGCGGCGGGTGATGCCGTTTTTGCCGCGCAGGAGGAAGAGGCCGGTGACGGCAATGATGAGGAGCGAGGCGGCGAAGGCGTCGGCGAACCAGAGCCAGGCGCGTCCGGGGTTGAGGTGGAGCTTGTTGAAGGTGGCGAGGACCGGGCGGCGGCGCAGGACTTCGATGTCGAGCGCGCCGGTCTGGCGGTCGAGCGTGGCGGCGCCGTTGTCAACGAAGATGCGGATGTGGCGGTCGTCGGGCGCGAAGTGCTTTTTGTAGCGCGCATCGACTTTTGCGTCGGCGAGGAGGGCGAGCGCGGCGTCCTTGGTGAACGGGGTGCGCGCGGCGAGCTCGGCGGGCGCGGCGTGCGTGCGTTTTTCGACACTGTAGTTGGGGTTCCAGTCGGCGCGGTGGTTCACGGCGAGGCCGGAAACGGCATACACGATTGTCGCGCCGAAAAAGAGGTAGCCGAGGTCGCGGTGCAGCGCGCGAAACAGGGCGCGCCAGCGGGGAGGGCGTTGCGGGGGCGGCGGAGCGGCGGGAGTGGCGGGAGTGGGCGGGCGGGCGGTGCTCAAGGATGGCGGGCGTCTTAAATCGACTTAAATCGACGGGAGCCGATTTAAGTCGGGATGAAGGGATGGCTGCGGCGTCGCGGGGGCTCAGTCCGCTTTTTGCCACGAGAGGCTTTCGAACGAGAGCGAGGACAGATAGCCTTTTTTGCTCTTGGCGAGCATTTCGCGATGTTTGGCGATGCGGGCGAGCTGGGCCTGCTTTGTCTTGGCGAGCTGTTCAGCGGAGACCTCTTGCTTCTTGGTGGGGCAGCTTTCGCAATCGTCGTCCTTGCCGTGGCCGTGATCGTGATCGTGCGCGCCGGTGTTTTTAGGATTCTTGATGGCGGCCTCCTGTTCGTCGAGGTCGGCGGCGGTGACGCGGGTTTCGTGAAGGATGCCGGTGACGCGGAGGGTGTCGCCGCGAAGCTCGGGCGAGAACTTGGGCGCGCCCTTGCCCTGGGTGAGGAGGAGCGCGGTCTTGGATTCGCCGTCGGCGTTGATGATCTGCGCCTTGCAGCCCATGTGCGGGCAAACCCAGGTGGCCATGCCCTCGACGACGATTCGTTTGCCGACGTTGGCGTCGATGGCGGCGACGAGATCGGTGACCGAAAGCGGTTTGGCGTCGGCTTGGGCGTTGAGCGTCGCGGAGCCGGCGAGAAGGGCGAGCGCGAGAGCGGCGGTGAGTGAAGTCAGGCGTGTGAGCGTGTTGTTCATGATGTTAGTGTTAAAAAAATGAATAGTTTGATTTTTTTATCGCAACGGGACGATTTTCACGATGTTACTGGGAGTCAATCTCAATCTCATTATTAATGAGCCATTGTCTCATATGTGTTTAATCATTGGTCTTAATGCTCTTAAGTAATTGGAAAAAAATTATTTTCTCGTTCATGTTCATTTTTTTAGGTGAATGGAGCGGTTTGTTGCGCCGAGGGGATGGAGTTTTTGCAAGCAGAGATCACGCACTGGATGCGTCTCATGCGGAAAGAATGAACGCGAGGTTTCGTCTTTTGACTTGGTGCTGGAAGCGCGTGCCGGAAAGGTGCAAGTGGGCGGTGGTTGCGTTCCGGCAATTCAGCGCGACCACGGTCATTGGCGCGTGGTTTGCGCAATATGCGTTCTCGATGCTCATCACGGCGGCGTTGCTTGCGGCGCTGTTTTTGATGCCGGCGACCCCGACCAGGGATGCGGGTGTTGCGGGAGGTGGTGCCGAGACGGATGCTGAAAATGCGTTTGTGCTGGTCGATGCCTCCTCCATGAGCGCGGCGCGCGCGGGCGGAGGCTCGGTTGGAGGCGAAACAACGAACGCACCGACGGATGAGGATTTGCCGGCGTTGACGCGAGACGAACTGGCCGCGGTGGCATCGGAATTTGCTTCGGAGGAATTGACGCAATCGCGTTTGGATGCGTTCGCGTGGATCGAGGCATGCGGACAAATATCCGCTGCAGGCGGGGACGGGGCGTTCGGGACGGCGGGGCTGCACGGGGCATCGCTTGCCGGAGGTCCGGGCGGGTTTGATGCGGGCGGATTTTCTTTTGCAGGGTTTGAAAGCGGTAAATTTGGCGGATCCAAATCGGGCAGGCTGGGGGGGGCGGTGACGTTTATGCCCGAGCCGCTTTATCCGGAACTGGCGCGACGTGAAGGCCGCGAGGGCGTGGTGGAACTGGCCGTGGTGGTTGATGCATCGGGCCGCGCGCGCTCGGTTGATGTTGAGCGGAGTTCGGGGCATGCGGATTTGGACGATATTGCGCGTTCAACGGTTTTGCGCCAGTGGCGTTTTCAACGCGCCACAACAGGGGCAAAACGCGAATGCGTGGTTCAGGTTTCGTTTGATTTGAGAAGAAGCCGCGGCAGAGGGTGAGGCAAACAGGGGCGCCGCAAACGACGCCCTTGCGCAAAGGCTGATTGTCTTGGACGCGACTTTGATCGCGCTGACTCCGGCTTACTCGCCTTCGGGTGTTTTCAGGACGGTGCGCCGCCGAGGATTTTTGAGGGGTTGGACGGATCGCGTTTCCAAATGTAGAGCGGCGGATGCGCGGGGGCGCGGTCGAGTTGTTTGAAGAGGACGGTGGCGTCGCGTTTGTAGAGGGTGAGGTCGTTGACGCCGCCGGCGTCGCAACTGCAGATCGCGGCGTGCGCCTTGTGGATGCGGGGGCGGCCGATGATGCGGGCGGCAGCGTCGGGGACGACGCTGTCAGCACGCGAGACGCGCGCGGTCCCCGCTGAAGGAGCGGATTTTTTTTGAAGAACGAGAAAACTGTAGGGGAGGCTGCGCAGATCGACGCCGGCGCGCTTGCCAAATTTCACCCAATCAGAATCGGCGTAGATGTTGCGCGGGGGCTCGGCGAAATTGTGGCACCAGTGGCGTTCCGCGCCGGGCGCGAGAAGTCCGCAGGGGGCGGCGTGCGCGCAGGGGGCGACGATGTCGAAATCAACGCGCAATTTTTCGCGCACCGACACGAGCGCGCGGCTGTCGGCATGCGTGCCGGGTTCGACCCAGATGACCGCCCCGGCGCGGCGGGCGAGGGCGGTGAGCTCGGCGAGCGAGGCGTCGGAAAGCTCGTTGATGACGTGGCTGAGGAGGAGGACAAATGCGGAAGGCGGAGTGCGGAGCGCGGAGTGCTCGATCTTCAAGTCGGGGAAATCGCGGCGTGCGGCTTGCGCGGCGAAGTCGCGCGCGAGCGGCGAGTGATCCCAGAGGTGCAACGTGTCGAAGTTTTCCGGTCCGAAGGCGCGCAGCACGCGGCGCGAGGCGACGCCGCTGCCGCATCCCCAGTCGAGGAGAGCGCGCGCGGAGGCGGGAGGCGTCCAGTTGCGGCGGCGGAGTTCGGAGAGGACGGCGTCCCATTTCCAGCCGATGCGCTCGGCGTAGGTCATGTCGTAGTTGGCGAGGTCGGCGGGCGTGCGCCAATAGGGGCCGACGGCGGCGGTTCCCTTGATGAAGCCGTCGCGCAACCGGTCGAGCGCCTGCCAGTCGAGTTGTGTCCAATCCATGCCGGTTAGAGAGGCGTTTTGCGGCGGGGTGACAAGCCGGTTTGTGCGCTTGCGGGTGATCAAACCTGTGGGACGCGCGTTTTTTTGCGAAACGCTGTTTTTGTCATTCCCACCCATTCGAGTTTTTCCCACTCTGTGCGGTTTTTATTGCACCGCGAAATTCTACCATCTGTTTGACCCTATGATCGTTGACACTCCCACCATCGTCACTTTTGCCGTTTATATTGTGCTTATGCTCCTCGTGGGCTGGCTCGGATACCGCTCAACGAGCAACCTGTCCGACTACATCCTCGGCGGGCGGAGGCTCGGCAGTTTTGTGACGGCGCTGTCGGCGGGCGCGTCGGACATGAGCGGCTGGTTGCTCATGGGGCTGCCCGGGGCGATTTTTCTTTCCGGCGTGTCGCAATCGTGGATCGCCATCGGCCTCATCATCGGCCAGTGGTGCAACTGGAAATTCGTCGCGGGCCGCCTGCGCATCTACACCGAGAAATGCGACAACGCGCTCACGCTCGCCGATTACTTCAGCGTGCGCTTCAAGGACAAGAGCAGCATCCTGCGCATTTTCACGGCGGCGGTGATTCTTGTGTTCTTCACGCTTTACTGCGCGTCGGGCGTCGTGGCGGGCGCGCGTTTGTTCGAGTCGATGTTCGGCATGCCTTACAACACCGCGCTCTGGATTGGCGCGCTGGCGACGATCACGTATGTGTTCATCGGCGGCTTCCTCGCCGTGAGTTGGACGGACACGATTCAGGCCTCGCTCATGATCACCGCGCTGATCATCACGCCGCTCATGGTGATTTATTCGGGCGGCGGAGTCGCGCAAAGTTTCGCCGACACGGTGGCGGTTAAGCCCGGCTTCTTCAGCCTCACGCACGATCTCGACACGCTCGCCATCATTTCGCTCGCGGCGTGGGGGCTCGGTTACGTCGGGCAGCCGCACATCCTCGTGCGTTTCATGGCGGCGGAAAGCGCCGCGAAGATTCCGGCCGCGCGTCGCATCGGCATGACGTGGATGGTGGTTTGCCTCGCGGGCGCGGTGGCCGTGGGCGTTTTCGGCTGGTCGTATTTCGCGAACAATCCCGCGATTGCGGGCGCGGTGGGCAAGAACAGCGAATTGGTGTTCATCGAGCTGGTGCGCAATCTTTTCAACCCGTGGATCGCGGGCGTGTTTCTGGCGGCGATTTTGGCGGCGATTATGAGCACGCTTTCGTGCCAGTTGCTCGTCACATCGAGCGCGCTGACGGAGGATATTTACCGCGCGTTTCTGCGCAAAACCGCGTCGCAAAAGGAGCTCGTCTGGTGCGGACGCATCATGGTGCTCGTCGTCGCGGTGATCGCGATTGTCATCGCGATGAATCCGAACAGCAAGGTGCTCAAAATGGTCAGCGACGCGTGGGCCGGTTTCGGCGCGGCGTTCGGTCCCGCCGTGGTGCTGTCGCTTTTCTGGCCGCGCATGACGCGCAACGGCGCCGCCGCGGGCATGTTCGTGGGCGCGGCGACGGTGCTTTTGATGATCCTGTTCAAGCATCATCTGCCCTTTGCGATTTATGAAATCATCCCCGGCTTCGTCCTCGGCGGAATTACCATCGTGGTCGTGAGCCTGCTCGGCAAGCCGCCCGCGAAAGAAATCGTCGAGCGCCACGAGGCGGTGGACGCGGAAGTGCGCGGAATGTAGGGGCGCACCTGGCGTGCGCCCTCGGTTTCGAAAATCATTTTGTTTGCGCGCCCGGCCGTAACGCGGACGGGTGCGAGGGCGCACGCGAGGTGCGCCCCTACTTGACAAACCGCCGCTTTATGCCGTCGCATGGAGGGCATCATGGATCATCCCTTTCTCGACGCCCGTTTTGAAATACCCTGGTCGCGGCTCACGCCTGATCGCGTCAAGCCCGACATCACCAAGGCCATCGCCGACGCGAAGGCGCAAGTCGACGCCATCGCCGCGCTGCCGCTTGGCTCGCTCACTTACGAAAACACGTTCGCCGCGCTCGAGCGCGTGACGGAGCACTTCAGGGGCGTTTGGAATCGCGTCGAACATTTGAAGTCCGTCGCGGACTCGCCCGCGGTGCGCGCGGCCTACAACGAAATGCAGCCCGCCGTCACCGCGTTTGTCGCGAGCATTCCACTCAACGCGGAATTATGGAAGCGGCTGAAAACGTATTCGGAATCCGGGGACGCGAAGGGCGCGGCGCGCAAGCCGGTCGAGCTTCGCCTCATCAGCGAAACGCTCGCGGAGTTTCGCCAGCAGGGCGCGGATTTGCCGCCGGAGAAACGCACGCGCATGGCCGAGCTTGAAAAGGAGCTCGCGCAACTCACGCAGAAATTTTCCGAAAACGTGCTCGACGCCACCAATGCCTACGAGCTCGTGATCACCGACGAGTCGCGCCTGGCCGGGCTGCCGGAGCGCGCCAAAAACGCCGCGCGCGCCAACGCCGAATCGAAGGGACTCTCCACTCCCGAAAAGCCCGCGTGGCGTTTCACCTTGCACGCGCCGTCGCTCAATCCCGTGCTCACCTACGCGGACGATGCGAGTTTGCGCCGCGAGCTGTTTGAGGCGTCCAACGCCGTCGGCGCGCAGGCGCCGTCCGACAACACACCGCTCATTCCGCGCATCCTCGCGTTGCGCGCCGAGAAGGCCGCGCTGCTCGGCAAGGCGCATTTCCCGGACATGATTCTCGAGCGCCGCATGGCGAAATCCGGCGCGCGCGCAATCGCGTTCGTCAACGACCTGCAACGCCGCACCAAGCCCGCCTTCGATCGCGAGTGCGGTGAATTGGAGGCGTTTGCGGGAAGGAAGGGCGAGCATCTCGCGCCGTGGGACATCAGTTATTACGCGGAAAAAATGCGCAAGAAACTCCACGATTTCGACGAGGAGGCGCTGCGCCCGTATTTCCCGGCGGATCGCGTGTTCACGGGGCTGTTTGAAGTGTGCAATCGCATTTACGGCATCACCGTCAAGGAGCGTGAAACCGGCACGGGACCGGGCAAGGTCGAGGTGTGGCATCCCGACGTGAAATTTTACGAGATGTATGACGCGAACGGCACGCATCTCGGTTCGTTCTACTCCGACTGGTATCCGCGCGAGTCGAAACGCTCGGGCGCGTGGATGGACGCGTTCGTCACCGGCGGGCCGCGCGCGGACGGTTCATGGGCGCCGCACCTCGGGCTGATTTGCGGCAACATGACGCCGCCCGTCGACGGCAAACCCGCGCTGCTCGACCATCGCGAAGTCGAGACGATTTTCCACGAGTTCGGGCACCTGATGCATCACTTGTTTGGGGCTGTTCCCGTGAAATCGCTCAACGGCACCAACGTCGCGTGGGACTTCGTCGAACTGCCCTCGCAGATTATGGAAAACTGGACGTGGGAGCGCGAGGGTTTGGATTTGTTCGCGCGCCATTACGAGACGGGCGAAAAAATCCCGGACGAACTTTTCCGCCGCATGATTGCCGCGCGCAATTTCCGCTCGGCGTGCGGGCAGATGCGCCAGCTTTCGTTTGGCACGATGGATTTGCTGCTGCACATCAGCGCGGGCGAGTTCAAGCGCGAGCCCGACGTAGAGCCGGGCATCCGCCGCCTGATCACCGACTGCCTGATTCCGACCAACCCGCCCGCGCGCACGAACGTGAACCGTTTTCACCATTTGTTTTCGAGCCCGGTCGGTTACGCGTCGGGGTATTATTCCTACAAATGGGCCGAGGTGCTCGACGCGGACGCGTTCACGCGCTTCCAGCGCGAGGGCATTTTTAACGCGGCAACTGGAAAGGCGTTTCGCGACACGGTTTTGAGCAAGGGCAACAGCGAGGACGCCGACAAACTCTACCGCGATTTCATGGGCCGCGACCCAAGCATCGACGCGCTGATGAAGCGTAACGGGCTGGCGTGAGACGGCTTCCGATTCGACTGGAGTCGACTGGAACCGACGCAAGTCGACACAAGTCGAAGAAAATGGGCTCTGCGGGGCAGCCTTTGGTTGACATTGAAACCCAGTCTCATTTTAGTCGGCGTTTCACTTTTCAAATGACAACCAAACCGCATAATCCGCACGGTCGCACCCAGTCGCACGGGGGGGGGCAGCGCATGAAGCTCACCGAGCTTCCGGCGGGGGCGTCGGGGCGCGTATGCGAGTTGTCGGGGAAGGTCGAGGTGTGCCAGCGGTTGCGCGAGATGGGGTTTTGCGAATCGGCGGTCGTCGATAAGATTTCCGGCAGGCACACGCTTCTCTGCCAGCTTTGCGGCGTGCGCGTGGCGCTCAGCTCGGTTGCGGCGCAGCATATCGTCGTCGAGCCAATCCGCGGCGCGGCGGCGCGCGCGGTGTGAGTTTTTTCAATTCAATCTATCAACCGCGAATGGACGCCAATGAACGCGAATAGACAAAAGTATTTCTGCCTTTATTCGCGTCAATTCGCGTTCATTCGCGGTTAGAAAATTTCATGCCAAACACCCGCAAACTTTCCGAGCTCACCATCGGCGCGACGGCTGTCGTGCGCGAAATGCCGAAAACCGGCGCGGCTTCGCTGCGCCTGCGCGAAATGGGCCTGTTGCCCGGCGCAAAAATAACTTTCATGCGCGCCGCGCCGCTCGGCGATCCGCTCGAAATAAAAGTGCGCGGTTACAATCTCACGCTGCGCAAAAGCGAGGCCGAGCTCGTGATCGTGGAGGCGGCGCAATGAGCGAAAGCGCCACCCAGTCTTCTCCCGCGCCTTCGCGTCCGCTTGTCTACGCGCTCGTGGGCAATCCGAATTGCGGCAAGAGCACGCTGTTCAACGCGCTCACCGGCTTGAGGCAGAAGGTCGGAAACTATCCCGGCGTCACGGTTGAAAAAAAGGTCGGCTCCGCGTATTCGCAACACGGGCATCCGATCACGCTCATCGATTTGCCGGGCGCGTATTCGCTCGCGGCGCGCTCGCCCGACGAGGCGGTGACGCGCGACGTGCTCCTCGGCCGCCGCGCCGACACGCCGCAGCCCGACCGGATTTTGTGCGTCGTTGACGCGGCGAATTTGGAGCGGAATCTTTACCTCGTGCACCAGGTGCTCGATCTCGGGCGGCCCGTGATTCTCGTGCTCAACATGATGGATCTCGCGGAGCAGGCGGGGATCACCATTCGCGTGGCGCGCCTGGAAAAATTGCTCGGCATCCCCGTGATCGCCTGCGAGGCGGCCAACGGAAAGGGCATCGTCGATATCAAGCTCGCGATGAGCCGCGCCGACCTGCCGCTCTCGCGCCACGCGTGGGACGTGCCCGCGGAGATCGCGCCGGCGGTCGCGGAGTTGCAATCGTCGCTCGTCGCCAACGACGGCAAGGCGCCGCTCATCGCGCGCGCGGAGGCGTTGCTGCTGCTCACCGACCAGGACGCGATGCGCGTGGCCGGCTCGACTCCGTTGAGCGCGCGCACGCACGCGATTCTTGAAGGCTGGAAAAAGCGCTGGGACACCGAGGAGATGGACTGGTCGGGCGCGCTTGTGAACAGCCGCTACGACGCGATCTCCGCGATTTGCGAGGGCATTGTCGAGCAGAGGGAAAACGCCGCCGCCGGTTCGTCGCGCAGCGACAAAATCGACGCGGTGGTGACGCATCCGGTGTGGGGCTGGCTCGTGCTCGGCGCGCTCATGACGGTGCTGTTCCTGAGCATCTTCACGTTTGCCGGATATCCGATGGAGCTGATCGAGGGCTGGTTCGACGGGCTGGCGGGCCGGGTGAAGGACTCGATGGCGCCGGGCGATTTGCGCGACTTGATCACCGACGGCGCGATCACGGGCGTGGGCGGAGTGGTGGTGTTTTTGCCGCAGATATTGATTTTGTTTTTCTTCATCGGACTGCTCGAAAGCACGGGCTACATGGCGCGCGCGGCGTTCATCATGGACCGGCTGATGAGTTTTGTGGGGCTGAACGGAAAGGCGTTCATACCGCTGCTCAGTTCGCACGCGTGCGCGATTCCGGGCATCATGGCCGCGCGCACAATCGAGAGCCCGCGCGACCGGCTCGTCACGATTTTGATCGCGCCGTTCATGAGCTGCTCGGCGCGCCTGCCGGTTTATTTCCTGATGATCGCGACAATCGTGCCGGGCGGCGAGGCGTCGCTGGCCATGAAGGTCGGCCTGATGATGCTCATGTATATGCTCGGGCCCGCGGGCGCGTTTGGGTTTGCGTGGTTGTTCAAGCGCACGCTGCTCAAGGGCGAGCCGCCGGTGCTGATCATGGAGCTGCCGCCGTATCGCCTGCCGCGCATCCGCGACGTGCTGCTGCACATGTTCGAGCGCGCGTGGATGTTTTTGAAACGCGCGGGCACGGTGATTTTGGGAATTTCGATCGTGCTGTGGTTTTTGTCGGCGTATCCGAAGCTGGATAATGAAAGGAGTCAGGAGTCAGGAGTCAGGAGTCAGGAGATGGCGGCGGCGAACGCGGAGGCGGTTGTTGTTGTCGAGAATGGCGGAAATGAAAGCGAGCAACTGAAGCATAGTTTCGCGGGCATGGCGGGGCGCGCGCTTGAGCCGGTTATCAAGCCGCTCGGTTTCAACTGGGAAATCGGCATCGGGCTGATCGGTTCGCTGGCGGCGCGCGAGATGTTTGTCTCGACGCTGAAGGTGGTCTACAACGTGGAGAGCAAGGACGAGGACGACGTGGTGCCGTTGCGCGATGCGCTGGCGAAGGCCACGTGGCCCGATGGACGTCCGCTGTTCACGCCGCTGGTGTGCCTGACGCTGATGATATTTTATGTTTTCGCGATGCAATGCCTGGCGACGCTCGCCGTGGTGCGGCGCGAAACCAATTCGCTGCGCTGGCCGCTGTTTCAGCTCGGCTACATGACAGGCACCGCGTGGGTGGTGTGCTTCGCGGTTTATCAAGTGGGCACGCTGCTCGGTTTTTAACCGCGAATGGACGCGAATGAACACGAATAAAAACAGAAGACGGCGCTCGCAAGGTAGCACAGACATTCCTGTCTGTGCCGAGCGGCGCACGATTCATGGCACAGACAAAAATGTCTGTGCCACCTTGCCATGAGCGCGACGTTTCAGACTGTGGCGGCGTTGGTGATCGTTGGGGTCGCCGCGACGTGGCTTGTGTGGCGCGCGTGGAGCAAGCGCAAGAAACCCGGCTGCGGCGACAACTGCGCGTGCCCGGCGGACGAGTTTAGGAAGAAGCTCAAACGGTAGGGCGAAGCCTCCGGCTGGGCCGAAATGTGGGCGATAGACGAACGGTCCCCGGCTGTTTCACCCCGCCAAAGGCGCCGGATGTTTTTGCGGACAGGGAATGACGGCTTGCATCGGGCGGGTTGTGATTTTTTATCAGCGGTTCTTGAAAACGATCGACCGGCATATTTTGCGCGAATGGTTGGGCTTCCTGCTCATCGTGGTGTTGGCCACGCTGGGGATGTTGCTCGTCCAGTGCATGATTCAGGACTTCGGCGATTTGCGAAACAAGGGCGCGAATATCGTGGACATGGGGCAGTATTTCGCGGTCAGGGTGCCGAGTTTTTTGTCATTTGTGCTGCCGATCATCCTGCTCGTGTCGCTTCTGTATGTGCTGGGACGGTTGCACCGCGGAAACGAAATCACGGCGATGCGCGCGGCGGGGCTGGGCTACGGGCAGATAACGCGGAGCATTTGGGTCGTGGGCGTGCTGATGTGCGGCGTGATGTGGTGGCTCAATGCGAGCATCGTGCCCTGGTCGGTGGAGAAATCGCTGACAATGTTGCAGGAGCTCGGATTTCGCAACGAGGCGAAGGCCGCGACCGACGCGGGTTCGATCGGGGTGACGCGCATGGTGACGTTCGACAACGACCGCGAGGGGCGCATTTGGTTTATGAACCGTTACAGCCGCTACGCGCAGCGCGGTTACGGCGTGACGGTGTCCGAGTTCACCGTGCGGAGACAGGAAAAGCTGCGCATTTACGCAAAGGAGGCTCATCTCGACAAGGAGCTTGGCTGCTGGGTGTTTCACAATGGGCGCGAGACTTTGTTTGATCCCGAAACCGGCGCGGTGACGGGCTCCGCGCCTTTCGACGAGAAGGCGGTTTCGTATTACAAGGAGGCTCCTGAGTTGATGTTGAGTTTCGACGTAAAACCGAAGGACCTGTCATTTTTTCGACTCAGGCAGATCATGGATTATTTCGAGGTGCTGGAGAGCCCGAAGCTCAAGATTTACGCGATGCGCTACTACGGGATTCTGGCGGGAACATTCGCGCCGCTGATTGTGATTTTGATCGCGATTCCATTTGCCATCACCGGCGTGCGCGTGAATCCGGCGGTCGGCGTGTCGAAATCGCTCGGTTTGTTTGCGATTTATTTTGCGCTGGAAAAAGTGGCCGAGTCGATGGGGTCGCAGGGCATTTTGCCGCCTGTTGTCGCGGCATGCCTGCCGGGCGCGGCGTTGTTGCTCATCGGCGGTTGGTTTTACGCGCGGATGCGCTGATGTGATAAACCGCGTTTGAGGGGATGTCTGAGAAGCCGTCTGTTTTTTTCAGTTTCTAAACGCGGCAGATTTCATAGGGAGTGCAACCTATTGGGGGCCACTGAAACGAATGGCATTTGGGGCAAAATTAGGTAACGGGGTTTTGACTGATGCTGCTGTTTGCGTGTTCGCGCGGGCGGTGAAGCGTCTTTGGCGTGGAATAAAAAAATCGGACGAAGCGGAATGCTTCGTCCGATGGAATAGGGAGGACTGGAGGGATGCTTACTTTTCCTCGACGAGTTTTGAGAACGCGAGTTTTGCCGTGCCGATCAGGCCGGAGGGCAGGGGGCCGTAAGCCCAGTGGATGGAGTTGGCCGGCTTGGCCTTTTTGGGATCGGGAAAGTGGACGTCCATCGTGTTCGCCCAGGTGAGGCGCTCGGATTCCGGCAGGGTGGCGTCGTGCAGGCAGCGGTTCACCCATGTGTTGGCCACGGCGATTTGCAGCGTGTTTTTGCCGGGACGCACGGCGTCGGTGATGTCGAGCCGGTAGGGCGGACGCCAGAGCGTGCCGGCGAGTTTTCCGTTCACCGTGACTTGCGCGACTTCGCAGACCTGGTCGATCTCAAGATACACGCGCTGGCCGGCGGCGGTTTCGTTTTTGTCGAGCGCGATCTCCTTCTCATACGTCGCGACGCCGGAGTAGTGCTTGATGCCGGGCTCCCGCGACTCCGTCCACGAAGTGAGTGTGGCGAAGCGTTGCGGGCCGGCGGGCGCGCCCCATTTGGCGTCGAATGTCACTGCCCACGGGCCGGCGAGCGTTTTGGGCTCGGGGATTTTGTCGGCGGCGAGCGCGCGCGTTTGGCCGCCGGCTTTCTTGATTTCAACTTTCCCAGGCGTGAAAAATTCCGCGCCCATTTTGCCCTTGGTTGTCACGTAAAGGCGGGGCGATTTCGGCTCCGGTTCGGCGCATTCGGGGGGCGGCGCTTTCGCGAGGTCGAGAGCGGCGATTTTTTTGGCGTCGAATGCCTTGTCATACACGGCAAAGCCGGTCGCGCGGCCCTTGAACAAGCCTTGGATGGCCGCAGGCGGGTGGACGACGCGGCCGGAGGCGGAGCCGGTGGCGATTTGTTTGCCGTTGAGGTAGAGCGCGGGGACGTTGTTTTTGTAGACGAGGGCGATGCGCGCGTTTTCAGGCACGGGGTTGTCCCAAACCAGAACGGTGTTGCGGAAACGGGCTCCGTGCTCGAAGACGGCGATGGAGTTGCGGCCCACGCTCAGGCCGGCGCAGGCGTGGGCGTCGTCGCCGGCTTTCTTGTGCATTTCCTCGGGATAGAGGAGAATGTTTTCGTTTTTCAACGATATGACGCCCTTGGTTTGTTGTTCGGTGAGCGGACGGTCGGCGGCGGGCGTCGCGGTCACGAGGACGGTGAAGTTTGTCGCGATGGCGGCGTTGTCGGCCAGGGCGGGCGGGGAGTCTTGCATGTTGCGTGCCCTGCCGCTGGCGCTGGCGCGGGAGTCGGCTGTTATTTTTTTGGCGTCGAGCGCGGTGTCATAAACGGCGAATTCGCGGGCCTTGCCCTTGAACGCCTCGCGGGTGCCGGCGGGCGGGTGGACGATGCGGCCGGAGGCGGAGCCGGCGGCGATTTGTTTGCCGTTGAGGTAGAGCGCGGGGACGTTGTCCTTGTAGACGAGGGCGATGCGCGCGTTTTTGGGCACGGGGTTGTCCCAGACCAGGACGCTGTTGCGGAAACGCTCGCCGTGCTCGAAGACGGCGATGGAGTTGCGGCCCACGCTCAGGCCGGCGCAGGCGTGGTTATTGTCGCCGAGGGCCTTGTGCATCTGGTCGGGATAGAGGACGAGGTTTTCGTTGTCCAGCGACACGATGCCACGGGTGTTTTGCTTGGTGAGCGGGCGGTCGGCCGAGGGCGAGGCGGTCACGAAAACCGTGAAGTCGCCCGCGATTGCCGTGTTGTCAGCCAGCGCGGGGCGGTCGGACGGGGCGGTGTTTTTGATTGTGTCCGGCGCGACGTTTTTGGCGCGGGCGTCGGCGAGGATTTTGGAGGCGTCGAATGTCGTGTCATGCACGGAGAATCCGTCCGCCCCGCCCCTGAACGCGCCCCGGAGGGTCGCGGGCGGGTGGACGACGCGGCCGGAGGCGGAGCCGGCGGCGATTTGCCTGCCGTTGAGGTAGAGCGTGGGGACGTTGTTTTTGTAAACGAGGGCGATGCGCGCGTTTTGGGGCACGGGGTTGTTCCAGACCAGGACGCTGTTGCGGAAACTGGCTCCGTGCTCGAAGACGGCGATGGAGTTTCGGCCCACGCTCAGGCCGGCGCAGGCGTGCTTTTTGTCGCCGACTTTCTTGTGCATTTCCTCGGGGACAAGGAGGATGTTTTCCCCGTCCAGCGATATGACGCCGGTGGTGCTCCGCTCGGTGACGCGGCGTTTCGCGGCGGGCGAGACGGTCACGAAAACCGTGAAGTTTTTGGTGATGGTTTTGTTGTCAATGATGGTTTGGTCGTCGGCGGGGGGAGGCGGCGTGACGGGAAACGCCGGCTTGCCGTCCACGGTCACGCTCGACGCGGGTTGCGCGCGCGGCGCGTTTTTGCCGCCGAACACGACAAAGACGCCTTCGAGGGGCGCGAGCGCGAGGGGGATGCGCGTGCGGCCATCGGCTTCGTCGAGCACGGGCACGGGTGTGATTTCGCCGGTTTCGGGGCGCCAGATGGAGGCGGGTTTTCCGGCGACGTCGAAGGACATGATTCCCGAGCGCGGCGCGGTGGAGTCCTTGTTGGCGATGTGGAACCACTCGGAGCCGTCGATGTGCTCGCGGTGCGTCCACGCGATGTCCTTGGGGGCGAAGGCATCATCGAGCATGCATGTGAACGGTTCGCGGAGGCCGAGGGCGGCGATGGCCTCGTCGGGCGTGTGGCCGGCGTAGAAAACGCCCTTGCCGATTTTGCGGGCTGACTTGGAGCCGTCGCCGAAAAGTTCCGCGACGAGTTTTTGCCAGCGCGCGCCGGCTTCGGCGCCGCCGCGCAGGGTCGGGTTGAAGGCGGGCTTTTTTTCGGCGGAGACGCGCGCGCCCGCCTCGACGAGGGTTTTTAGTTTTTCGAGTGTTTCGGGGAGCAGCGTGGTGTCCTTGGAGACGACCATGAGCTCGTAATTCATGCGGCCGGGGCTGGCGAGGCGTCCGTTTTCGACGCGGAGGAAATTGCGCACGGCGTCGCCGTCGGCGATGTCGTATTGATGATTGGTGCGGAGCGCAAGGTGGGCGCTTCCCGAGGGGACTTGGTCGCTGTAAAAGTAGAGGACGCGGTTGGCGGGCTTGCCCTGCTGGAGCATGTATTGTGTGCGCGAGATGTAGGTGAACCACGGCTTGGAGAACGGCCACCAGGTGAGCTTGCGGTTTTGGGCGGTGCCCCAGGGATTCATTTGCCAGCCGGGGGAGCGCTCGTCGGGTTGGTGCGAGAAGGTGTGGAAGACGAGGAGGTTCGCGCCGTCAAGAAAGCTGCTGTCCACCGTGCCCTTGAGGCTCCAGGGGGAATGCGCCCAGTTGCCGCGCCGTCCGGTGATCGTTTCGATGGCGACATAGCGCTTGCCATAAAAATGCGAGGCGCTGGCGGCCTCGGCGCGGCGCGACAGCTTGGCGGGGCCGGAGACGCGGATGTTGTTGATAAGGTTTTTCTCGCGGTGCGGCTGCCAGAGGGTTCCCATCGGAACGTCGGAGGCGCGGTAGCCGCCGAGCGGGTTGCGCGCGAAGCTTTCAACGAGGTCCTGCGTCTCGTAGCGCAGGCCGGCGGCGTGGATGCGCGCGGCCATTGTCTCGTAGAAGTTTTTTGCGATGAGGGCGGCGAAGGTTTGGCGGAGGTCGCGGAGGAAATTTTCCGTCGTGGTTATGTCCCCGATGCATTCGCCGGCGTAAACGGCCAGCCACGGCAGGATGTCGTAGCCGTTTTGCTCGCGGAAATAGCGCTCGAAGTTTTGCGTCCAGTTCTGGTGCCCCGCCTCCCATGAGTCGGTCTCGATGACGGAAAATGTTTTCCCGGCGAGCGGGCCGGCGGCGTCGAGCATTTTTTTCGAGTAGCCGTCGAAGTGCTGGTTGACGAAGGCGGGCTCGAACTTGTCCACCTCGAGGCCGCGCCCCTCGACGGTGGCGGGATAGGTGGTCTTGCCCGTGGTGGTGTAGCCGACGCGCATGACAACCCACTCGCCGTCGGGCACGCGCCAGCGGAGCGCGCCGCCGGTGACGCTGGCGGTGAGGTTGCGAATCTCGTCGAGGCGCAGGGCGCGCTCGGGAGGGACGGGCTTGGAGGGCGCGGCTCCCTCGGGGCCGGAACCGCGGTCGCTGGCGGCGCCCGCCATGAACTTGAAGCGCGTGACGGGCGACTTGCCCGAGGGGCCTTTCGCGGGCCAGGCGAGCACGGCGATGTCGCGGACGAAGTCGAGCTTGCGGTCGAGCTCGGGCAGCGCGATGGACTGCTCCGCGCCGTTGCCCGTGACGCGAAGGGTTTTGAACGTGAGCTCCTTCATCGATTGCTCGGGAGTGATCCACGGGCCGCCGGCCTCGGACCAGCCGTCGCAATTATGAATGCCGACTTCGATGCCGTGTTTCGCGGCGGTTTCGGTGGCGAAGCGAAAGAGGTCGAACCACTCGGGCGAGGCGAAGGGGACGGGCGCGGGGTTTTTGTCGCGATTGCCGACGGAGAAAACCTGCGCCTGCCCGATGCCCTTGTCGGCCATCTCGCGCAAGTCGGCCTCGATGCCCGCGCGCGAAACATTGCCGTTGAGCCAGTGCCACCAAGTTTGCGGACGCGCCCAGCCCGAGGGCGAGGCGAAGGCCGCGGCGTCGAGCGTGTGCTCGGGCTGATCGGGATTGTGGCTGGTGTATTTGAGGAAATCCCCATCCGCGTTTGCGGCGTGAAGGAATGTGCCGGCGAGGAACAGGCTGGCGATGATTGCGGGGATGAGTGCGCGCAGTTTCATTGAGTGTCGGATGTTTTTAGTGGATGTTGTTGCGAAAACGGGGATGCGGCGTAACGGGATGCGAAGGCAGGCGTTGAGGGATTTGAACGATTGGGGACCAGGGGGCTTATTTATGATTCAAGTCGGTCATATAATTTTTAGAGAAATCCTTATTCTCGAATGACCGTCAAGCCCTTTCAGGAATTTTCAGCCAGTGAAACATGCTTCGGGTTGCCGTGGAGTAACGAGGTGCGGCGATGCGCGGGGATACCCCTTCGGGGCAGGGGGATACAACGATTTTTACTTAAAACATCGAACAAATGGATGGGTCAATTTTTTTAGATTGGTGCGATCACTTCCTCATATGCGCAAATCGCGCGCACGTTGTTGGATTTCACCCGCGCCGAGGGGGCCGGGGTCACTCGAACCCGCAGAGCGAGATGCCCCACGCCTTGGCCTGCGCGACCACGGCTGGCTTGTCGAGCATGATGACGCGGCCCGCCTCGAGCGCGGCGGCGTGCAGGCCGGATTCGCGCATCACTTCGAGCGTGCGCTGTCCAAAAACAGGCACGTCAAACCGGTAGTCCTGGTTGGCCTTGACCGTTTTCACGAAGAGCGTGCCGTCAGTCTTGAATGTTCCCGCGCGGCGCAGCATTTCGTCGGTGCCCTCAAACGCCTCGACCGCGAGCACGGTGCCCTTGCGGACGACGCAGCCCTGGCCGATGTCGAGGCGCGCGGATTCGCGCGCGATGTGGATGCCGTGCTCCAGGTATTCGTTGTTGATGGGGAATCTTCCCCCGGTCATGACGCCTGTCGAGGCGAGTTGCTCGTCCAGAAAGCAGCGGGCGTCGAGCATGCGCACGCCGGCTTTTTCGATTTCGGCGGCGAGCGCGCCAAAAATTGTTTCCGCGTTGCGGCGTTTCAACGAAAAGAGGATTTTGATTGCGAGCAAATCGGGGTGCAGCCCGCCAAAGAGGCGCTTGGGCGTGATCTGCCCCGCCATGAGCGCGTAGCCGGTGCCAAACTCGCGCAGCGCGCGCAGCGCCTTGCCCAGTTGTCCGACATAAACCATGCGCCGCTCGGCGTCGGGGAAGGTGGCGTAAAGCTCGGGCGGTGTTTCCTCATGAAATGCAAGCAGCCGGATCGGTATGCCCGCCCGTCGTATCGCATCGGCGACGAGCACGGGGTATCGCCCCTGGCCGGCGATGAGCGTGATGGGTTTGGCGGTGTCGAAATCTTCTGGAAGAAAGCGCGATAACACGATGGGCAAATGCGTAATGCCCGCGCCGCCGCGCTGGCAAGGCTGGAAACGGGTGTGTGTCCCCGATTGGAGGGCGCGATGTAATTCGACTTAAACCGATTTGGGTCGATTCAAGTGGAGCGATGCCGCCGCGGTCGAAAGTAAAACGTCCCGGTCTGCGTTGGCGCAGGCCGGGACGTGGTATGATGGTTATGTTTCGGGCCGCCTCGTTTTATTTTTTCGAGGCTTCGGGAGATTCGGTTTCGTCAACGAGGACAAAGCGGGTGCCGCCGCGGCTCCAGACGCGGAGGAGCGTCTTTTTCGAGGGCGGGTTCTCGGTGAGTTTGACGGCTTCGTCGGCGTTGGCGACGGGTTCGCGGTTGATTTCCTGAATCACGTCGCCGGGGCGCAGGCCGGCGGCGGCGGCGGGCGAGTCGGGATCGACGTCGGTGATGACCGCGCCGGTGATGTTGCTTGAAATGCCGTAGGCGCGGCGGGTGCGGGCGTCGAGATCGGCCACGCCGACGCCGTTGAGCGTGCCGTTATCCTCGGTTTTGGTGTCGCCGGACGCGTTGTCGCCGGATGTGGATTTCTCGCCGGGTTGGTTGCCGACGACGATGGCGAGTTGCTCGGGCTTGCCGTCGCGCATCACGGTGATGGATGCGCTGGTGCCGGGAGCGACGGCGGCGACGGCGAGGCGGAGCGTGCGCCCGTCCTTGACTGCGCGTCCGTTGAAATCGGTGATGATGTCGCCGGGCTGAATGCCGATTTTCGAGGAGGGGCCGTCGGGCGTGACCTCGGCGACGAGCGCGCCGTCGGCGTTTTTGAGTTTGAATTGCCCGGCCATTTCGGGCGTGAGGTTTTGCACGGCGACGCCGATGAAGCCGCGGACGACTTTGCCATTGGCGACGAGTTGCTCCATGACGCTGCGGACGAGGTTGGAGGGAATGGCGAGGCCGATGCCCTGGAAACCGCCGGAGCGGGAGAGGATGGCGGTGTTGATGCCGATGACGCGTCCGCTCATGTCGGTGAGCGCGCCGCCGGAGTTGCCGGGGTTGATGGAGGCGTCGGTTTGGATAAAATCTTCGTAGCCCTGGCCGTCCTCAATGATGCCGACGCCGCGTCCGAGGGCGCTGATCATGCCGGCGGTGACGGTCTGGCCGATGCCGAAGGGATTGCCGATGGCGAGCACGCGGTCGCCGACTTCGAGTTGGTCGCTGTCGGCAAAGGTGGCGGCGGGCAGGCCGGTGGCCTCGACCTTGATGACCGCGATGTCGGTTTTCGGGTCGGTGCCGATGACCTTGGCCTTTAATTCGCGCCCGTCGTTGAGGGAGACTTTGATTTCGTCGGCACCGTTGACGACGTGCGCGTTGGTGAGCACGTAGCCGTCGGCGGAGACGATGACGCCGGAGCCGAGGCCGGTTTGCTCGGGCTGGCGTTGCATGCGGCTGCCGCGGCGGTTGTTGCCGCGATTGCCTCCGCTGCCGTCATCGTCGCCATACGGTCCGAAAAATGGGCCGAAGAAATCGCGGAATCGCGGGTCGCTGAAAAATGGATTGTCGGCGACAGGGACGTTTTTGGCGCGTTCGGTGACGAGCACCTTGACGACGCTGGGCGCGACTTCCTTGACGATGGGCGCGTAGCTTTCGGTGGCGGAGGGCGCGGTGCGGGTGAGCGGGGTGGCGTCAACTTTCATTGTGACGCCCGGTTTCTCGTCCTGTTTCGCGAAGGCGACGGCCGAGAGCGTGATCGCAGCCACGGCGACAAGGCTGCCGCCGAGGAGGGCGAACGGGCGGCGTGCGGTTTTTGCGTGATGGGCGGGTTGCGTGTTGTGGTTTGTCATAAGAGCGGATGTTTGAAAAATGGATGTGTCTTTTGGAATGTTTCGCCCCGACTATCGCACGAATTATTTTCGGATAACTTTCGTGAAGCTTACTTTTTTGTAATTTTCCGTGTGCTTTTGCGGGATTGGGAGTAGTGTCTCCGTGTAACATTTTCAACAATCATGACCGTTCACGATCGTCTCGCAGCCCATCTCTCGAAAACTCCCGACACAGCCAGCGCCAATTGGGTCGCCGCCAACGCGACCGTTGTGGGCGATGTCACGCTCGGACCCAAAAGCAGCGTGTTTTACGGGGCGGTGTTGCGCGGCGACATTGCGCGGATCGTGGTGGGCGAGGGCTCGAACATTCAGGACAACTGCGTGGTGCACTTGGCGGACGATCTCGACGCGATCATCGGCGACTGGGTGACCGTGGGCCACGGCGCGATCATCCATGCGTGCACGATTGAGGACGAGTGCTTGATCGGCATGGGCGCGACGGTGCTCGACGGCGCGAGGGTGGGGGCGCGGAGCATTGTGGGTGCGGGCGCGGTGGTGACGCCGCGCACGGTGATCCCACCGGGCTCGATGGTGCTTGGCGCGCCGGCAAAGGTCGTGCGCCCGCTCAGCGAGGAGGAGCAGGCGAGGCTCAAGGGCTGGGCTGAAAAGTATGTGCATGTTTCCGCCGCGCACGCGGCGGCTGCGAAAAAATAATGTGCGAATCGTGAAAAGGCGGTAAGTTGTGCCGGAGCGTCCGTTTTTGCGGGCGGATGCGCGCAATGAGCGCATGCTGGCACCGGTTAAAAAGATTGTGTGCAAAATTTTTGCGTGTTGCCTTTTTTCGCGGGCTTCAATTTTTCCGTTCATGTTATTCGCCCTGGGGCGGGTAGCGACACATCCTAATTCCATCACATACTATTATGAAAAAACTCATTGTTGAATTCATCGGCACCTTTTTTCTGGTGTTCACCGTCGGCATGGTCGTCAACCAAGGCCCCGTCCTTGGCGCGCTTGCCATCGGCTCCGCGCTCATGGTCATGGTTTATGCCGGCGGCCATATTTCCGGCGGCCATTACAACCCGGCGGTGACGCTCGGCGTTTTCCTGCGCGGCAAATGTGAGGCGAAGGATGTCGTGCCCTACTGGATCGCGCAATTCGCGGCTGCGGTCGTGGCGGCGATTGTTGTTTGCCTCGCGGTCGACGCGAGCTTGAGCCTCGGGGTGGGCGGCGGCATTGAGAAGGTCGTTCCGTGCATTATCGCCGAGTTCATCGGCACGTTCGCGCTTGTCTGGGTGGTGCTCAACACCGCCACGTCCAAGGGCACTGCGGGCAACTCGTTTTACGGGCTGGCGATCGGCTTCACGGTTTTTGTCTGCGCGATTTCGGTCGGCGGCATTTCCGGCGGCGCGTTCAACCCGGCGGTCGGCCTCGGCGTGTTCGCGATGGGCAAGGCCAATCTCGCGATGCTCGTGCTCTACATCGTCACCGACCTCGTCGGCGGCGCGGTCGCGGCGCTCACCTACAAGATTGTCAACGGCAACGACTGAGTTTGCTCGCAATCCTCAATTTGCTTCGAAAGCCGGACGTGTTTCGTCCGGCTTTTTTCATTTGGAAAAATCATGGTTGGCGGATAATCCCCAAATCATGACGCGTTTCATTGCAACCACCCTCCTGTTCGCATCGCTGGTGTTTGGGTTCGCAGCGTGTGCGACGCCGCGCAATTCCGATTCGCCGCAAACCGCCTATCTTTTCACTTATTTTACCGGCAACGGCAAAAGCGGCCTGCACCTCGCCTGGAGCGGTGACGGCTACAAGTGGAACGCCCTCGGATCGGGCGCGAGTTACCTGAAACCCCGTGTCGGCGAGTCGAAGCTCATGCGCGATCCTTGTGTGGCGCGCGGCCCCGACGGCGTTTATCACATGGTGTGGACGACTTCATGGGACGGACGGACAATCGGTCACGCATCGACGCGCGATTTTCTCACATGGTCGGAACAGGAGGCGATTCCAGTCATGGCGGGCATCGACGGCACGCGCAACTGCTGGGCGCCCGAAATCATTTACGACGACGAGGCGGGGCGGTTTGTCATCTATTGGTCATCGACTGTCGAGGGTCGTTTCCCCGAAACCGCCGGGACATCGGAAAACAAATACAACCATCGTCTCTATTACACGACCACGACCGATTTCAAAAGCTTCCCGCCCGCGCAATTGCTCTACGAGCCGGGCTTCAGTGTGATTGACGGCACGCTCATCAAGTTTGGCGGACTTTGGCATCTCATCGTGAAGGATGAAACCGTGACGCCTCCGAAAAAACATTTGCGCATTGCGACCGGCGCGCACTCCACGGGGCCCTTTGTCGCGCCGCCCGCGGCCCCGTTCACTCGCGATTGGGTTGAGGGGCCGGCGGCGTTTGTCGGGCGCGAAGGCGAGGTGCTTGTGTATTTCGACGTGTATCGTGAAAAACACTACGGCGCGATGCGTTCGCGCGATATGAAAACGTGGGAGGATGTGACCGACAAAATCTCGCTGCCCTCCGGGGTGCGCCACGGCACAGTGATTGAGGTGCCCGCAGCCCTCATCGACAAGTTGCGCTCAACCGATCTTGCCATGAGGCGTCCGCCGCCGCGGGCACCGTTGATTCTGCCGTGAGGCCTGGCGCGCCGCCTGGCAACTTGCCTCGCGGGGAGCACGGCGTCGCGCTCATGGTTTGGCGAAAATACCTTCCGTGAAAGCTTTTCCACGAGGTAAAAACAGTTGCCTTGTGAGGTTGCTTAGCGCCCTCGTTCACGCCCCGATTCGTTTTATCGAACACGGGCTTAATACATGCAATTTCACGCCAATTATTGAACCTAATATCATCATGCGAAACCTCACCATCACACTCCTTGGCTTGATAATAATGACATCCGGAATCGCGAATGCCGCTGTTGAAACTACCGATGTTTTTGTTTCCGGCCGCGACGGTTATCACACGTATAGAATACCGTCCATCGTGCGCATTGCGGACGGTGACTTGCTCGCTTTCGCCGAGGGGCGCAAGGGCGGCAAGGGCGACGCCGGCGACATCGATTTGTTGGTGAAGCGTTCCAGCGACAACGGCCGCACATGGAGCTCCGCGAGCGTGATCTGGGATGATGCCGGCAACACTTGCGGTAATCCCTGCGCCGTGGTCGATGGCGACACGGGTGTCATCTGGCTTTTCAGCACGCACAACCTCGGGACTGATCGCGAGGTGGACATAATCCACAAGCGCGCCGCGAGCACGCGCACGGTGTGGGTGATGAACTCGCGCGACGGCGGGCGCGCGTGGTCGAAGCCGGTGGATCTCACGTCCACGCTCAAAAATCCGTCGTGGGGCTGGTATGCGACCGGTCCCGGCGTCGGCATCCAAATCGCGCGCGGCCCGAACAGGGGGCGACTCGTCATTCCCTGCGTGCACAGCTACGATGATCCGCAGGGCAATTTGCGCGGAGGCCCGTATGAATACGGTTCGCACAGCATTTACTCCGACGACCACGGAAAGACGTGGAAGCTCGGCGGCGTAATTCAACCCAAGATGAACGAGTGCCAGGTGGTCGAGCTCGCCTCGCCCGCCGGTTCGCTTGAGATGAACATGCGCTCGTATTTTGATAACGGCTGCCGGGCGGTTGCGCGCAGCAGGGACGGCGGCGTGACATGGACCGGGCCGGTCGACGCGCCCGCGCTTGTCGAGCCGCGCTGCCAGGCGAGCGTATTGCGCCACAGTTGGCCGAAAGGCAAGAAACCCGGCGTCATGCTGTTCTCCAATCCCGCGTCAAAAACCGCCCGCGAAAACATGACGGTGCGCCTGAGCGAGGACGACGGGGCGACATGGCCGCGTTCATTGGCCTTGCGAGGGGAGTCCGCCGCGTATTCGTGCCTTGTTTCGCTTTCGGACAATGAGGCCGGCTGTCTCTACGAGGCAGGCGGCAAGACCCGCAAGCAGTCCTATCGGCGCATCGTCTTCGCGCGATTCTCATTGGATGATATTAAGTGAAGTCAACGCACGAGGAGTGCGCCGGGCGGCAAACCAGCGCGTGCATTGACATAACGGGGGCGAGCCGCTCATTTTTTCACATCATATAGAAAAACAGCACTCCTTTTAACGATGACTCCCCAGGAACAGCAACTCGACGCCTATCTCAAGCAACTCAAGGCCATGGGCCTTACCGACGAAATGATCGAGGCCTACAAGCAGCAATTCGCGGCCTCGATGAACGCGGCGTCGCAGTGGAACCAGAATATCTCCCAGTTCACGCAAAACATGCAGCAGTTCAACGAGCTTTTCGGCGACGGCGATGGCGACGACGACGAGACCGGGGGCTCCGAAATCACGCTTTCCGACAAAACCACGCTCACGCCGGACGAGCAGCGCGCCGTGGCTTGCGGCGCGGATCTGTGCATGCTCAACGACCAATATCTCAACGACCTTCCCACGGGCCTCGGCAAAAAAAACTGCCGCCAGCTTCTTTCCCAGTGGTGGGATATCGACGGGCGCGAGGAAATGCTCGAAACCATCGCGCGCCTTCAAAAAACAGGGCATCGCGGACAGTTTAAAATCATCGCGCAGGCTTACACGATTTTGGACGCCAAGGAAGGCAAACGCTACCTCCGCGAGGACCTCGCGGGTGTGATGGACGAGGATGTTGCGGTCGAACGCCTCCGCAATCTTCGCGACGGACTTGAGCAGTTTGTCGAGGACGGGCTGATCAGCTCCGAGAAAAAAGTGCCCGACATGATGGTGTGGGATTTTGCCCGCATCATAAACATTTCGCGCGCCGGTTTCGACGCCGGTTATCTGGAGCGCGAGGAGGCGCTCGCCTCGATCATGGACGCCGCCGCAAAAATTCGCGCCGCGTATGGTTCGTGGAAGGAAATGTCGGTCGCCTACCAATTTGCCCGTTATGTCTGGACTGGCGACGACACCTACGAACTGATGAAGGCCAACATGGACGTCCTCTTGAGCGATCCCAAAAGTCCGTGGGTGACGATTGAGTGGTGACGGTGCAGCGCAGACAGTTGTTTGCCGCATGAAACACACGCCCGCCAAGCCGCCGCTCACCGGCGAAACGCTCGAAACGCTCTCCGACCGCCTCAAGGAGCGCGGCGAGCCGGCGTTTCGCGCCAGGCAAATCCTCGAATGGCTGTATAAAAAGCGCGTCCGTTCCTGGGATGCGATGACCAACCTTTCCAAGCCGCTCCGCGCCTGGCTCGCGGACACGTTCGAACTCATGCCCGCCGCGCTCGTGCTCGGGCGCCAGTCCGCCGACGTGACCGACAAGCTCCTGCTCGAGCTCGGGGACAAATCGCTCATCGAAACCGTCATCATCCGCGCGCCGCAGGATGGCGTGGGCGTCGATCACTCGCGCAAAACAATCTGCGTTTCAACCCAAGTCGGTTGCGCGATGGCCTGTGTGTTTTGCGCGAGCGGGCTCGCCGGGCTCAAGCGCGATCTCACCGCCGGCGAAATCGTCGCGCAACTTTTGCAGGTTTGTTATCGCGAGGACGCGCTCACGCCGCGCGCGCATGCGGAGCTCGCCTCGTTCGACAACATCGTCGTCATGGGCATGGGCGAGCCGCTTGCCAACTACGACGCGCTCATGCGCGCGCTCACCATCGTCAACGCCGACTGGGGGCTTGGTTTCGGCGCGCGCCGCATCACGGTTTCGACGAGCGGGCTGGTTCCGAAAATCCTGAAACTTGCCGACGAGCCGCTCGGGTTTCGCCTCGCCGTTTCGTTGCACGGGGCGACCGACGAGGTTCGCGAAAAAATCATGCCTGTGAACAAGGCCTATCCGCTCGCGAAACTTTTGCCCGCGGTGAAGGCGTTTTCCGAAAAACACGGACGCATGATCACGCTGGAATTCATCCTGATCGCGGACGTGAATGACTCGTTTGAGCAGGCGGAAAAGTTGCGCGACATCGCGCTCGACCTGCACGCGCATGTGAACCTGATTCCCTACAACACCGTCGAAGGGCTGCCGTGGAAACGTCCGAGCAACAATCGTCAGGAGCGTTTCGCCGACGTGCTGCGCAACGCCCGGATATCGGTGACATTGCGCCGCGAAAAAGGCCACGACATCGACGCCGCCTGCGGCCAATTGCGCCTGCGGACGGAAAAGGAGCGGGATCAGCGGTTGTAGCGCGCCCGCGCCCGATGGATTGGCGAATCCGCGGCCATGCCGCTCGGAAAAAAGTTTAATCCCTCCTGTGCAGCCAAGGGTAGGGCGGTTGGCAGACTGTCGCTGGCGCTCGAACCTCCGAAACCGCCGATTTCCCCAAAAAACATTATTTGGATGCTGTTTTTTCGAGAAGTGTCTGCGCTCTTTTTTTGGCGTCGGGATTTTTTTTCAGAAAATCCAGCAGCTCGTCGCGCATTTCCTTGATCGCGTCCCGGGTCTGTTTGTTGCGCAGCATTTCGTTGGCTATAATAGTTCCGATGAGTTTGCCCGCCTGTGTGTCCGACGGATAATGCACACCGCCGATCACGCGACACCACATGGTTTCGCGCACGTCGTCCATGAAAAGGATTTCGTATTCGGGCATCGCCTTGCCGAGCAACACCGCCCAGAGCGCGCTCGCCGCGGAGTGTCCGCTGGGATACGAGGTGTTGTCCTGCCTTTTCACGCAGGGCTCGACACCAAGGCCGCGATCGTAGGGGCGGGTGCGGTTCCATTGTCTTTTGGAGGCGTGGACAACCGGGCGGCGTTCGTTGGTGGCCTTTGTCAGAATGGCGATGGTGCGCGGCAGGTTTTTTTCGTTGAACGCGGGGCCGAAAACTTGCGCGCCCATCGAGAGGCTGTCGTGGGCGCTGACGCGCTCGGCGCGCGCGGCTTGCGCGGGGGTGCGGTCTTTCTGCACTTGAAGCACGGTTTCAAGGTCGGCCATTCCCGCGGGGGAATCGTTGGCCGGCGGCGGCGGAACCATCGCGATGATTGCAGCGGGGTCTGTCGTGAGAAATGGTTGTTCCGCGGCGCCGAGCGTGGCGGCGAGGAGGAGCGCGATTGTTGCTGTTATGACGGGAGTTTTTCTCATTGGTGTGTGCGGTGCCAAGGGTGAGGTGTGGTTGTTTGTTCGGACAAAATACGCAACCAATGCGAGGTTGTGTCAACGAATCACACGGGCGGTCGCGGGTGTGCCTGTTTGGATCCGTTTGGTGCCGGGGAAAATATCAGGCCCTGCGTCCTTGGCGCGCGCGGTCCGGCTGCTCGACCCAGACGCCTTCGAGCAGCATGGTTGCGGGGTTGGCGGTGATTCCGAGTTCGTTGTGCTGCAGTTGCGTCACCACGAGGTCGAGCGCGTTGGAGGCGATTTTTTCGTTGAGCGGATCGATGCCCGGGAGCACGCCGCGCGGATGCCATTCCAGTGTCACGACTCTTCGCGCGTGTGGCGCCATTTCCCGCAGCGCGTCCGCGTCCGCGCGGGAAAGTTGCCAGCCGACCACCAGCGAATCCGCCTTTTCCCTCTGCCATTTTCCCATGAGGGGAAGCTCGTCCGGGCGCGCATAGACGACATGCTTCGCGGCGTTTGCGCGGTCGGGATGGCCTGTGAGAACCGCCGCCAGTTGCATTGAGTGCGTGCGTTCCTGCGAGTCGGGATTGAGAATGACGACGGGGTGCCGGCAGCCCTCCGCGTGAAGTTTCGCGAGAAGGCACCGCACGCTTCGGTAATGAAAATGCGCCGAGCGGTTCATGGGCAGGGGGAATTCCGTGTGGCCGATAACCGCGGCGGCGAAGGGGCTCCAATCCCAGTCCAGCGCGACGCGCGCGCCGCCCTTTACCGCCGCGAACACAAGGCCGGAGATGCCGCGCGAAACCAGTATCCGGTGCAGGCGTTCCGGTCGCATGCCCTCCTTGTCGGAGAGCCAGAATTGGTCAACCGCGCAGCCGACTTGCTCCGCCCTTCGCGTCACGCCGAGCAGGAAATTCTTTCCCGCCTGGTGCCAGTTTTCGGGCAATTTCGAGAGGTCTTTCGGTGTGTTCATCCACACCAGCGCGATGGTTTCCCCTTTTCCAAGGCCGCGTCCCCGCCGGACGTTTGCCATGAGCGAGCTGATGCGCAGGTCGGGTTTGTAACCAAGCTTTTCAGCCACGCGCCGGACGCGCGCCACTGTCGCCGGCGGAATGCTCGGATGCCCGCGCAGTGCGTAGGAAGTTCCGCTGGCGCTCAAGCCCGCGGCCTTGGCCACATCCGCAATGGTTACCCTCATGATTCCAGACACGCGCGAGTTTTTTCCGGGGGCGGATTATTGTCAAGAGACGGGGATGAGGGAATTGCCGCGCCAAGAGCCGGCGGCGGCCCGTCGTGGCTGCCGCCGCTTGGGCGCTGGGTTGACTCAACGAATTCAGCAACTTCGTTATCGACGAAAAGACCGCGCCCGTGACAGTTAATCGCAGGCAAAGCCATTCGTCGTTTTCGCGAGACTTTTCCGCCGCAAACCCAAATGTTTCCCCGAACTTCGCAAACAAAACCTCAAATCAATCCGCACTAAAAAAAATGAAAGCGCTCGTATTGCTGGAAGACAAGGTTCTCAAATACTCGGAGGTCGCCATGCCCGAGCCCAAACAGGGCGAGGTTCTCGTGAAAGTTCATGCCTGCGGCATTTGCGGGTCGGACATCGACCGGGGTTTCGGCGGCAAGGCCTACCACTATCCGCTCGTCATGGGGCATGAGTTTTCCGGCGTGGTTGAGAAATCGTTTCCCGGGGGCAAATACAAGCCGGGCGACCCCGTGGCGGGTTTTCCGCTCATTCCCTGCAAGCAGTGCGCCGCGTGCCAGACGGGGGATTTCGCTCAGTGTTCCGATTACGATTATTACGGTTCGCGCCGCGACGGCGGTTTTGCGGAGTATGTCGCCATCCCCGAGGAAAACCTGTTCCGCGTTCCCGACCATGTGAATTTGTCGCACGCGGCGATGACCGAGCCGGCGGCTGTCGCGCTTCACGGCGTGCGCCGCGCCGAAATAAGCGTCGGCTCAAGCGCGGTGGTTTACGGCTGCGGCCCCATCGGAAACATGACCGCCCAATGGCTCAGGATCGCCGGTTGCGATCCGGTGATCGTGGTCGATGTGGACCGCGCGAAACTCGACCTGGCGGAAAGCATGGGCTTCGTCGCGCTCAACAGCGCCGAATGCGATCCGGTTGAAAGAATCGCCTCCATCACCGGCGGCGAAGGCGCCAAAATCGTCGTGGAGGCCGTCGGCCTTCCCGTCACTTTTCTCAACGCCCTTCGCTCCGCGGGACGCGGGGGACAGGTGGTGTTCATGGGCAATATCCGCGGCACCTTTGAGGTCGGGGACAAGGACTTCTCGCAGATTCTCCGCAAGGAGCTGCGCATATACGGCACCTGGAACAGCAAGGTGGTCCCGCGCCCCGATGACGATTGGTCCGTGGTGCTTGAAATGATGGATCGAAAATTGATCGTCGCCCCCTTGATAAGCCACACGCCGTCGCTCGATGAGGGCGAGCGCATCTTCAACGACATCGCGGGCAAAAAACTGGCCTGCAACAAAGTGCTGTTCAAACCCTGAGAAAAGAACGGCGCGCATTTTCAAAAAACACAACCATGGCAAAAAAAATATCCGTATCCATAATGTGCGGCGATCTCCTGCACCTTGGGCGGGAGATTAAAACGCTGGAGGCGTGCGGTGTTGACTACCTGCATGTTGACATCACGGACGGGCATTTCGTCCCCAACCTCACCTTCGGGCTCGATTTCGTGAGCGCCATGCACAGGGCGACCGATCTCCCGCTGGACATCCACCTGATGGTGCGGCACCCGGCGGACATCATTGCCAAGCTCGATATCCGCAAAGGCGACATCGTTTCAGTCCACACCGAGGGCGGCATTCGAGGCATCGCCGCCATGAGCCAAAAAGTGAGGCGGGCCGGCGCCTTGTTCGGCATCGCCGTCGATCCGGAAACGCCGGTCGGGGCGCTCGCGGGAGTCCTGCCGCTCGCCGATGTTGTCATCCTCATGCTCGTAAGCCCCGGGTTCGCCCGCGGCACCTTGATCGAGGGCATCATGGACAAGGTCGTCGAGGCCCGCGCTTATTTTGCGAAGAAAGGCCGTGGCAATATCATGATCAGCGTGGACGGCAGCGTGAGCGTCGAGCGCGCCAAAATGATGGCGGAGATGGGCGCGGATATATTTGTCGGCGGCACCGCGGGCATCTACCGCGAGGGGCGGCGCTTGGAGGAAACAATACCGCTTTTTAGAAAAGCCATCACATTATAAACAAAACCTCCCGCCCACGCTTTCCCCAAAAAGTAAAAACCATGATCGACCCCCACGTCATAGGAATGGATTTCGGAACGGACTCCGTTCGCGCGCTGCTGGTGAACGCGCTCACCGGCGGGGAGGTTGACTCCACTGTTTTCAACTACCCGCGCTGGGGAGGGGGAATGTATTGCGACGCGCAAAAAACACAGTTTCGCCAGCATCCGCTGGATTACATTGAGGGCGTGGAAAGCGTCATCGGAACGCTCACGAAAAGGCATCCCGAAATCGCGGGGCATGTGAGGGCGATCTGCGTGGACACCACGGCGAGCACCCCCTGCCTTGTGGACGCTGAGTGCCGTCCGCTCGCCCTGCGTCCGGAGTATGCCGAAAACCCCAACGCGATGTTTGTCCTGTGGAAGGATCACACGGGGGAAAAAGAGGCCGCCGAAATCACCGCCCTTTGCTCGGCGGGCCCGGTCAACTACGCGCGCCAATCCGGCAGCCACTACTCAGCCGAAAATTTCTGGTCCAAGATAACGCACATTTTCCGCGAGGAACCCGCGCTCAAAAAAGACGCGCGCTCGGCCATTGAACTTTGCGATTTCATCCCCGCGCTCCTTGCGGGAATCAGCGACATCAACGAACTGAAAAGAAGCCGCTGCACGATGGCCGGAAAATGGCTGTGGTCGGAAAAATGGAACGGCTACCCGCCGTCGGCGTTCTTCGCCCGCCTCGATCCGAGCCTGCCGGAATTCGTCAGCCGCCTCGGCGAAAAAAATTACACCTGCGACCATGCCGCCGGCGCCCTTTCGCCCGAATGGGCCGCGCGCCTCGCGCTTCCGGAGGGCATAAAAATCGGCGTCGGAAATGTTGACTCGCACTCCGGCGCGGTTGGCGCGGGCGTCGTCGATAAAATGCTGGTTCTCAACCTGGGAACCTCCGCCTGCTGCATGACGGTTGTGCCGCCCGCTGTCCTTGGCGACAGGTTTGTCGAGGGCGTCCACGGACAGGCGCACAGCCTCATCATTCCCGGACTTGTCGGAATCGAAACGGGCCTCTCCGCGTTCGGGGATGTCTATGCATGGTTCCGGGATCTGCTTGCCTATCCGCTCACGGAAATACTCGCCAAAAGCAAACTGCTCGACGCGGACACCGCGCAAAAACTCATCGCCGAAATCCGCGCCAACATTCTCCGCGAACTGGACGCCGCCGCCGCAACCACGCCCGGCGAAAACGCGCCCTTCGCCACCGACTGGCTGAACGGACGCCGCAGCCCCGCGCCCGACGCAGCCTTGTCCGGCGGCATCACGGGACTGCGGCTTTCCTCGACCGCGCCGCAACTCTACCGCGCGCTCGTCGAGGCGACAGCCTTTGCGACAAGGGCCATCGTCGATCACCTCGCCGCCAACAACCTGGAAATCGACCACCTGGTCGCCGCCGGCGGCATCTCGCAAAAATCCCCCTTCGTCATGCAAACGCTCTCCGATGTGCTGGGGCGCGAAATCCGCGTGACAGGCTGCCCCCACACCTGCGCCCTGGGCGCGGCGGTGTTTGCGTCCGTCGTTGCGGGCGTCCATGGCAGCGTGGCCGCCGCGCAAAAAATACTCTGCAAACCCGCCGTCACCGTTTACCGGCCGGACATGCTCAAACACCGCGGCCATCTTCGCGGCTACGAGCGATACAAGACGGCTGACGCATTCACGAGAACCCTGGCAAAAAACTAAAACCAACCTCCCGAAAAACATTATGGAAAACAAAGCGAAAACCCTGCGCGAACCCGCGCGTGAAACTCCCGTGCGCCGCTCGGTGGACGTCCTCGTTGTCGGCGGCGGCCCCGCCGGAATCATGGCGGCGCAAGCCGCCGCCGGCGAGGGGCTGAGCGTGATGCTGCTCGAAAGCCGGAGCTTTCTTGGCGGCAACCTGACAATCGGCCTGCCCATCCTGGCCTTCCTCAATTGCAAGGGCGAGCAGGTCATCAAGGGCCTGCCGCAAAAATTTATCGACCGTCTGCGCGAGCGCGGCGCGGCCAGCGAACACAAGCCCTGCAAAAATCACATGAGCCTGACGATCATCGACTCGGAGGAGGCAAAATCCGTCGCCCTTCAAACGATGGCGGACGCGGGCGTTGAGGTGCTGATGTATGCCCTGTGTGTGGACGCGATCATGGATGGAAACGAAATCAAAGGCGTCATCATCGAGAGCAAGGCGGGCCGCGAGGCGATCATGGCAAAGGTGATTATCGACTGCACCGGTGACGCCGATGTTGCCTTCCGCGCGGGTGTCGAATGCCGCAAGGGGGACAGTGACGGCGGCATGCAGCCGCCCACGCTAATGTTCTGCATGCGCGGTGTTGAAACTCAAAAACTCCGCGACGCCATCGTCAACCATCCCGGGGAATACGACATGGACGTGATGCCGCCCGAGCAGTTTAGGGAGGGCAAATTCATAACCGTGGGCTTGCGTGGAAAAATCAAGCAGGCCCTTGCCGACGGTCTCAAAATTTCCGTGGCACGAACCATATTGATCACCGGCCTGGGCGACGACGAAATCTGGGTGAACATGTCGCGCGTGAGCGGCGTGGACTCCACCGACCCGGTCAGCAGCACCTTTGGCGAAATCGAGGCGCGCAAACAAAACAAGGAACTCGTCCGATACCTGAAAAAATACGTGCCCGGTTTTGAAAACGCCCGGCCTGAGAAAACCGCGCCCTTCCTCGGCATCCGCGAAAGCCGCGTCATCGTCGGAAAATACATCCTCACGAGCGACGACATCGTGAACTGCCGCCGCTTCGACGACGCGATTGCGGTGGCGGGCTACCCGGTTGACATCCACCACGCCAAGGGCGCGGATTGCACGATGGAGTTTTGCGCGGACAGCTACGACATTCCCTACCGCTCGCTGCTTCCGGCAACTGTGGAAAACCTGCTGGTCGCCGGGCGCTGCTCCTCGATGAGTCACGAGGCGATGGCGTCCACCCGCGTTATGTCCACCTGCATGGCGTTGGGCGAGGCGGCGGGGCGGGCGGCAAGGATCGCCTTGCGCGGGGGCATGAAACCATCCGGCGTGAATGTTGCGGAAGTTCAAAAGGAGCTCCTCGAAAAAGGCGCATACCTGCGCCCGTTGGCCCCGTGAATATTCATTCAAGATAAAATATTGACCGCTTTTTTATTATGCCCTGCCTTGGGCTCGGACAGGAGCCAATTCTCCTGCCTCCGCTTAGTATCCCGCCGGACTCATCCCAACGCCATTTAGCCCATTCATGAAAACTCGTGTAGCGCGCAATCCGAAAACAACGGAGACCGATTTAATATAAACTGCAAAACTCAATCGTTGCCCAATTTTATGCCCTTTCTAAAACCCTCGCTCCGCCGCTGGATTATTGTCGCGATCATATTCGCGGCGATGGTGCTCAACTACATCGACCGGGTAACCATCTCCTTCCTCAAGGATGAAATCCAGACGATGTTTGGCCTCGATAATTTCGGTTACGCGCTGATCGCCAACGTGTTTATTTTCTTTTACGCCATCATGTATCCCGTTTCCGGCTGGCTTATTGACCGATTCGGACACGGCGACGGCGTCCGGCGGTTTATGTTTGGCGGCATTCTGGTCTGGTCATCCGCCTGCATCGCGGCGGTGTTCACTCGCGTTGCCTGGACGTTTGGCGCCTGCCGCGCCGTCCTTGGCGCCGCCGAGCCGATGGCCTACGCCGCGCAGCTCCGCGCCGTCACGGAATGGTTTCCCAAGAAACTTCGCGCGACGGCCAACAGCCTTTGCGTTGCCGGCGGCACGATCGGCATGGTCATCGCCGCTCCGCTCCTCGTCGGCCTCAAGGAAACCTACGATTGGCGCGCCGCGTTTCTCGTTCCCGGTGTGCTCGGTATTGTCGTGGCGGTCCTGTGGTTTGCCTTTTACCGCAACCCGCCCGCGGATGTGCTCGCCGAAAACACCGGCGAGGCTTCCGCCGCGAAAGGCACCGCGTTCACCTGGCCGCAACTCTGGAAAACCCGCACGCTCTGGGGCGTCATTCTCATTCGCTTCATCAGCGATCCCGTCTGGTATTTCTGCCTTTTCTGGCTTCCCGGCTACCTCAAGTCCGCCGGCCTAAGCGAGCAGCAAGTTGGCATGTTCGGATGGATTCCGTTTCTCTTTGCCGCGCTTGGCGGCATCGGCAGCGGCATTGTCTCCGACTTCATGGTGCGCTCCGGCATGGCGCCGCTTCGCGCCCGCAAAGTCCTCCTTACCGTCATGGCCATCGTCATGCCGGTCTTCGCGTTCACCCCGCACATCGCCAGCCCCGTTGTTGTCATCGCCATATTCAGCGTCGTGTGCGCCATCTGCCTGAGCTGGCTTTTCAACGTCCCCGTCATCCTGACCGAGACCTTTCCCACGCGCAACGTCAGCGGAGTGCTTGGCATCTCGGCAGGCTTTGGCGCCCTCGGCTCCGTGATCTTCAATCTCTTCGTAGGACGCGCGCTTGATACGGTCGGCCCCGTTCCCATCTTCGCCGTCATGGGCGGACTTCACTTGGTTGCCGTTGCCGTGCTTTGGACAATGGCGCGAAAAGAAAACCCGCCGTCCGCGCGTTAGTTTATAATTTATATATATAACTTATTAAAATAATATTATCATGAAAACCGAAAACAATACGATTATCGAACCGTCAAGGGAAACGCCAATATACAAGGAAACAGACGTGCTGGTCGTCGGCGGAGGCCCCGCCGGCATCATGGCCGCGCTGGGCGCGGCGGAGGGCGGACAGCGCGTGACGCTTGTCGAGGGGCTCAGCCATGTGGGGGGCAATCTCACCACCGGGCTTCCCATCCTCGGGTTTCTCAGCCAGAAGCAGGAGTTGATTATAAAAGGCCTGCCGCAAAAACTCATGGAGCGGCTCAAGGCGAAGGGCGCGGCCAGCGAGCACCAAGCCTGCCCGCTGCATGTCAGCCTCACAATCATCGACCCGGAGGCCGTCAAGACCGAGGCGATGAACATGCTTCTCGAGGCGGGCGTGGAGATTCTCCTGCACATGATGTTTGCCGATGCGATTGTGGAGGACGGCAAAATCAAGGGATGCGTTTTCCAGGGCAAGGCGCGTCGCGAGGCGATTCTTGCCAAACAGGTGATTGATTGCACGGGGGACGGCGACGTGGCTTTCCTCGCGGGCGCGCCTTGCGAGAAGGGCGACGACAAGGGCGGCATGCAGCCACCGACGCTCATGTTCCGCCTCGACAGCGTGGACACGGACAAGCTCCGCAACAGCATTGCAGGGCAACCGGACTCGTATCAGATGGACTTCATCCCTCCGGATTATTTTGGCAAAAACAGCCGCTTCATCACGGTCGGGTTGCGCAACCTGATAGAAAAAGCCCGCGCGGACGGCGTGCAGATCCCGACTGATCGCACGATTATTATAACCGGCATCAGGAAGGGCGAGGCGTGGATCAACATGACGCGCGTCAAGGATATCGACGGCTCCGATCCGCACAGTCTCACCGACGGCGAGATCACCGCGCGCAAACAAATCGACGGCATCGTTAAATACCTGACCGGTTATGTGCCCGGCTTTGAGAACGCATGGTTGTCCAACACCGCGCCATTTCTCGGCATTCGCGAGTCCCGTCGCGTGGTGTGCAATTACATGTTGAATCGCGACGATCTCCTGAACTGCGGCAAGTTTGACGACGCGATCGCCGTAGGCAGCTATCCGATTGATATTCACCGGCCAAACGACAACGACTGCACGCTCGAATGGTGCGGCGATTGTTATGACATTCCCTACCGCTCGCTCGTGCCGCAAAAGATCGAGAACCTCTTCATCGCGGGTCGCTGCATAGGCACGACGCACGAGGCCATGGCCGCCACGCGCGTGATGTCCACCTGCATGGCGGTCGGCGAGGCCGCCGGTCGCGCCGCCGCAATGTGCGCCGCCGGGGGAATCGCGCCGGCGTCGCTCGATGTTAAAAAATTACGCGAAAAATTACAGTCAAGCGGAGCCTATTTGCGCGCGTAATAACAAGGCGGGTGTTCTTAAATTTATATATACTAGAAAATATGAAGCAGCATAACCGTCCCGGTTTTTTTCGCGTTTATTTTGCGATAGCGACATGCGCGCTTTTGCTTTCCCCGGCTCATGCCGACTCCAATCTGGATGACAAAACACTGACATTCCAAAACGGCCTTGATAACTACTCGGGCGCGATGGAGATCGGCATCGACCAGGGAAATCCGGGCGTGCTCGGCAACAAGGCAAACAACCTTTGGATCGAGCGGCATGAAAGCAAGGGCGAGCAACTGAAGGCGAAGCAGGCGCTGGTTCGTTTTGATAATATTTTCGGTTCGGGAGCCTCGCAAATTCCTCTCGGCGCAAAAATTTCCAAGGCGACATTGCGCCTCAATGTGGGCTCGAAAAAGGACGCGATAACTTATCACCGGATATTTCTCAGCCGCATGCTTGTGCCGTGGGGGAAGGATGCAGCGTGGAAATACAAGGCGTGGGGTGACGATGGAATCCAATACGATGGACGCGAGGCAGTCGCCGCTCCCGACGCGCTCTTTGTCCCCAATCTCAACAACACCGCCTACGAGATTGATGTCACCGAGTCGCTGCGCGCGTGGGCGGGCGGGCAGCCGAACAACGGCTGGGTTTTATATTCAACACGCACGCACCATGTGCCGGCGGCCTTTATCACGTCACGGGTGGACAGGCGGGAATTGCGTCCACTGCTCCGCGTCACCTACGACGCCAATCCGTCCAATATCGCGCCCGAGGCGACAAACCTTTCCTCGACGCATGCAAACGCGACCACCGCCACGCTTTCCCTGCGTGTGACTGACTCCAACAAGGACGCCCTGAGTGTCGCATTTTACGGACGCAAACAGGCCGCCGCCGCGGATGACTTTCAGATTATTCTCCTTCCCGACACGCAATATTACACAAACGAGCGGCTCGGCGGGAAATCGGAAATGTTTGACGCCCAGACGGAATGGATCGCCCGAAATGCCAGGGCGCGCAACATAGCCGGCGTGCTCCATCTCGGGGACATCACGGATCACGGGGATATTCATGAAGATCAATGGAAACTTGCCCGCCGGGCGCTCTATAAACTTGAGGATACAAAACTGAGCGGACTGCCCGAGGGGGTTCCCTATTGCCTGGCCGTCGGCAACCACGACCAGCGTTATCCCGGTTCCGACGGGGAGCTTAAAAGGGACGGTCCGGCGAAACTGTTTAATAAATATTTCGGGGTGAATCATTTTAAGGGGAAAAGTTATTACGGCGGAAACTACGGCGATAATAATAACAATCACTACACGCTGTTTGAATCAGGCGGAACGAAGATTGTCGTGCTCAGCTTGGAATTCGGTCGCCTCAGAAACGATCCCGGAATCCTCAAGTGGGCCGGCGATGTTTTGACCAAGCATGCGGATCGTCATGCGATTGTCATTACGCACGCGACGCTTTTCCCCGGAATCCCGGGCGAATTTCAGGAGGATGGTGAGGCCGTTTATGCCGCGTTAAAATCGCACAAAAACCTCATGCTCATCGTGGGCGGACACACAACGGGCGAGGGGCATCGCACGGACACTTGCAACGGCTCCGTGACGCATTCCATCGTTCAGGACTTTCAGTTTGATGAAAACGGCGGCGCGGGGTTTCTCGGCGTGCTTACTTTTTCGCCGCGCACCAACGAAATCCGCGTGGCCACCTATTCGCCCTACACAGGCAAATCGCGCACGGATCCCGCGGCGCAATACACGCTTGCCTACGATTTTGGGACCAAGATCGAACCCTTCAAAAAACTCGCCACAGTGAAGGCCGAATCAGGCGCCGGGGCGAAATACAATTGGAAGGGCAGGGCGGCCAACTCGGTGTATGAATGGTATGCCGAGATTTCGGACGCCAAAAAAACAACCCGCACCGAACTCCAGTCATTCATTCACGCTTCGGTGAAATAAAGAAAACTCGTTGAGGAAGGCCCAAGGTCAAATCCCCCTTCGGGCGGCGACTTTGCGGGTCTCTACCGTCTCACGGGAAATGATGTGCGGCGGGGGCAAGGGAGGGAGCCGTAAGGGGGCGGTCACTTTTTTAATGGGGCAAAAAAAGACCTCAAAAACTTGTGCGAGTCTTTGAGGTTAAAGTGGCTGCCCGGGCTGGGGTCGAACCAGCGACCAAGTGATTAACAGTCACCTGCTCTGCCACTGAGCTACCGGGCATCAGTTTCTTCCGCCGTCCTTTTCAGAACAGCCGGTGAAGGGGCGTCATTACGGAGGGTTTGATTTTTGGCGCAAGTAGAAAAATCATTTTTTTGTCACTTCTCGGTTTCCACAATCGAACCAGCTTGGTTTCACTTCGGGCCGGCTTTTATCAGATCGGGACGTAGTCGGGGGTTTGCTCGGGCTCCACGACTTCGGCTGTTGTGAGTTGCACCAGTTCGTGGAGCGTCTTGAAGTGCGCGGCGAGGTCGTTGCCTTCGGTGCCGCCAACGATGCGCTCAAAGAGGCCGCGTTTGCTGTCCTTCAGGCTTTGGATGCGCTCCTCGATTGTTCCGGCGGTCACCATGCGGTAAACGAAAACCGTGTTCGACTGGCCGATGCGGTGGACGCGGTCAACGGCCTGCGCCTCGACGGCGGGGTTCCACCATGGATCGAGGAGAAAGACGTAGTCCGCGGCGTGCAGCGTGATGCCGGTGCCGCCGGCCTTGAGCGAGACGAGCATCGCTGCGGCGCCTTTCGCGTTTTGGAAGGCCTGCACGGGTTTGAGGCGGTCCTTGGTCATGCCCGTGATTTCATAGCGCGGCAGGTCGGGGTAGGCGAGGGCGATGGCTTCGTGGACGCGCTCAAGGAGCATCACGAATTGCGAGAAGATGACAACTTTGTGCCCGCCGCTGATGATTTCGGCGAGTTTTTCAACGAGGAGGTTGATTTTGCCGGAGTCGGCAAGCGGGGTGTTCAGCCAGGGGAGCATGTCGGGGTCGCAACAGATCTGGCGCAGGCGCGTGAGCAGGGCGAGGAATCCGAAGCTGCGCTCGCGCAGGGCGGCGTCCATGTCGTCACCGAGGCGTTGCAGGCCCTCGGCGCAGACGCGGGCGTATTCGGCGCGTTGCACATCGGTGAGCGGGCAGACGAGTTCCATTTCAACTTTGGGCGGAAGCTCGGTGGCGACATCGCTTTTGGTGCGGCGCAGGATGAAGGGGGCGAGTTGCGCGCGGAGGCGGGTGAACGCGCCTTCGCGGTCGGCGGCGAGCGCGGCTTCAAAAACGGCGCGCGTGCCAAGCAGCCCGGGCAGGAGGAAGCGGAAGATGGACCACAGGTCGAGCTGGCGGTTTTCGAGCGGGGTGCCGGAGAGGACGATGCGGTGCTGGGCACGGATGGCGAAGCAGGTTTGCGTGGTTTTGGCGACGGGGTTTTTGATGAACTGGCCCTCGTCGAGGATGGTGTAGCCGAAGCGCGCGGTGTCTAGGCGGGCGCGGTGTTTGCGGAGTTGCGCGTAGCTGGCGATCCAGACGATGCGCTCGGAGACAGTGGGGGGCGCGGTTTGCAGTTTGCCGTTTGCGATTCCGGCTTCGGGCTCGGCGTCGTGATTCGTTTCGGTGGCGTTGCCGACAAAGGGATTTCCGTTTTTCAGGACTTTGATGCGAATGTGCGGGGCGAATTTCGCGAATTCCTCCTGCCAGACGGGAACGACGCTGGCGGGGCAAACGATGAGCGTGGGGAGCGAGGGATCGTTGGCGGGGCGGACGGAGAGAAGCGAGATTGTCTGAAGGGTTTTGCCGAGGCCCATTTCGTCGGCGAGGAGTCCGTGGCATCCGGTGTCGCACAGGTGGTGCATCCATTCGACGCCGTGGCGTTGGTAGGGGCGGAGAATTTCGGGGAGTGGCTTGGTGAAGGGCGCGGGGGTGGTGACGGCCCGGCGCCACGTCTCGATTTCGGGCGAAAGGGTCAGTTTGAGGCGCGCGTCATTGAAGAGGGAGAATATGAGGTAGGGGGGGAGTTTGCCGTCGGGTGTTTCCGCCTCGGCGATGTTGCGTTGCCAGTTTTCCAGCGTTTCGAGGCGGTCGGCGGGGAGGGTGACGATGCCCACGCCGGGGAGCAGGGTGGGCGAGGCGCCGCGTTTGGTGACGAGGGCGACTTCGTCGTCGGTGAGAAGGCGTTCGCCGGATTTGAATATCCAGCGCAAGTCGAGGGCGGTATCGTTGTCGTTGGATGTGGTTTTTGCGCCCGGTGTTTTTTTCCCGTTGCGCCGGGTGGCGATGACGCTGACTTCGAGGGTTTGCGCGGTGTGGAGGAGTTTTTCCGTTTCGGGGGCGAGCTCGATTTCGTAGGCGCGCCGCCAGGCGGGGAGGGTGTTTTTCAGATAAGATGGAATCTCGATGATGTTCGAGAGGAGGTAGTGGCCGGTTTGGGCGTTGTAGGTGAAGTGTGATTTGCGCGCGAGGGCGGCGAGTCCGATGAGCTTGGCGCGTTCCGCCCGCGTGGTTGCGGGGCGGGCGGACGAGGCGGTGTTGTCCGGTGTGAACGCCGGGGCGCGCGGCGCGCGGGCATTGGCCGGGTCTTTCCAGAACGCCTCGAACGAGAGTCCGTTGTGGCTGGTGGCGAAGGTGAGGACGAGGGTGCGCGGAGGCGGCGCATCGGAGGGTGCCGGGGCGGTTTTGCCGTTGGTTGTCGCGCCGGAGGATTGCGGCGCGGGCGCGCGGGCGCCGTTGCCATTGGCGGACGGCTCGGCGGGCAGGGGAGGGAGTTCGTCGCAAAGGAGCTCCTCGATTTCGTGAATGCCGGCGACCGCGATGGCGCGGGCTTTTTCGGTGTCGTCGGTCGATGCGCGGATGTTGAGCTCGCCGTTTTCCCATTCGATGACGGCGTATTCGTCGCGTTTTTCAACGCGGCGGTGGATGATGGCGTCCTTGTTGGTGAGTTCGAGTTCGCGGATTTCGCTGTCGCGGTAAATGCGGCGGCCGTGCGCGAGCTGGCTGTCCGTGAACACGGCGAACCAATCGCCTTCGAGTTTCTCAAACCAAAACTCGAGCGATTGCGGACTGTAGATGCGTTTTGCGGCGTGCTTTTGCATGACGCGAAAAGGTTCAACGCTAGAATCGCATGAGTGTGGAGCAATCCCTTTTTCGAGTGTCATTGTTTTTTGGATGCGGGCGAAACATACCCTCGGGACAATGGCAGGCGACGCGACCAAATTCATTGTAAACGCGACGTTAATATACCGTTGCCAAGCTTTCCGCCCGACATTTGCGTTTGGGTTTAAATTTCCCAAATCTTTTTTAATCTCATGCAATGGTATTATGTTTTAAACGGCGAGCGCGTCGGGCCGGTTTCACAGGAGCAATTTGACCAGCTTGCGCAGGCGGGCACGATCATGGGCGAGACGCTCGTCTGGCACGCGGGCATGGCGGAGTGGCTGCCGTGGGCGCAAACGGCGGCGCGGATCGCCGGGGAAAGCGACTCGGCCGTGTGCGCGGTGAGCGGGCGCCTTTACCCGAAGCGCGAGATGCTCGAATACCAGGGGCGCTGGGTGAGCGCCGAGCACAAGGACGCGTTTTTCCAGCGCATTCGCGAGGGCGTGCAACACACCGCGATGCCGGGGGAGATGCGTTACGCGGGATTCTGGATTCGGTTCGCCGCGGTCATTATCGACATGATGTGCCTGTGGGCGATCAACATGGTTTTCAGCATGGGTTTCATGTTTGTCCTGATGGCGCTTGGCGGCATCGCGTCCGCGTCTGGAAGCGATGGCATGACACCGGTTGTCTTGATTCTGCAATTGTCCCTCTATCTTGTGCAGTTTGCCGTGGCGCTGGCCTACGACGTGTTTTTCATTCGAAAGTATGACGCGACTCCCGGCAAACTTGCGCTGGGCTTGAAGATTCTGCGCGCCGATGGCGAGAAACTTTCGGTGGGCCGGATTATCGGGCGCAATTTTGCGAAGGGTGTCAGCGCGTTGATCCTGTGCATCGGCTACATAATGGCCGGCTGGGACGAGCAGAAGCGCGCGTTGCATGACATCATCTGCGACACGCGCGTGGTGCGCAAATAATCGCGAGCTTCCGGCGCGCGTTTAATCTTCCATGCGCATTTTTTGATTCCGTGAGCAACAAATCTCCAACACTGAACGGCCCGTGCTCTTGCGGCGGACGTTATTTGCTCACGCCGGGGCGCGCGCAATGCGAGGTGTGCAAGGATGGCTACCAGTTTGTGGAGTTCCCGGCGTTTCGGGCGGAGCGCGTCGTGACGAAGCCGCACGAACTGGCGGGCGGTGACGACGCGACTTGTTTCTTCCACGCGCAAAACCAGGCCGAGGGCGTGTGTTCGTCGTGCGGACGATTTTTGTGCCCCGTGTGCGCGGTCGATTTTGGCGGACGCGTTTTGTGCCCGGCGTGCATCGCGGGCGGGAAAACATCCCCGGCGCGGGTTGAGCGGGACAAGTGGATAGCGGACACCACCGCGCTTTGGCTCGCGGTGCTGCCGCTGATTGCCTGGCCGCTCACGATTGCGACGGCGCCGGCGGCGTTCGCGCTGGTGTTGTTGAACTGGAACAAACCCGCAAGCATCGTGAGGCGCTTTCGCTGGCAGCGCTGGGTGGCGGGCGCGCTTTCGCTGGCGCAGATTGCCGGATGGGTGTGGCTGTTTGTGGAGATGTTTTCAAAATGAGCGCGAACGACGGCAATAATCCGCGATACAAACATCTGCGCTGTCAAAACGGCGGGCTGTTTTCGCGCGGGAGCCTGTGGCTCGCGGACGACCATGTGCTGCAAATCACCTCGACCGGACTGCATGAGCGCTACCGGCGTTTCTATTTGCGCGACATCAAGGCGATCATGGTTGGCGAGGGTTTTTCGGCCAAGGTCGGCGGCTTTGTCTGCGGATTCATCGCGTTCTTTTTTGGCCTCATGTGGTTTTTGACCGCGATGACAAGCAGGGAGGGCGGCGGCTCGCCCGGTTTGCTGGTGTGTTTTTTGATAATGCTCGCGGTCGCGCTCCTGTTCCTGTGGCGCGGGCGCACGGTGAAAGTTTACGTGGTGACGGAATTGCAAACGGTGCTGTTGCGCTCCGTGGCGCGGAAATGGCAGGCGGACAAATTGATCGAGCAACTCACGCCGTTGATCAATGCGTCGCAGGCGGATTTGACGCGCGCGCAACCGACGATGGCGGAACAGGTGTCGGACGCGGTCGATGCCGCCGTTGAGCAAACGGCGTTGGAAAATCAGGCCGCCGCGCAACCGCCAATGCCCGAGTTGCCCTCGCAGCCGGAGCTGCCGCAAATGCAACCACGGCAAACTTCGGACGCGCAAAATCCGGACGGAGGCCCGGGCGCGGCATGAGCACGGCGGAAAATCCACCTTTGCCGTCGCGAGCCGGCGGACCGATGCGCAGGCTGCGCTGCACGCGGCACTCGGAACGCGAGGCGGCGGCGTGTTGCGCGGAGTGCGGGCTGCCGTTTTGCCGCGAGTGCGTCTCGGAATACGAGGGGCGCTTGTTGTGCGCGGCGTGCCTGGAGAAAATCGTTGCGAACGCGAAGGCGGATGCGGACGGGAGCAATCGCGGTCTTTTCGCGCTGACGGCGGACTCGGTGAAACGCGCGGCGTCGCTCGCGGCGGGCGTGGCGTGGCTCTGGTTGTGTTTTTACCTGGCGGGTTTGCTGATCGAAAAACTGCCGCAGTCGGTGCATGAGGGCACGGTGTGGGCGCAGGCGGCGGAGGAGGCGCTGGGCGAGGAATGACGCGCAAGGGAACAACCGCGCGCCGTCGCGAGACGGAACCGTCCGCGCTGGCACTGATCGAGGAATCCGCGCACCTGCTCCGTCGCGCGCCGGCGGGAGTGTTTGTGCTTCACCTTCTCGGCGCGGGGGCGTGGGCGCTGGCGGTTTTGTTCGCGTGGGCTTACGTCTCGTGGTTCAGGCCGTCGCGCGACGAGCTCGCGCTGGGCGCGTGCGCGCTCGTGCTGCTGTATGCGTGGATGAAGGTCGCGCAGGCGGAAATGTGCGCGCGGTTGCTGGCGTTTCGCCTTGGCGCGAAGCCGGAGAAATTCACATGGCGCAGGGCGGCGCGCCTGGCGGTCTCGCAATTCAAAATCCACGCGTGGGGACCGGCGGCGCTGGCGGTGTCGGGTGTGCTGCTGCTGCCATTCGGTTATGTGTGGCTGTATTTTCAAACGGCGACGGCGCTTGGCTCCGGGCAAGTCCCGGAGCAACCCGGAGCGGCGGGGGCGGATGTGTGGCGGCTTGCGAAACTCTGGCCGCGGCAGGGGCATGTGGGGCTGCTCGTGATCAGCGCGCTTTCGCTTGTGGTTTTTGCAAACGTGGCGGCCTTGTTCTACATGCTGCCGTGGCTGGCGCGCACATTGCTCGGGATGGAAAACTTCATGTCGCTGGACGGCTGGTCGATGCTCAACACCACATTCCTCATGTGCGTGACGGCGCTCACATGGCTCGCGGTCGATCCGCTTGCGAAGGCGTTTTGCGTGCTGCGTGTTTTTCGCGGGCGCGCCCTGCGCACCGGCGCGGATTTGCGCATCGAAATTGCCGCCGCCCGAAAACAGGGGCGCGCCAAAACAGGTTTCACACTCGTCGCGCTGCTCGCGGGCGCGCTGATGTTTTCGGGGGACGCGCCGGCCGCGGAGCAAGACTCCGATTCCGTCCGGCAACAGCAGCAACAAGTCCAGCCCGCCGAGCTCGACCAAGCCATCGACGAAGTGCTGGCGCGCAGCGATTTTCAATGGCAGTTGCAGCCGGATGAAAAAGCGCGCCCTTCGGATGACGAGGCGAGCGCAATCGAGCGTTTTTTTAACTGGATGGGGAGCGGTGTGAAATCAGTTTTTCGCGCGCTGGGGCGTTTTGTCGAATGGCTGGCGAATCTGCTTTCGAGCGACAATGATAATTCCTCGCCGGTTGTAATGAAGGAGCGATCGGGCACGGGAGACCTGTCGCTGTTGAAATTTTTTCTCTACACGCTTCTCGCGGTGCTGGCGGGATTGCTCGTTTGGGTGATTTATATAACGGTGCGAGGTGGGCGGCGCAAAATTGTGGAGGCGGCGGCGGGCGTCGCGGAGATCGAGGGGAAACCGGATTTGCGCGATGAAAACGTGCAGGCGGCGCAACTGCCTTGGGACGAGTGGCTGCAACTCGCGCGCGAGCAGATCGCGCTCGGAGAGTGGCGACTGGCGCTGCGCGCGCTCTACCTCGCGCAACTCGCGCGCCTCGGCGCGGAGGGATTGCTGACGCTGCGCCGGCACAAGACGAATCTTGATTACGAGCGCGAACTGCGGCGTCGCGCGCTGCAGCGCGCGGGACTGCCGGAATGGTTTGCCGCGAGGCGGCGCGAGTTCGAGGCGGCGTGGTATGGCCGCGAGCAGACGGACGAGGCGCGCGTGCGCGCGTGGTTCGACGAGATGGAGAAAGGAGCGAAAATATGAGGCGCCGAGCCTCGATGATTCTGCTCGCCGCGCTGGTCGTGCTGTTGCTCGGCGGCATCGCCGAATTGCTGCGCATGAGGATTTCGCGCGGCGATGTGTATCCGCTTTACTCGACCTATCGCGCCGACCCGCTCGGCACAAAGGCGTTTTATGAAAGCCTGGAGCTTGTGCCCGGCGCGCGCGCGCAACGATGGCTGCGCGAGCCGGAAAAATTGCCGGCCGGCATGCGAGGGACGATTGTGTTTGCGGGGGTGAATTCCGCCGGGTGGTTGCGGACTGACCGCGTCACCGCGAAAAAACTCGACTCGCTCGCTCGCGGCGGCGCGCGCGTGGTCGTGACGTTCAAGGCGGGCTTCGGCGAGCGCGAGTTGAAGCGCTGGCGCGATTCGCGCACCGATGACGATTATTCAAAATACAATTTCGCGGGCGCGCCGGATTTTGCCGCGCATGCCTTGGAGAAGCGCGACGCCCCCGAGGTCGCGCCCGGGGAAACCCCGGAGCCCGCGGAGAAAAAAGGCAGTCGCAAGAAACATGTGTTTGTCGATGCGGGCGGGCAATGGGGCGTGAAAATCGTGACGCGCATCATCAAGCCCGACGACGACGGCAGGCTGCCCCCCGCGGTGCGCGCGGAAGGACAACCGGGCGAATGGCCGGGAAGACTCGACTGGATGAGCGAGTTGTATTTCGACACGGAAAAAAGCGCGGACTGGCGCGTGCTTTACACGCGCGAGGGGCGTCCCGTGATGATTGAGCGCGCGCTTGGAACAGGCTCGATCGTGCTGGCGGCGGATTCGTTTTTCCTGAGCAACGAGGCGCTGCAACGCGCGCGCGCGACCTCATTGCTCGCATGGCTCGTGACCGCGCCGGGCGGCGACGGCGTTGTTATTTTCGACGAATATCATCTCGGCATGACGGAGGATCATGGCGTGGCCGCGCTTGCGCGGCGCTATGGGCTGACGGGGGCTGCGTGCCTGGCGATGTTGCTGGCGGTGTTGTGGGTGTGGCATCGCATGGCGCTGTTCGTGCCGCCGCCCGCCGACGAGGATGAGGAGCGCGCGGGCTACGAGCCGACGGCGGGCTTGGAGGCGTTGCTGCGCCGCTCGGTGCCCCGCGCGCAGGTGGCGCGCGTGTGCCTCGACGAGTGGAAAAAAACGGCTTCGCCCGCCGACATTGCGCGCGTGGACAAGGCGCTCGCCACGCTGGAGCGAAACGCGTCGCCGTGGACAATCTACACAACAGCGCGGGAAGCGCTGAGAAAATCAGGAGGGGTTTCGCCCCGCCAAAAAAAGAAATCAATTTTATGAACCCAACCATTGAATCGTTTACGGAAAAACTAACCGCCGCCCGCGCCGAGGTGGCGAAAGTCGTCATCGGCCAGCAGGAGGCGGTCGAGCTTTCGCTCATCACCTTGCTGTCGCGCCAGCACGCGCTCATCGAGGGCGTGCCGGGCGTGGCGAAGACGCTGCTCGTGCGCACGCTCGCGCACGTGCTCGGCGTGCCGGGCGGGCGCGTGCAATTCACGCCCGACCTCATGCCGTCCGACATCACGGGCACGAACGTGTTTAATTTGCAGGCAAATTCATTCACGCTGATTCGCGGGCCGGTGTTCACGTCGTTCCTGCTCGCGGATGAAATCAATCGCGCGCCCGCGAAAACCCAGGCTGCGCTTTTGCAGGCGATGCAGGAGCGCGTGGTGTCGATCGACCGCGAGACCCACTCGCTTGATGAGAACTTCACCGTGTTCGCCACGCAAAACCCGGCGGATTCCGAGGGCACTTATCCGCTGCCCGAGGCCCAGAAGGATCGCTTCATGCTCAAGATCAAAATGGAGCCGCCGGCGCGCGACGAGGAACTTTCGCTGGCGCGGCGCATGGTCGGAAACAACACGCCGGAGGGCGCGCTTGCCGCGGGCGAAGTGCGCGCTGTGCTTGGCGCGGGCGAACTGGCCTCAATGCGCGCCGCGCTCGACACGGTGACGTTGCGCGAGGAGCTGACGAGCTACGTGGTCGATCTTGTGCGCGCGACGCGCAGCCACGAGAGCATGCTGGTCGGCGCGGGGCCGCGCGCCACGCAGGCGCTGCTGCTTGGCAGCCGCGCGCGCGCCGCGCTCGACGGCCGCGACTATGTGACGCCGGACGATGTGCGCGGCCTTGCAAGCGCGGTGCTCGGACACCGCCTGATATTGCGCCCCGAGTTCGAAATCGAGGGACTGACAATCGACGAGGTGCTCTCGCGGATACTCGAACAAGTGGCGGTGCCAAGATGAAGAAGTTTGGGGTTTTCGATTGCGCGCCACCGCGCGGTCTCGAAATCGAAAATGGAGCGGTAACTCCCAATCGAAAATCGGAAATCCAAAATCGAAAATAACAACATGACCTTTCTTCCCTCAACACGCTTGCTCTGGCTTGTCTTCGCCGTCGTGATTCTTGCGATACCGGCGGGGCCGATGCCCGGGTTGATGCCGGTGTGCTTCGCCGCGCTGGCAATCGTGGCGTTGCTGGCGTTGGCCGACCTGGCGTTGAGTCTGCGCAGCGTGAGGATGCCGGTTGTGTCGGCTCCGGAGGTCGTGCGTTTTTCGAAGGACCGGCCCGGCGCGATCCCGGTGCGTTTTTTAAATGAGACAGGGCGCGCGATGGAGCTGCGTTTTGCGCTCGGATTGCCGAAGGTGTTTGCGGCAAAGGACAATGAGTTGTGGGTGCGCCTGCCGGCGGGGGCGGACAAATCGCGCGCGCAAATCGAATGGGCGTGCACGCCTTCGCGACGCGGGCGTTTTGCGAATGCGGCGCTGGCGTGTTGCGAGGCGGGATCGCGACTGGGTTTGTGGCGGTTGCGCGCGCGCGCGCGGCTGGAGTGCGAGCTGCGCGTGTATCCGAATTTGTTTTCCGAGCGGCGTCAGCTCGCGGCGGTTTTTCTGGATCGCGGCCAGTTTGGCGCGAAGCTGCAGCGCACGGTCGGGCGCGGGCGCGAGTTTGAAAAGTTGCGCGAGTATTTGCCGGGCGACGGGTTTGACGAAATCCACTGGAAGGCGACGGCGAAGCGCGGGCATCCGGTGACGAAGGTTTTTCAGGCCGAGCGCACGCAGGAGATTTATGTGGTGATCGACATGTCGCGTTTGTCGGGGCGGCTCGTCACGCACGAGGGGGTCACTCAAACGGTGCTCGAGCGCTACCTGACCGCGGCGCTGGTTTTGTTTCTCGCGGCACAGCGGCAGGGGGATCGCTTCGGCGTGATCGCCTACGATGATCGCGTGCGCGTGAGTTTGCGCGCGGGCAACGGCGCAGCGCATTACGCGGCATGCCGCGAGGCGTTGCACACGCTCCAACCGGGCGGCGTGACACCCGACATGGCCGAGGTGGCGCGTCACATTCGGTTGCGGCAACGCCAGCGCGCGCTGTTGTTTTTTCTGACCGACCTGGGCGACCCCGTGCTGGCGGAGGATTTCGCGAGACACGCTCCATTGCTGGCGCGCCAGCATTTGATGCTGGTGAGCCAGTTGCGCGGGCCGGGCGTGGAGCCGCTTTTCGCAAGCAGGAGGGCGGACGGGCGCGGCGATCTTTACGCGAGGCTTGCGGGCCACATGCGCTGGGAGGAAACGCAGGCGCTGATCCGCGCGCTCAAGCAGGTCAACATCACGGCGGCGGTGCTCGATGACGATGCGTTCGTGGCGAACTTGGTGACGCAATATTTGCAGGTGAAGCGGAGGCAGTTGCTATGAAGGCCGACTCTCGAACAGACGGAGCACGGGGAACGGGACGGGCCGCATTTGTCCCTGTGATTCTCCGCGCATTCAGCGTTTTTTTTCAGGAGGATTTTTCATGATCGTAAACCTGGACAAATTCATCGAGACGGAACGTCCAAAGTGGGAGCGGCTCGACAAAATTCTGAACCGCATGGCGAACGATCCCTGGCGCAGGCCGCCGCTTGAGGAAGTGCGCGAGATGGAGCATTTATATCAAAGGGCCTCGGCGGACCTGGCGCGCCTGGCCACGTTTTCCGCGGAGCCGGAGACGCGCGCGTATCTGGAGAATCTTGTCGCGCGCGGTTACGCGGAAATCCACGGCGGCGCGGGCGGGCGCTCAGTCGAGCACTGGCGGCCCGGGAAATGGTTCGCTGTCACGCTGCCCGGTGTATTCAGGAAACGAATACGCGCGTTCTGGTTCGCGCTGGCGTTGATGCTGGGAGGCGCGGTTTTCGGGGGCTTCGCGGTGGCGCTTGATCCCGATGCCAAGCAGGTGCTGATGCCGTTTTCGCACTTGCTCGGCGATCCGGCGGAGCGCGTTGCGAAGGAGGAATCGGGCGAGGATTACAATCGGCTGGACGGCTCGAAGGGCACGTTTGCCGGTTATTTGATGACGCACAACATTCGCGTGACCTTGCTCGTGATGGCGCTCGGCATGACGTGGGGCGCGGGGACGCTGGTGCTGTTGTTCTACAATGGCGTGATTCTCGGCGCGGTGGTGGCGGACTACGTGCTCGCGGGGCAGACGACGTTCCTGTTCGGATGGCTGCTGCCGCACGGCATGATTGAAATCCCCGCGATTCTCGTGGGCGGGCAGGCCGGGTTTGTGCTGGCGGGCGCGTTGATTGGGCGCGGCCAGAGCAAGGGGCTTGCGATGCGCCTGCGGGCGGCCGCGCCGGATGTGGTGACGTTGTGCGCGGGCGCGGCGTTGATGCTCGTGTGGGCGGGCGTTGTGGAGGCGTTCATTTCGCAATACCACGCGCCGGTGCTGCCGTATTGGGTCAAGATCGGCCTTGGTGTGATCGAAGGCGCGGTGCTGTTGTGGTATTTGGGGTTTTGCGGACGCAAAAAAGAGGGGGAGGAAAATTCATGAACGGCGTGAAAGGTATTGAAAGGCTGGATACAATCCGCGTGCGCACTCCGGAGTGCGCGGTATTTTCGCACCGGCTGGCGAGTCCGGTGCCGCGGATGCTCGCGCTGCTGGCCGACTGGATGATTGTGAGCGCGGGGTGGGGGATTGTGAGCGTGGCGATCAGCCTGCTGGCGATCGTGAGCGTGGACGCGATGCGCGCGGTGAGCGTGATCGGGTATTTTGTGGTGTCGCAGGGTTACTCGATTTTTTTCGAGTGGCGCTGGCGCGGCCTTACGCCGGGCAAGCGGATGCTGCGGTTGCGCGTGATCGACGAGCGAGGCTTGCGGCTGTCCCTGTGGCAGGTGGTGCTGCGCAATTTGCTGCGGGCGATTGACGCGCTTCCGCTTGGTTATTTCGCGGGCGGCGCGACGGCGTTGCTGAGCCGGCGCTGCCAGCGGCTCGGCGACCTGGCGGCGGGAACGCTTGTGATTTGGGAGGCTTCGGAGCCGGCGCCCGATCCGGCGTTGCTGGGGAGTGAAAAATACAACACACTGCGCGGCCACGCGCCGGTGGTGGCGCGTTTGCGGCAGGCGGTTTCCCCGGAGGAGGCGCGCGTGGCGTGGCTGGCGCTGGCCCGGCGCGACAAGCTTGATGACGCGGCGCGCGCGGAGTTGTTTGCCGATCTCGCGGAGCATTTCAAATCGCTGACGGCTTTTCCCGAGAGTGTGACCGACGGTGTGAGCAACGAGCAGTTCGTGCGCAACGTGGTGGATGTGCTGTTTGTGGAAAGGCACTTATCCACGGAGGCGCGGTGAGCCTGCCGCCGGGCTTGGCGGCGGTCAAAATTTCAGATGCTTCACCGTTAATCCCCGGTTGATGAGCTGGTTTAATGAATCAATGCCGATTCGGATGTGCGGCTCGACATGGTCGGCGTCAACGCGCCGGTCGCTTTCCGTGGTTTTCACGCCTTCGGGCGTCATCGGATGGTCGCTCACGAGTAGGAGCGCGCCGGTGGGAATGTCGTTGAAAAAGCCGACGGTGAAGATCGTCGCCGTTTCCATGTCCACGCACATGACGCGGATTTTTTGCAGGTATTTTTTAAAGTCATCGTCGTGTTCCCAGACGCGGCGGTTGGTCGTGTAAACAGTGCCCGTCCAGTAATCCCGCGCGTAATCGCGGATCGTGGTGGAGATGGCTTTTTGCAGCGCGAAGGCGGGCAGGGCGGGAACCTCGGGCGGGAAGTAGTCGTTGCTTGTGCCCTCGCCGCGGACGGCCGCGATGGGCAGAATGAGCTGGCCGACTTCGGCGCGGTGTTTCACGCCGCCGCATTTGCCGAGGAAGAGCACCGCCTTGGGCCGGATGGCGCCGAGCAGATCCATGATTGTCGCTGCGGTGGCGCTGCCCATGCCGAAGTTGATCATCGTGATGCGCCCGGCGGTGGCGCTGGACATGGGTTTGTCGAGCCCGCGCACGGGGACGCCGTGCCATTCGGCAAAGAGCTGCACGTAACGCTGAAAGTTCGTGAGCAGGATGTGGTCTCCGAATTCGTTGAGCGGCACGCCCGTGTAGCGCGGCAGCCAGTTTTCGACTATGTCTTGGCGTGTTTTCATAATGTGAGGGGCGACGGAGCAAAACTGTTGCTGTCGCGGCGCAGCATGGAGGCGGTGGGTATGGTTGGAAAGGATGAAAGCGCGGCATTTGGCGCGTCCAAACGCGGAGGAAGTTGGCGCCAATAAGAATTGCGTTTTGGCGTTGCTGGAAATGGAGTTGTGCATTCTTTTAAAATCCATCGCCTCGACCTCCATCCATCACTGAACCAAACCCATCCACCATCATGGCCAGAAAAAAGAAGAACCCCGTTACCTCCCCCCTCACATTTGATTTGCCGGTGTCGCTGATTGCAAAAATTGACGCCACTCAAAAAAAACACGGATTCCGCTTCACAAGCGAATTGGTGCGCGAGGCGGTCGCAAGTTTTGACATTGAGCGTTGTGTTTCCGCCGGCGAGCCGCACAGGCAGATTTCCGTCCGTTTGCCCGCCGAGATGAAGGCCAAACTCACCAAGGCGGCCAAAAAGAAAAAGGTCAGCATCGGCGAAATTTTGCGCGTTGCGCTCGAATCCTACGCGCCCAAGGCCGCGGTCAAAAAAGGCCGGCGCGGTTAGGCTTTTTCGGCTTAAATTGTCGCAAGGAAATGCCTTTGGTAGGGGCGAAGCCTCCGGGTGAGCCGTTAATGTTGCGGCTCACCCGGAGGCTTCGCCCTACCGATAAAAATTTTTCCGCGCCACTGTCACGCGAACGGTTTTCTCACTCCCAGCGCGTGTAAATGCGCGCGGTTTCCTTGCCGTCGTTTTCGCGGGTGAGGATGTGCCAGAGGGCTTTGCCGTTTTCGACGGGCTGTTCATGGACGGACATGGTGAGCTTGTCCTTTGCGAAGCACTCGTTCTTGAAGGTGATCACCAATTCCTTGAGCGCGCGGCTGGAGGCGATTTCCGGCGGCGCGCTTTCGAGCGCCCATGCGGTGAAGTGGGTGTTGTTCACGTGGGCGTTGCTGTCGATGTCCTCGTTGCGCACGATGATTGGAAGTGTCGCCGCCGGTTGGACTCCGCTGAAATCGGGCATCTTGGGATTGTTTTCCTCAACGACGAACTCCGGGGTTGGCGGGTTCATGTCGATGAGCATTTGCGGTGTGCGCGCGATTCGGCGCGTGGAGATGTCTATCAACAGCCACCACGTTGACCCCTTCAAAACGGTTTCTCCTTTTCCGTTGGTTATGTAAAATTCCCTCCGGCTCATGAGCCGCTCGGAGCGGCTGTGCCATGTGTGCACGGTGAAAGTGTCGCCGCCCGCGGCCCTGGCGGGGCATAGCGGGGTGAGTTGCATGCGCGTGAGCACCCATGTCAGCCCGGCGGCGTCTCCCAGGTCTTCGCTGCCAAAGGCGAGTGTGTGCGCGTCGATGCCGGCGGCGTCCTGAAAATAATCGCAGAGCTTGTGCAGCGGGATGGCGCCATCGGGGGCAAGTTCGTAGTAACGGACGCGGAATTCTTCGTGTGTCATGAATGCGGTGATTTTATTTGTGGATCAAAAGTTCAGGTCAATGCCGAGATGCGTCGCGAGCGCGTGTTTTCGAATGCCGTAGAAACGGGCGAATGCGCGCGCGTTTTCCAGCGCGGTTTCGTCGCCCGGCGCGCGCGTCTTAATCGCGGCAATCATGAGGTTTTTCGCGGTGTGCTCGGTCGAGATGAACTCGAACACCTTTGCGCGGTAGCCGGCGTATTCGAGGAGTTGCGCGCGCAGGGCGTCGGTGACAAACTCGGCCTGCCGCTCCTGAAAAATACCGTGGCGCAGCGCCCCGGCAAGGACGGGCGGCGCGGTCAGTTGCGGGCGGAGTTCCTTTTGGCAGCAGGGGGAAACGACGATCAGGCGCGCGCCGGATTGGATTCCCCTGGCAATGGCGTCGTCGGTCGCCGTGTCACAGGCATGGAGCGCGATGAGGATGTCGAGTGTGTTTTGCGGCGCGTCGTGCGCGAGTTCCACATCCGCATCCAGTTGCGCATCAGCGATGGTTCCCTGGACAAATTTCAAATTGGAAAATCCAGTTTCCCGCGCGATGCGGTTGCAAAACGAAACGAGCTCGGGGCGGGTCTCGATGCCTTGAATGCTTGCGCGCGACCCGAGGAGCGCGGCGGTGGCGAAGGTGAGGTAACCCTTGCCGCAACCCATGTCGGCAATGCGCAACATGGAGGCGGTGTCGCGACGCGCTTCTTCACCAAGCCCCGGAATGATTGCGGGCGCTTCGATGAGAGCGGCCTCCGTTGCGAGGTGCGAAAGCAGCTCGGCGAATTTGTTTATCTGGCGAAGTTTCGCCGACATGCCCTCGCGCGGCTTTCCGTATTTGTTTGTGATGCCGAGCGCGTGCAGCCAGGGCGCGTCGAGCGGAATGGCCTGCCGTCGCGCGCGATCATGCGCGGCGGGAATGCCGCCGATGGCGGATGCCGGCGCGTTTGGAGCGGCGTCTGTTTTTTTGACGCGAAGACGAGCACCCCCATTTGAATCGTGCGAGAGCTGCGCGGATTGCGCGACGGTAAAAAGGTGCGCGTCGAGAAACTCGGCGCCGATGAGTTTTTCAAGAAGGGCGAGCGCCTCGCGCGGCTGATGGTTTTTGGTTATGTCGCGCGTGGCATGGCGATAAACGAAGCTGAGGTGCGGGCCGCCCTTGAGGGAGACCGGGCGGACAAAGACATTGCGCAACGAGGCGTCGGCGCCGCGATATTTGCCGAGCGTGAGTTTCGAAAGCGAATCGTCGGAAATGGACGCGCGCAGCAGGTCGAAAAATTGTTCGCGGGCGGCTGGTTGTGACATAGGGAGTGCATTGGCACAGTGAAAAGGGAAACGCAATGCTTGACCTGAGCGCGGCAATGCGCACTGTTTTGCGTTCTTGCACAGCAAATGCCCTCATCGTCTATCGGTTAGGACGGAAGATTCTCATTCTTCAAAGCGGGGTTCGATTCCCCGTGAGGGCGCCAATTTACCACCCCGTCAGGGGCTCGGATTTCTCCTTGGAGCGTTCAAAGCCCGTTGCCAAAGGAGCCACTCGGCGGGCTGTTTCGCTTTTTCTTGATGCGGCTTGCATTATTTTGAAGTGCAATGTGTTGTGATTTTTTGCGTTTCTAACATTGCCTTTTGCTGAATGGCGCAACACGTTGCGTTCCTTAATGCAGCAATGAGCAGCTTCGATCCAAACAACCCATCCGATTCCGACGACGACGATGTCGGCGGCGTGGCTTGGAATGAGTTCGACTGGGAGCATTACCTGCGCGAGCAGGACGACACGATTCATCGTTACATTGGCTGTTATGAGTTGTTTCTTCGCGACGAGGGACGTCTCGAAAAAGTGGCCGCGAACATGGGCTGGCGGCTCAGCTCAAGCGAGGCGGATGATGACGATGACGACGACGCGGAGGACGACGATCAAGGCCCCTACACTGTTCACAAGAACTACATTTATGTGGCGCTCAAGGCCATCCACCTGAAGCTCTCGCGCGAATGGGAGCGCATCGCCGCGAACCCGGCGTCCGTGCCCCAGCCGCTCGCCGTCGCATTCGCGGCCGCGTTGCATCGCGGCGAATCGCATGCCGTGCTCGCCGTGCACGCGCTGGACTTCGGGGATTTCGCCATGGCGGTCAGCTTGTTCAAACGGATGTTTGGCGAAATAAACAGAGCCATCGCCATCCTCGACGAAAAGGCGGCCAGGCATTCGTCCGCGCTGGCCAAGTATCGCGCCGAGGCGTTGTGCATGCTTTTTGATCTGCGCGAGATATCACTCCGCATGATGGAGGACTGCCGCGAGGCCATAGAGTTGCCCGCCGAGGACGACTTTGATTGAGCCTGTCCGGCTGCCCCTCCTCGCGCCCCGCCGCATTTTCCTGCACACTGAATCGCGAAATCCATTTTCCTCCAATAGAAAATACCAACCATGAGCACGACACCAACCAACCTTCTCGACAACTCAATCGCCGCAACCGCGCGTTGCATCGAATCGCTCAAGGAAATCCGCGCCGAAATCGACCGCGCGGCGGAGCTGATTCTCAAGGCCGTGCGCTCGGGCAACAAACTGCTCATTTGCGGCAACGGCGGCAGCGCGGCGGAGGCGCAGCATTTCTCAACGGAACTCGTCGGACGCTATTTCAAGAACAGGCGCTCGCTCCCGTCCGTCGCGTTGAATGCGGACGGTTCGCTGATCACCTGCATCGGCAACGACTACGGGTTTGACGCCGCGTTCTCGCGCCAAATCGAGGGGCTCGCGAAACCGGGCGATGTCGTGATTGGGATCACCTCGAGCGGCAACTCCGCCAACATCCTCGCCGCCCTCGAAACGGCCAAAAAGCTCGGCCTCGAAAGCATCAGCTTCCTAGGCAGGGGCGGCGGCAAGGCCAGGGGAATGGCGACGGTCGACCTGATCATCCCCGGCGACTCGGGACGATGCGCGCAGGAGGCGCACCTGTTCCTCGTTCACCATTTCTGCGACCTGATCGACGCGGCGGTCGAGTAACGCTGATCCAAAATTTTTCCAAAGGGCGCGCCGCGCCCTTCGATTTGCATTTCTGTTTATTTTGCATGGCTTACGATTGGTTAAAAGGAGTCGCTGATGAATATGACGTCATTGTTATCGGCAGCGGTTTGGGTGGCTTGACCGGGGCAAACGTCCTCGCGAAGGCCGGCCATCGCGTGCTCCTGCTCGAACACCATTACCAATTCGGCGGGCTCGCCACCTGGTTCACGCGCAAGGGCGGGCACATTTTCGACATCTCGCTCCACGGCTTCCCCTCCGGCATGATCAAATCCTGCCGCCGCTACTGGACGCGGGAAATCGCCGACTCCATCGAGCAACTCAAGGACGTGCGCTTCGTGAATCCGCAAATGGACGTGTGGACGACATTCACCCGCGAGGACTACACGCGCGTGCTCGTCGAGCAGTTCAAGCTCCCGCGCGCCCAGGTGGAGGCGTTCTACGACCACCTGCGCGCGATGAATTACTACGACAACAACACCGAGACGACCGGCCAAATGTTCGAGCGCTTCTTCCCCGGACGCCCCGACGTGCACCGCCTTCTCATGGAGCCGATCTCCTACGCCAACGGCTCCAACTTCGACGACCCCGCGATCACCTACGGCATCGTCTTCTCGAATTTCATGGGCGCGGGCGTGTTCACCTTTCGCGGCGGCTCCGATCTGCTCATCAAAAAAATGTGCGACGAACTCCGCAAAAACGGAGTCGAGCTGCGCAAAAAAGTTCTCGTCGAAAAAATCCTCGTCGAGGAAACAACCGGCGCGGACGGCGTGACGCGCAAAACCGCCCGCGGCATCGTCGCCTCCAGCGGCCGCGTCATCCGCGCCAAGGCCGTCCTCTCCAACGCCAACATCCACAACACCATCTTCAAGCTCGCGGGCGCGGAAAACTTCCCCGCCGATTTTGTCGCGCAGGCCCGCGCCGTGCGCATCAACACGAGCTCGTGCCAGGTGTATCTCGGCATTCGCAAGGGCGAAACGATTCCGCGCATCGGCGACCTTATCTTCACGTCCGACGAGCCCGAATACGACAGCGCCGCGCTCACCGACCTGCGCACGACCAGCCGCACCTTTTCCGTCTATTATCCCGAAACGCGCCCCCATGCGCCCGAGCCCCGCCACACCGTCGTCGCCTCGCTCAACGGCCGCTATCCCGACTGGGAAAAAATGGACGACGCCACTTACGAGGAAAACAAAACGCGCCTCATCGACGAGGCCATCACCGCGCTCGAACGCTTCATCCCCGGCGTGCGCGAAAAGATCGACTGGACCGAGGCCGCCACGCCGCGCACGGTCGAGCGCTACACGCGGCATTACCAGGGCGCGTCGTTCGGCACGAAATTCGAGGGGTTGCCCGTCTCGATGAATCTCGGCGAAAAACTCCCCGGCCTTTATCACGCCGGCAGCGTTGGCATCATCATGTCCGGCTGGCTCGGCACGATCAACTACGGCGTGATCACCGCCAATAAAATCGACAGCTACCTGCACGGGTTGAAAAAATAGGCAAGGCAAACGCGCAACCGCGGGTTTGGTGCTCACGCATCGCGCCGTCACCGCATGGGGGCGGGGCAGGGGAGCCGCCCTGCTTGGAAAAATAAAAAAAACATTTTGCCATAATTTTGACAACAGCGTGATTGCGCGCGGGTTGCGCGGCGCGGCACCATGCCTTTTTCATGCGCCGCAAAAAACAGCCGCTTGACACTAAAACCAAAAATTGCAACGTGCGTTTCAAACAACCGTTTCAAATGACCGATAGAAACAAAAACCACGCAGCCGAGGCCGAGCGCGACACCAAGTCGCGCATTCTCGACGTCGCCGAGCGCATGATCGCGGGGCGCGGGGTCCAGCAGGTTTCCATTCGCGAGATCACCCAGGAGGCGGGGGTCAACCTCGCCGCGATCAATTACCACTTCGGCTCCAAGGAACGGCTCATCGCCGAGGTGCTCGCGCACCGCATCACCGCCCTCAACGACGAGCGCATGGCGCTGCTCAAGGAGGTGGAAGCCGCGGCGGGCGACCGCGCGCCGACAGTCGAGGCGATCCTTGAGGCCGCGATCCGTCCGCTGCTGCACACCGACCAGGACGAGCGCAACAAATACGCGCACACCGCCAAGATGATCAGCCGCTTTTTTCTCGATCCCGACGACGAGATCACCTCGTTTCTCACGCCGTTTATCCTTCCGTTCAAGGATCGCATTTTGAAAATGCTCGCCCGCGCGCTGCCCGACATGAACAAGGATGAGCTGGAATGGCGCACCGTCCAGGTGTTCGCCATACTGCACCACCACATGCTTTTCGCCGACCTGCGCTGCCACAAGCTCGGCAAAAACCTCAGCGTGAAAAAGGAGCTGCGCCGCCTGCTGACGTTCTGCTCGGCGGGCATGAGGGCGTCGCTCGACGGCGCGTGCGCGCATTAGGCGGACGCTTGTTTCAAACGCCGTTTATGCGCCAAGCGCGACCGTCCGGCACCCACGTTGACCATCCATGTTTTTTTTACTGCGAAACGGAACATCTCCCACCAAAAAACCAACAAACATCCACTTTTAATCCTACAATGAAGCCTAGCAAAAACTCCCGAGACGGACGCTCCGTTTCCCGTGTCATCCTTCCGCTCCTTGCGACGCTCGTCGCCACGGCATTCGCCGCGGGCTGCTCAAAGAAAGCCCAGCAGGGCGGACGTCAGATGGCCGCCTTGGAAGTCGGCGTTTACACAGTCAAGGCGGAGCCGGTCACGCTCACGCGCAAACTGCCCGGCCGCACATCCGCCTACCGCGTCGCCGAGGTGCGCGCCCGCGTCAATGGTATCGTGCAAAAGCGCCTCTTCAACGAGGGCTCCGAGGTCAAGGAGGGCCAGCAACTCTACCAGATCGATGACGCGCCCTACGTGGCCACGCTCGAAAGCGCCAAGGCGACTCTCGCCCGCGCGCAGGCCAGCCTCGTTTCCTCGCAGGCGATGGCAGATCGCTACTCGGAACTGATCAAGACCAACTCGGTCAGCAAGCAGGACTACGACAACGTCGTCGCGCAGGCCAAGGCCGCCGTCGCCGACGTCAAGGCCGCCGAGGCCGCGGTCACAAACGCCGAGATCAATCTTTCCTACACGAAAGTGTATTCGCCGATCACCGGCCGCATCGGAAAATCCGAGGTCACCGAGGGCGCCTATGTGCAGGCGGCCACGGCCACGCTTCTGGCGACCGTGCAGCAGCTCGACCCGATCTACGTGGACATCACCCAGCCGGCGGGCCAGGCGCTCCAGCTTGAGGAATATCGCGAGGCGGGCCTCCTCCAGGCTCCGAAAGAGGGCTTCGACAAGGCGATCCTCCACATGTTCACCGGAAAGCAATACGGCAAGACCGGCAAAATCCAGTTCGCCGACATTTCCGTGAACCCCTCGACATCGTCGATCATGATGCGCGCTGAATTTGCCAACACCACCAAGGGCGGCGTGCCCGAGTTGCTGCCGGGCCTGTTTGTCCACGTTGAGATCGTCGAGGGCGTCGCGCCCCAGGCGATCCTCGTTCCCCAGCAAGGCGTCTCGCGCAACACCAAGGGGCAGCCCATCGCCTACGTCGTCGCCAAGGGCAAGGACGGCGGCGACACCGTCGAGCTGCGCGTCCTCAAGGCCGACCGCACCATCGGCGCCAAGTGGCTCATCACCGATGGCATCAAGGCCGGCGAGCAAGTCGTCGTCGAGGGGCTCCAATACATCCGCCAGCCCGGCATTCCGGTCAAGCCCAGGCCCGCCGGCCAGACGCCCGGCTCCATGCCCATCGAATAATCACCGCGCGAGCGCGCAGCAATTCACACCGTTTTCCAAACCTCCGAGGAGGATTCTCTCATGGCCAAATTTTTTATCGACCGCCCCGTGTTCGCATGGGTTATCGCTATCTTCATGATGCTGGCGGGCCTGTTGTCCATCAACACGCTTTCCGTCTCGCAATATCCCGACGTCTCGCCGCCCGCGATCTCGATCAGCGCGATGTATCCCGGCGCCTCCGCAAAAACCGTGCAGGACAGCGTCGCCCAGATCATCGAGCAACAGATGACCGGCATCGACAACATGCGCTACATGGAATCGACGAGCAACAGCGACGGCTCGCTCTCGATGACCATCACCTTCGAGGTCGGCACCGATCCCGACATCGCGCAAATGCAGGTGCAAAACAAGATGCAGCTCGCCCTCCCGCTCCTGCCCGACGAAGTGCAGGACCAGGGCGTGACCGTGCAAAAAGCCACGCGCAACTTCCTCATGATGGTGTCCTTCTACTCGACGGACAACTCCATGTCGGACTCCGACATCGCCGACTATGTCGAGACGCAGGTGCGCGACCCGCTCAGCCGCGTGGCCGGCGTCGGCGACGTCATGTTCTTCGGCGCCAAGTATGCCATGCGCATCTGGGTCAATCCGCACGCCCTCACCAACTACAACATGAGCATATCCGAGGTGCTCGCCGCCATCTCGGCGCAAAACGCCCAGGTCTCCGTCGGCGAGCTCAGCGGCACGCCCTCGCCCAAGGGCCAGCGCCTCACCGCCACCATCACCGCGCAGACCTACCTCACCACCGCCGAGGAATTTGAAAACATCATGGTGCGCGTCAACCCCGACGGCTCGCAAGTGCTCCTCAAGGACGTCGCCCGCATCGAGAAGGACAAGCAGAGCTACTACTTCGAGGCTCGCTACAAGGGCCAGCCCTCCGCCGGTTGCGGCATCAAGCTCGCCTCCGGAGCGAACGCGCTCGCCACCTCCGACCGCATCCACGCCGAGGTCGAGAACCTCTCCAAGTTTTTCCCGCCCAGCCTCGCCGCCATCTACCCGATGGACACCGCGCCCTTCGTGCGCATCTCGATCGAGGAGGTCGTCAAGACCCTCATCGAGGCGATCGTGCTCGTGTTCCTCGTCATGTTCCTCTTCCTGCAAAACATCCGCGCCACGATCATCCCCACGATCGCCGTGCCCGTGGTTTTGCTCGGCACGTTCGCCGTGCTCTCGATCTTCGGGTTCACCATCAACACGCTCACCATGTTCGGCCTCGTGCTCGCCATCGGCCTGCTGGTTGACGACGCCATCGTCGTCGTCGAAAACGTCGAGCGCGTCATGTCCGAGGAAGGATTGTCGCCGAAGGAGGCGACGAAAAAATCAATGGGCCAGATCACCGGCGCGCTCGTCGGCATCGCCATGGTGCTCGCCGCGGTGTTCACCCCGATGGCGTTCTTCGGCGGATCGACCGGCGTCATTTACCGGCAGTTCTCGATCACCATCGCCTCGGCCATGATCCTCTCGGTGGTCATCGCCATCGTGCTCACGCCCGCCCTCTGCGCCACCATGCTCAAGCCCGTCAAGGCCGGAGCCCACGGCGAAAAGAAGCGCGGCTTCTTCGGCTGGTTCAACAAGGTCTTCGACCGCAGCACCAACGGCTACGAACGCAGCGTCGCGGGCTTCGTCAAGCGCCCCCTGCGCGTCATGCTCATCTACGTCGGCATCACCGTCGCCATGGGGCTCATCTTCGTGCGCCTCCCGAAATCATTCCTTCCCTCGGAAGACCAGGGTTACGCCGTCATGCAGGCCATCCTGCCCCCCGGCTCCACCCAGGAGCAGACCGTTAACGTGCTCAAGGAGGTGGAACGCTACTTCCTCGAGGAGGAAAAGGACGCCGTCGAAACCATCTTCACCATTTGCGGCTTCAGCTTCGGCGGCCGCGGCCAGAACGCCTCCCTCGGCTTCATCAAGCTGTATGACTGGGACGAGCGCCTGGACAGCAGCTTCTCCGCCAAGGTGCGCAAACTCTTCGGCATAAAGAGCGACAAAAAAGACAACAGCGTTGACGCCGTCGTCGGCCGCGCCATGGCGCACTTCAGCAAGATCAAAGTCGCGCTCACCTTCGCCTTCACGCCCCCCGCCATCGCCGAGCTCGGCGTTGCCGGCGGCTTCGAAATGCGACTCCTCGACCGCGAGGGCATGGGGCACGACGCGCTCACCGCCGCGCGCCAGCAACTCATCTATTCCGCTAACATGGATCCCGCCTACAACCAGAATCTGGCCGCGGTGCGCCTCAACGGCATGGACGACACCCCGCAATTCCACCTCAACATTGACCTCGAAAAAGTCAGCGCCCTCGGCCTCTCCATCGCCGAGGTGAACCAGACCCTCTCCATCGGCTGGGCCTCGCGCTACATCGGCGACTTTATCGACCGCGGACGCGTCAAGAAAATCTACATCCAGGGCGACGCCCCATACCGCATGATGCCCGAGGACATCGGCCTCTGGTATGCGCGCAACAACAAGGGTGAAATGGTGCCCTTCTCGGACTTCACCACCACCCACTGGGAATACGGCTCCACCGCGCTCGACCGCTTCAACGGCTTTCCCTCCGTCACCATCCAGGGCAGCGAATTCCCCGGGAAAAGCACCGGCCTCGCCATGGACACCATGGAGCAAATCGTAAGCGAAAAACTCCCCGCCGGCGTCAGCGTCGCCTGGAGCGGACTCTCCTACGAGGAAAAGCAGTCCGGCGCGCAAGCCGGCCCGCTCTACGCCATCTCGCTCATCGTCGTGTTCCTCTGTCTTGCCGCGCTCTATGAAAGCTGGACGGTGCCCATCTCAGTCATCCTCGTCGTGCCGCTCGGCCTCATCGGCGCCGTGCTCGCCGTCTGGTCGCGCAACATGACCAACGACGTTTATTTCCAAGTCGGCATGATCACCACCGTCGGCCTCTCTTGTAAGAACGCGATTCTGATCGTCGAATTTGCGAAGGACGCCTTTGACGAGGGCATGGGGCTGCTCGAGGCCACCGTGCACGCCGCCAAGCTCCGCTTGCGCCCGATTCTGATGACCTCGCTCGCCTTCGGCTGCGGCGTCGTTCCGCTCGCCATCTCCACCGGCGCGGGCGCCGGCTCGCAAAACGCCATCGGCACCAGCGTGCTCGGCGGCGTCATCACCGGCACCGTCCTCGCCCTCTTCTTCGTCCCGGTGCTCTTCGTCGTCGTTACGAAACTATTCCGCAGCAAACCGAACAAAATCGGATAAACGAACAAAGAATTAACCACGGAGCGCGCGGGGAAACATGAATAAAAACAACGTCCGCCTCCGTGCTCCCCAGTGAACTCCGTGGTTAAAAAACAAACCAATTTTAAATTCAAAAATTTTCCAGAACTCTCAATGAAGACAAAAACTTTAACCCTTGGCGCCATCGCGCTGGTGCTCCTCGCCGGTTGCACCATGGCTCCGAAATACGAGCAACCGCCCATGCCCGTCGAGGCCGCCTACGCGGGCGCGACCGACGAACCCGCAGCGGTGAAGGACATCGCGTGGCAGGATTTCTTCGGCGATCCGCGCCTCAAGGCGATCATCAACCTCACGCTCGAAAACAACCGCGACCTGCGCGTCGCCGCCCTCCGCGTCGAGCAGGCCGCCGCGCAATACCGCATTGAGCGCGCCGCGCTCCTGCCCACCGTCGCCGGCTCGGGCGGCTACACCCGCTCGCGCACGCCCGCGGAGTTCTCCATGACCAGGCAGCCCTCCACCGGCAACCAGTTCACCGTCGGCGTCGGCATCGCGTCCTACGAACTCGATTTCTTCGGACGCGTCCGCAGCCTCAAGGACGCCGCGCTTGAAAACTACCTCGCCACCGAGGAGGCGCGCCGCAGCGCCGAGATCACGCTCATCGCCGGCGTCGCCTCGCAATACCTCGCCGAGCGCGCGCTCGACGAGCAACTCGCCATCGCCGAGGACACGCTCAAAACCGTCGAAGGCTCATACGACCTCATCAAAAAAATGTATGACGGCGAAGTCGTTTCCGAACTCGACCTGAAGACCGCCGAGACGCAAGTCCACAGCACGCGCGCCAGCGTGGCCGACATCAAGCGCCAGCTCGCGCAAGCCCGCAACGCGCTCGTGCTCCTCGTCGGCGCGCCGCTCCCCGCCGACCTCCCCGCGCCGCTCCCGCTCGGACGGCAGGGCATCATCGCCGAGCTTCCCGCCGGCGTGCCCTCCGACCTGCTCACGCGCCGCCCCGACATCCTCCAGGCCGAGCATACGCTCCGCGGCGCCAACGCCAGCATCGGCGCCGCGCGCGCCGCGTTCTTCCCATCGATCTCGCTCACCGGCAACGGCGGCTTCGGCAGCGTCGAACTCGACAACCTCTTCAAAAGCGACTCCTTCATGTGGAGCTTCGCGCCGAGCATAAACGTGCCCATCTTCACCGGCGGACGCCTCAAGGCCAACCTCGCCGTCACCGAGGCCAACCAGAAAATCATGCTCGCGCAGTATGAAAAAACGATCCAGACGGCCTTCAAGGAAGTGTCCGACGCGCTCGTGGCGCGCACGACCTACGTCGATCAGATCAAGGCGCAGGAACTCCGCGTCGCCTCGGAGCAACGCCGCTACGACCTTTCCGACACCCGCTACAAGCAGGGCGTTGACAGCTACCTCACCGTGCTGACCGCGCAGCAAGGCCTCTTCTCCGCGCAGCAAGGCCTCGTGCAGGCCCGCCTCGCGCAACTGGCCAACTACGTCACGCTCTACAAATCCCTCGGCGGCGGCTGGGTCCAGGAGCAGCAACAATAACAATTAACAATTTTTTGAGTTTTCGTTTTCGGATTCGGGGCGTATAAAACGCTTGCGGAAATCCCACGGCGCGGAAGCGCCAAATCGAAAATCCAAAATCGAAAATTCCCACATGAGCACAAATCTACAAAACACATTGCGAATGCTGCGCGAGTGCCAGTCGCGCTCCGCGCGCGAGCAGCAGATCCTCTCGGGCCGCGATTGGTTGTTCGCCACCGCCCTTGTGCAGTTTATCTCGGCGCTGTTTCCCATTTACCGGTGCATCAACTACGCCATGGCCATAACGGACATCAATCCGGCCGTGGAAAAAGACCTCGGCATGGCCATCGGCATGGTTGTCGTCGGCACGGTGCTCGCGATCCTGTGGGGATGGGGCAAATACGCGCCGTTCCGCGCCTCCGTTACCGCGCTTGTGTTTTATGTGACCCTCCAGGTGCTCATCGGCATCTTTTATCCGCTGCACATGTTCGACGGCATCGTGCCCAAGGTCCTCATCATGCTCGGCCTGATAATCGCCGTGCGCACGGGCTACCGCCGCCGCCACTCGGGTTGAGCAAGAAAGCGCCGAAACACAAACACCGAAACCGCCATGAACACCAAAGACTCTGACATTCTTTACACTGAAACGCCCGACCGCACACCCGACGCGGGCCCGACCCGGCGCGGCGGCACCGCCGTGTGGTTCTGGACCATCGTGGCCGGCCTCGCCGCCATCGTCCTCACGGTTGCGGGCATGCAAGTGGAGGGCTGCAAACCTTGGGCCTGGATGCCTGCGGTGGCGCTGGGCGCGCCCTGCGTCTACGGCATCTGGTGCATTTACCGGAGCTATCGCGACCGGGTGGACGCGCCCAAGTCGCACAACGTGCTCGCGGGCGAGCTCGGCTTCGACCTGCTCGCCACCTGCCGCGGCGTCGCCGCCACGGCGTTTTTTGTGCCCGACTCGCTGGTGCGCTCGGGCTCGACGACATTCTTTCTCTTCCTCGAAAACTACCGCTCGCGCCAAAGCGTGGTGACCGTGCGCCTCGGCCACCTTCCCGACATCGGACGCCCCAAGGCCACCTACACGAAGTTCCACCTCGCGGCGGGACAGGCCGCGGTTTACGCGATGCCCGTGCGCACGAACGCCAACATTCTCACGGGCTTTCATCGCCTTTCCGTGCAAATCACGGTCGAGAAACCCACGGGTTTCGGGCAAAAACTCTCCGGCACGCGCATGCGCATTCCCAGCATGAGAAAACTGCGCATGGCCGTGCCCTTCGAGCTCGCCGCCGGCCGCCCCGAGGAAACCAACCAGCAAGCCGAGCTTCCCAAGCCGCGCTACGTCTCGCTCGCCTCAATCAGCGAAAAAGAGCCGACCATCGAGCGCCTGCACGAACTGGTTGAAAAAGCGTGAGGGATTTTCCCTTGTTTGTTTTTCGGCGCAACGCGGACTGTGTTGCGCCATCTTTCGGCTAGCGCAGCGCGGATTTTTGCGCCACGGTGTGCGGCATGTTTAATCCTGTTGAAAAACTGAAAGAGTTCATTCGTTGCGCGAGTATTTCCACGGATTCGTCCGCCAAGGCCGGCATGGCGGCGGCGCGCGATCTGGTGGTCGACCTGCTGAAATCGTCCGGCTTCAAGGTCGATGTGGTTTCGATTCCCACGGGAGTGCATCCCGTTATTTGCGCGCACCGCGGCGGCGACGAAAGCTGGCCGCACGTGATTGTTTACGGGCACTACGATGTGCAACCCGCCGATCCGCTCAACCTGTGGGAGAGTCCGGCGTTTGAGCCGGAGATTCGCGGCGGGCGCATCTACGGGCGCGGCGCGGCGGACAACAAGGGGCCGCTGCTCGTGCACATCGCGGCGATCACAAAACTGCTTGAGCGCGAGCCGAACCTGCCGCTGCAAATCACTTTTGTCATCGAGGGCGAGGAGGAGATGGGCAGCCCGAGCTTCCTGCCGTTTCTTGAGCAATACAAGGACCGTCTCGGCAAGGCCGACTGCGTGATTTTGTCCGACACGGGCAGTCCCCGCGAGGACCAGCTCGTCGTGACGTGCGGATTGCGAGGATTGATGCTGCTCGACCTGATTGTGACGGGGCCGAAAATGGACCTCCATTCGGGGCTTCACGGCGGTGTGTTGAGAAATCCAATACAGGCGCTGACCGAGGTGTGCGCGTCGCTGCACTCGCCCGACGGACGCGTGAACGTGCCCGGCTTTTACGACGACGTGCTGCCCGTCGAGCAGTGGGAGCGCGACGAACTGACGAAGTTCGGGCAAAGCGAGGAGGAATACCGCGAGTTCCTCGGCATTCCGGCGTTTCATCCGGCGAAGGATTACACACCGTTCGAGGCCACGCGCTACGGACCCACGCTTGAGTTCAACGGCATCGGCGGCGGTTACCAGGGCGAGGGCACGAAGACGGTCATCCCGAGCAAGGCGTTTGTGAAGATTAGCTGCCGCTTGGTTTCCAATCAGGACCCGGTGAAAATCCGCGAGCTGGTTTACAACACGATCAAGGAGCGCATGCCGAAGGATGTGACGTTCGAGCTGGTCAACCAGCACGACGCGCAGGCCTATGTCGTGGTGCCGCCCGACCGGAGCAACACGCCAAAGGACCAGTCGCCGGTGCTTGCGCGCGCGTTTCGCGCAACCGACTCGGCGGTGAAAGAGGTGTTCGGCAACGCGCCGCTGTATTTGCGCGAGGGCGGCAGCGTGCCGATCATCGCGGACATCAAGCGCGTGCTCGGCCTCGACTCAATGATGCTCGGACTGTTCCTGCCCGAGGACAATCTGCACGCGCCGAACGAGAGCTTCCACCTCGGCGTGATGGAAAAGGGCATTCTGGCAGTGGAAAAGGTTTACGAAAAAATCGCGCGCGGATGAACGCGTTTTTTCAAAAAACGTGGTTCGTTGAAAGTGGCACAGACATTCCTGTCTGTGCCGTGATTTGCGCGAATTCTCCGCACAGACAGGAATGTCTGTGCTACCTTGGCTAAGCCATGCCGACCGAACCCGGTTTATCATCGCAGTCAGTTCCGTCCCCGTCGCGGCACAACGCGGGGCAGGAGTTGATCGAGGACATCCTCCGCGTGATGCTCGAATGCGAGTATCAAAATCACGCGCCGTCGGGCGAGCACCTGGCGGGCGTTTCGGGGATTCCCTTGCAGGATGTCTTGCGCGCGCTGGGCAAGGCGCGCGAGGCCGGGCTGGTGACGGTTTCCGAATCGGGCAACTGGACGCTTGCGCCGCAGGGGCGCGAAATTGGCCTGCTCATCATGCGCGCGCACCGGTTGACGGAAACGCGGCTTGCCCGTCAATCGGGCGTCAAGCCCGAGCGCTGGCACGAGATTGCGCACGAGGAGGAGCACCAGCTTTCGCGCGACGAGGTCAACCGCCTTTCGGACCAGCTGGACAATCCCCGCTTCGATCCGCACGGCGATCCCATCCCGACCCGCGAGGGCACCTGGCCGGCGCACAAGGGGCAGTCGCTGCTGGCGTTTCACCCGGGCGATTGCGGAGTGATCGAGCACGTCGAGGACGAACCGCCGGCCTTGTTTTCGCGACTGGTCGAGGCGGGCGTTTATGCCGGAATGCGTTTCTCCCTGTTGGAAACAAACGCCGCCGCCTGCCGGCTTTCCGTCGAGGCGCGCGAGATATCGCTTCCATCCGAACTCGCCACAATGATCCGCGCGCGCCCGCCGGTTGCCGCGGACGAGCGCGTGCCCGAGGGCGCGCGCCGGCTCTCCGATCTCACCATTGGCAAAAGCGCGGACGTGCTGCTTTTGCTGCCCGGCTGCATCGGCGTGGAGCGCTCGCGGCTGCTCGACCTCGGCTTCGTGCCCGGCAGCCGGATCGAATACGCTATGCAAAGCCCGTTTCACGGGCCGGCGGCGTTCAGTGTGCGCGGCACGTTAATCGCGCTCCGCCGCGAGCAGGCGGAGCAGGTCTTGATTTGTCCGCTGCCCGAAAACGCCACTGCGGCGCAAAATTAGAATCATTTCTCCCGATGTCCGACGCCTGTCCCCCGTCCTCCTGCTCAACTTGCCCCTCCGCTCCGCGCGAAGGGCTGGAGCGGCTCGGCGTGCGCATCGACCAGTGGGATTGTGTCATCGCGCTCGCGGGAAATCCGAACACCGGCAAGAGCACCGTCTTCAACAGCCTCACTGGATTGCGCCAGCACACCGGCAACTGGCCCGGCAAGACAATCGCGCGCGCCGAGGGCGGTTTTTCCTATCAGGGCAAACGCTACAAAATCGTCGATCTGCCCGGCACGTATTCACTGCGCTCGGCGAGTCCCGACGAAACCGTTGCGCGCGAATTTATTTTGTTCGGCCAGCCCGATGTTTCGGTGATCGTGGTCGACGCATCCTCGCTCGAGCGAAACCTCAATCTCGTTTTGCAGGTGTTGCAGATCACCGACAAGGCCGTGCTCTGCCTGAACCTCATGGACGAGGCGCGCGCCAACAATCTTGTGATCGACGCGCGCCGCCTTTCCGCCGACCTCGGCATCCCCGTCGTGCCGTGCGCGGCGAGGCGAGGGGAGGGGATCGACAAATTGCTCGCCGAAATCCACGCCGTCGCCACGGGCGCTGTGGTGTGCAAACCCCGCCGCCTTCAACTCGATGTGCCCGGCCTCCGCGACGCGCTTCCGCTCATCGTGGAGCGCTTGGAAAAAGCATTTCCCGCGCTCGCGCATCCCGACTGGATCGCGTTGCGCCTGCTCGAGGGAGACCGCTCCATTGCCGACTTGGTGCGAAGCGGGCGCATCGGCACGCTCGCCGGTGATCACGCCGCCACCGCGAACTCAGGCTCCGAATCCGCCGCCAATTCGCCCGCTGCGGACAATCCCGAAGGCGTGTCGATTGTCGAGACGGCCCTGCACATGCGCTGGAAGCTGCCATCAAATTATCGCGACCGGCTCACCGAGGCCATTTACGCGGAGTCCTCGCGCATCGTTTCGCGCTCGGTCGCGCGCAAGGGCGCGTCGCGCCGCGTCGATTTGCAAAACAAACTCGACGCGCTCCTCACCGGGCCGTGGACGGGTTTCCCGATCATGGGCCTGGCATTCGCCGTCGTTTTGTGGATCACAATCAGCGGGGCGAATGTTCCCAGTGAATTGCTCAACGACCTGCTGCTCGGCAAAATCTATCCCGTTCTGCACGACCAGGCGCACGCGCACCTCTGGCCGTGGCTGGCGGGGCTGATGATCGACGGCGTTTACCTTGCCGCCGCGTGGGTGATCAGCGTGATGCTGCCGCCGATGGCGATCTTCTTTCCACTGTTCACAATACTGGAGGATTTCGGATACCTGCCGCGCGTGGCGTTCAATCTCGACCGGCTTTTCCAGCGCGTCGGCGCGCACGGCAAACAATCGCTCACCATGGCGATGGGATACGGTTGCAACGCCGCCGGAATCATCGCCGCGCGCGTGATCGACTCTCCTCGCGAACGCCTGATCGCAATCATCACGAACAATTTTGCCATCTGCAACGGACGCTGGCCCACGCAAATCCTCATCGCCACGATTTTCCTCGGCGCGCTTGCACCCGCCGCGCTCGCGGGCGTGACGGCCACGCTCGCGGTTTTCATGATCGCGGTGCTCGGTTTCGCGCTGACGCTGCTCACCTCGTGGGCGCTCAGCCGCACGGTGCTGCGAGGCGAGGCGTCCACGTTCAGCCTGGAGCTGCCGCCGTATCGTCCGCCGAATATTTTGCGCACGCTCTACACGTCGCTCATTGACCGCACGCTCTTTGTCCTGTGGCGCGCCATCGTGTTTGCGGCGCCGGCGGGCGCGGTCATCTGGCTTGTTGCCAACGTCACCATCGGCGGCACCAGCCTCGCCGGGTGGATTGTCGGCGGCCTTGATCCGCTCGCGTGGTTCATCGGGCTCAACGGCGTCATTCTGCTCGCTTACATTATCGCGATACCCGCCAACGAAATCGTCATCCCCACAGTCCTGATGTTGACGGTGCTGCTGACCGGCCACGCCGTGCCCGGAAGCGAAGCCGGCGTGATTTTTGAAACCGACAACGCCAGTGTGAAAACGCTCCTGACCCAGGGTGGCTGGACGCTCCTCACGGGAATAAACCTGATGCTTTTCAGCCTCTGCCACAACCCCTGCAGCACGACGATCTACACAATCTACAAGGAAACGCGTTCGGCCAAATGGACGGCGCTGGCGACCTTCATGCCCATCGCCATCGGCGTCGCCCTTTGCAGCCTGATCGCGTTTGTATGGCGCATGGCCGCCGGATGATTGAACGAATCTTGTGCCGCAAACACGGTCGTCGGCTCGAACGTGTGGCTGATGCAATCGATGCCCGCCAACAGCATCGCCTACTACCAAGGCGACGCCGCCTCAGTCATCCGCCCGCGTAACACAAAGGAAACGATTTTGGAGTAGGTTTCAGGATTGGGCGGTTTGATGCGGGGCAGCCTCAACGAGGCGCAATGTGAGAGCCCGGAGCATCGCTCCGGGTTGTTGAGACAAACATACCAAGCCCTGAAGGGGCGAAACCACGCTCAATCCCATACATAACGTTCATCATATTGAATTTCGTATTTGTTCAACAACCGCCGGTATTCCTCTTGAAATGTCACCGTGCGATGATGCTCCGCTTGGTTGCCAATGTATGACTCCAGGGCTGCGCGGTGGCTCGGGCTGACCGAGAACATCCTGTATCCGCCTTGCCAATGAAAATTTGAATAACGTGTGCCTTGCGTTTTCAGCCACTTTGACGAACCCGTTTTAATCTCCTCAACCAATCTGGCGGGTGAGGAAGTTCGCGGATGCGCGAGCAACAAATGAATATGATCCGCAACCGATCCCGCCTTGAGCAAAGCCCCCCTGTGGTTTTCTGCAATGCCTCCAATATAGGCGTGAAGCTCATCCCGAATATCATCCGCAAGCAGGCGTTCCCGATTTTTTGTCGAAAACACCAAATGCACGAGGATTTGGGCGAGCGATTGTGGCATGACAATTACGCCCTTTCAGGGCTTAAAAAATAACACGTTCAAAGTTCCCAAGGCGGTGCCTTGGGCTATCACATTATGCCCCGTTGGGGCCAAGCCCGGGCCAAATTGAAGTTTTATCCAAATATCACGGATACGCTCCAACAGTTCCTTCCAATAAAGTCCGCCGCCCATATTTTTAAGGAAGTCGTCATTCATGGCGAAGCCCTTTTGCAAATACTCATGCAGCACCTGCGTGGCCCATTGGCGAAATTGCGTGCCGCGCAGACAGCGCACGCGGTAGCCGACTGACAAAATGGCCTCCAAGTTGTAATGCTCCATTTCGCGAGTCACCTGTCTTTTGCCCTCCTGACTAACTATCCGGAATTTCCGGATAGTTGCCTCCCGAAGCAGTTCTCCTTCGTCGAAGATATTGATCAAGTGCTCGTTAATGGTCCGCACGTCTTTCTGAAACAGATCCGCCATCTGCGCTTGTGTGAGCAAAATGGTTTCATTTTCCATGCGAACGGAGATTTTTGTCAGTCCGTCCTCGGTTTGGTAAATGATGATTTCCGAATTTCCGGGATTCATGGGGTTATTCGCACTGGATGTATCATACTGGAGCTTGTATTCAAAAAACATACTATCTTCCAGTCAAGTAATCATAAAGACAGAATAATTTTCTATAATAAGTGCTATATTTGTCATCGAATGCTTTGCCTATATTTTCACTCAAAAATTCAGCCAATTTGATCAAATCAATTCTTTCATCGTTTAAATGAGGAACATACATAGCTATTTTCTCAGGAGAAAAGGTTTCTAGTATTTCTTTAAAAGATTTTCCATGCAACTCCCGAAGCGCGGCCTTTTGATAGATCATTGTTTTAAATGAATCACGAGTGGCCGCGGCTAATCGTTGAATAGGTTGTTCAAACGAAGGAATTCTATCACTCATATTAGCATCTTTTAACAGATGAAATACTGGTATATAATTTTTACCGTTATCTAAAGCAGGAATTGCCTGCCTCAGTGTTTTTTCGGGATCGAGATTTTTCTTTTTTCCTAAAACATATTCAAATATGTCACGCAATGAAATACCACGATACCCCCTATCGCCTAATTGATTTTTCACAACACCTAACCCAACAACAAATTCAACATTTTTCTTGTTCTTAATTTCGTCTATATCCAACAAACATAGCCTTTCCGATGGTTCCTTGGAAGTTACAATTTCATATATTTGACTTTTGCAAAAACGAAGAACTTGGGCAGGAAGCTTCAGTTTCGTTTGGGATATTGATGAATATAGTAATTCGAAATTGTCACTAACTATATGAGTTATCGGCAAATGGGTTTCCTCAACTACAAGGATGGTTTTTGATATACTTGGGTCTCGTCCTTCCTTGACCCGTTGAACAAAAATTAGATTTTTTTGAATCTTGGAAATTTCATCGGAACCTAATCCTAAAAGTATTGATTTAAGCAAATCTATTATATTAGGGTCGCTGACAGAATATCCTAAAAAAATTACAGGATGCTCAACAAATATTGTAATCAATTTTGCCGCTAGATATGCTTGGCGATCTTTGAATTTTTTGTAATCATCATCAGTCAAAACAAGACTATTGGGACATGAACAACATCCATGTATTTTATAAATTTCTCCTATGTTCTGCGGTGTTTGTGTAACTATTGATTGCTGTCCTATGTAAATTTTGTAATCGCTAAAAAGATATTCTAATAAATTATCCCAATTTGTAGTTATTATTCCCTCTACATTGAGGGAACGAAAACCCTGAAGTTCATCTACCAACTGTTGGTCTTTAGCTATGCGAGTCTGCGTTCGCAACATGTCCGATATGGCTATTTTTAGCGGAGAACTGCTTGATATTATTTCGTTTTTGTATCCCTCCCTCATTTTTTCACAGGACGGGTCTTTCCACCAAAAATCAGCATAGTCTTTCGCTATCAAAGATGCGCAAAGAGGCAGTTTGGAATCAGCTTGGGAGTAATAAAATTCATAGGGCTGGGGTAGTTTGGCTGAGAATTGTCGTAATAAATCATCCCAAGAAGGAGTTCTAAGATAACGACGGCTGAAACCGGAGCCTATGAAAAGAAACGGTGATCGGTTGTGGTTACTTAATATTTGTGCAAGTTGTGCTTCTGAACTCATAAAAAATATAATTCTACTCGCCCCAGACGCGGGCGATGGTGGATTGGATTGCCCTTTCCTCTGAATTGATCTCAGATTTCAAACGTTCTATTTTATTTAGATGCTCGTTGACCTCCGCAACGATCTCCTTCTGCACCTCCAGCGGCGGCAAGGGGATTTGAAGTTCGGAGAATTTGGATTTGGAAATTTCAGCAAATGTGCCTCCCGTCGCCCACGCCTTCATTGTGGGAACTAATTTTGTCAAGGCAAACGCGACATATTCCGGTATAGCGCGCGATGAATCCTCAACGACAATATTTTTAAATCCCTGATTTGTTGCAATTGGAATACGGTTGATAGCGATTCGCCCGATAGTGGCCCGTGTGGAAACAACAATAGAGTTTTTGGGAATCAGCTTAGCAGCTGATTCCTTTAAGCCTTTTTCTGAGATCGTTCGTTGAGTGCCGTCGATTTCAGAAACGAAATCATCCGCCGGAAGATCAACAAGGGTTGCCCAAGGGATGCCGCCATTCCAATAACTCTCCACCCCAGATTTTGGAGTGCCGCCGCTTTCGATTCTAAACAGTCCTGCATCTCCCAATAAAACGGAGGGGAATCCGTGGTTAAATACCCCGCCCTTCCTATACCTCTCCCCGCTCAAATTATAATCTCCATTGGCGGCGATTTTTCCCTTGGGAATGATGAGTGCAGTGGTGAGTTCCAATTCCTCGACAGGTGTTTTGGAACGGATGGCGGCGAGGTAGGTTTCGATGTCAGCCTGAACTTTTGGGAGATCGTTTTTGTCGATGGGGCGACGTTGCGCGCCGAGGCCGTAGCCATCGTTTTCGACCTTGAAGAAGGCAATGGTGCTGGCGTTTTTTGCGAGGCCGCGGTCGAGGATGAGGATGGAGGTTTTGACGCCGGAATAGGGGTTGAAGCAGCCGGCGGGCAGCGAAACGACTGCGACAAGGCTGTTTTCGACGAGCATCTTGCGCAATTCCTTGTAGGCGGTCTGGCTTTGGAAGATAATGCCCTCGGGCACGATGATGCCGGCGCGTCCACCGGGATTCAGGTGCTCGGCCATGTAGTCCACAAAGAGAACTTCACTGCGCTTGGCCTGAATGGAGAAGCGTTTGTGCGGCTTGATGCCGCCCTTGGGCGACATGAAGGGCGGGTTGGCAAGGATAACGTCGGCATAATCGTTCCATCGCTCCTCCTGCGTGAGCGTGTCGTATTCGTAAATATGCGGGGCGCTGAAACCGTGGAGGTAGAGGTTGACGAGGGAGAGGCGCACCATGTCGGGCGAAATATCGTAGCCCGTGAAATTGCGGGCAAGGCGGGCGCGTTCGTCTGGCGTGAGCTTGGTGCGACCCTTGGAGTCGGTGTTGGCGCGGAGTATGTGCTTGTAGGCGGAGATGAGGAAGCCGGCGGTGCCGCAGGCGGGGTCGAGCACGGTTTCGTGCTTTTGGGGTTTTATTATTTCGACAATGAAGTCGATGATATGGCGCGGGGTGCGGAACTGTCCGGCGTCGCCCTGCGAGCCGAGGACGGAGAGGAGGTATTCGAAGGCATCGCCGAGGCGCTCGCTGTGGTCGTAGGCGAATTCGTTGATGACCTTGAGAAAGCTTTTGAGTGTTTCGGGGTCGCGGTAGGGCAGATAGGCATTTTTGAAGATGTCTCGAAAGAGCGGCGGCAGGCCGGCGTTTTCGGTCATCTTGGTGATACCCTCGGCGTAAAGGTTGAGCGTTTCGTGTCCGCCGAGCCCGGCGCGCATGAGCTTGGCCCAACCGTAACGGGCGTAAACGCCGGTGAAGAATTTGCGTCTGCCGCCGAGCTCCTCGGACTCGGCATCCATGTCGTCCATGAACTTGTAGATGAGGGCGATGGTGATTGATAACGTCCGGAATCTTGCGCACATTTTTTAAAGCTATAGCAGCGGGGGACTACTCCCGATGAACCAAAAAACTGAAAACCCAGATGAAGGCGG
>NZ_JAQFIT010000010.1:0-159984 GCF_029504805.1 Ereboglobus sp. PH5-5 | reverse complement strand
GTCTTCGCAAAACTCAAAAGCGACGTGCGCAAAGCCTCGCCACGCGAGCATGAGAGCCTGATCAGGGCCGTTGCCGCGTCGGTGCGCAGTTTCACGGCGCGCCAATGCAACAACTTCTTCGCCCACGCACATTATGCGACCAATTAATTAGGAATTGCTCTAGTTCATCCGTAAGTGACAGTTCTGGTGCCTACAAGCGAAGTATTGATGGTAACCAATGATGGATCAAAATAGTCACCATTCATAGATAGCAATGGTGACTATTTCTATATATATTCGCGCGTTATTTCCCGCCGGGAGTGACCCAGTTGGCGGGCAAAAGCGGCACCAGGTCGTCCCGGCTGGTCATCGCCGGCAGGCGCGAGAGCACGTCGCGCAGGTAGGCGAGCGGATCCTTGCCATGTCGTCGGCAGGAGATGACGATCGTCCCATGTGCCATCTGCGTGCAAGATACACTATATCAGGGGTTTTGGGTTCGAGCTTCGCAATGGGCGCGGAGTCTATTTCTCGTTTGGCGGCAAGAGTAAACGTGAGTGAACCCGCTGGTCATGAGACCGCGAGGAAAATCGGATTAAAGGAAATTGTCATGCCGCGCATCTTGTATTGAGTCACCCGCGCAAACATCAAGGAACCCTCCCCCCTCCCAATCATCATGAATTCCGCACGCCGCATATCAGTGATCATCGGACTCCACATGTTGTTTTTCCTCGCGGCGCCCGCGTTTGCGGCGCCCAAGCCCGCGCCCGTGCCGCCAGACAGCGACATTGTCAACTTGCCCACCTACACGGTCACCGATGTGCGCATACTGCCTCCGCCCGAATCGTGGCGCTACGCCGCAATCCCCGGATTCGAAATCCTCTCCAATGCCAGCAATCACACGACCAAGCGTTTCCTCAAGGAGTTTCAGCGCGTCCAAATCGGCATGGCGCTGATCTGGCCCGAAGTCATCACTGCCAAGCCCAATGTCCCCACGCTTGTTCTCTTCTGCGCGAACAATTCGTTCCGCGCATTCATGCCCGACAAGAGGCCGGCTGAGGATATGTTCATCACCCCCACCAGCCTCTTCGTGGAAGACAAGGAACGGGGCGCTATCATCATCAATTTCGACACCTTCGAAATATTCGCCGACAATGGCAGTCGGTTTATTATCGATCCCTACGCGGAATTTTCACGGCAATACTCGCGGTTCGTCATGCACCGCGCCAATGGTGGCCGCCCGATTCCGCTTTGGCTCGAAACAGGACTGTCGCGATTGTTCACAACGATCGAGCTTGAGAAAAAAACACTTGAGTTCGGACAGATTGAGGGCGGGTTCACAGCCAAAGACTTTTCCGTCCCCATTGATTACACGCACATCGACGACGGGAACACCATCGGCATGGAAACACCCTACGCCCTGCGCCCGTTTCAATCCGTTGATTCGGCAAACGGCAATATCAACGGCTTCCCTCACACAACGCACGGAGCCGGCAGTCTCGCGGAATTCACATCGCGGCCCAAATCACTGTGGGTGTTTTCCATCGAAAAACTTTTCAGCGACAATCCCGACGACCGCAAAATCGCATATTGGAGCACCGAATGCTACGCCTTCCTGCACATGTGCCTATACGGGGAACAGAAAAAATACCAACAGGCAGTTCTCGACTTCGCGAAACTCGCCTGCGCCCGCCCCGTGACCGAGGAGGATTTCATCCGCTGCTTTGGCAAGGACTACAAAACCATGACCAATGTGCTGCGCAATTACGTGAACATTCCAAATCATCAATATGTGCAGCTGAAGCCGACACGAAACTCCGCGCCCCTGCCGCGCCCGCGCGCCGTCGCGTTCCGCGAGGCAACGCAAGCGGAAGTCGGACGCATCAAGGGGGAAACCCTCCGCCTCGCCGGACACCCCGAGGCGTCGCGCCAGGAATTAATCGCGCCCTACCTGCGCAAAAAGAGCGACGCCGGACTCCTCGCCTCGCTGGGACTCCTCGAATCACTCGAGGGTCGCAAGGAGCGCGCGCGAAAATTTCTCGAGGCCGCCGCCCGTGAAAACGCCATTCGTCCGCGCGCCTATGTCGAACTTGCGCGTCTGCGCCTCGACGAGGCGCTCGCCGACCCCAAAGGAGAGAACGGCAGGCTCGATGCCGATCAAACCGCCGCCGTGCTCGAACCCCTGTATATAGCCCGCACCCAGCCGCCCTCAATGGAAGAGGTTTACATGCTCATTGGAAGCGCATGGTCGCACAGCGCCGTGCCCCCGGCGCCGGGCCACCTCAACGCGCTTCTCGAAGGCACGCTGATTTTCCCCAAAAACACCGGCCTTTTATATCAAGCCGCGGAACTGCTGGTGCAAAACGGCGACACGCAAATCGGGCGGCAGCTCATCAGGCTCGGCCTCGCCGTTTCAACGAATCAGGCGACTCGAAAACAATTCGAAGTCCTGCGCGCCAAGCTGCCTCAAAACTCCGATGCCTCGCTAAACTGAATGCGGTGAAAAATATTGGCTTCGTCCCGCTTTTAGGGCTGTTCCGGTTTAAATTGGCGCAAGGGAATGCCTTTTGACAGGGCGAACTGTCCCGGTGAGCCCTGCCTAAAATGCGACAGAATAACCCCATAGTTCTAATACCAACGTCCTTAATCAATTAGACCTTTGGTAGGGGCGTCGTTTGCGACGCCCGGTTTGAGAATCATTCGTAGGGTAGGGGCGTCGCAAGCGACGCCCCTGCGACGAAAAATATAAAAACTTTGGGACGTTGGTATAATTGCGCAAAAAACTCGGGCAAGCCCGTGCAAAAAGGCGCGGTTTCACTGTTGCCTTGTTTTATCAATTCAAACCGTCGCCATTTTTATCAATTTTCCAATATATTCCGTAACGCTCAAAATGAACTCTATAAAACGGCTCGAATATTAACCCGTGCGGAGATGTTTCCACGGGGAGGCGCAGCCGCACGGGTCTGGAGGTTGTTTTTTTCATTCGCCGGGGAATCGTTTCAACCGGCCCCCGGAACCGGGGCAAATTTTCCCATGCGATTGTGTTTTCCGCGGTCGTCCCCATTGTTGACCAAAACGAATCAGGCAGGTTTTCCGAGCCAAGCCTCGCCGCGAGCACATAGGGACCGCGCATGAACGCAAAAAAATCATCGCACCCCGGCAACGGCTCGGTGCGCACGCTCATGGGAATTTTCAAACGGATTTCATTCTTGTTTTTCCATGGCCCGGAAAGCTCCCAGTATCCGGATGCGTCACAGGTCGGCGCGGCCCGTTTTCCATTGATCTCAAACTCGCACGCATCGGACGCCCATGACGGCTTGCGAATCAACAATTTCGTCGCGTCGCCCCCGGGTGCGTGCAGGACAAAAGTCACCTCTCCGCTTTCCGGCAAGTCGCTTCGTTGCTCCAGTGTTATGCCACGCTCATGAAGCTCAACCCGGGACGAGATGAAAAGATTAACCATCACCCCGCCCTCCTTTTTTGCATATATGAATTTCCCGAGTTTAGCCGGGCTTTCCATCCCCGTCTGCTGGCAGCACCAGAACGATTTGTCGCGCGAGCCATACACACGATAATGCCCCGGACGCATGGAGGTGAAGTAGCAGCACATCCCGTGTATCGGATCATACGCCGACAATATATGATTCAGCAAAACCCGCTCGTAATAATCCGCCATGCGGGCGCTGGGTTTCGCGGTGAACAACGCCTCCGTAAGCCTGAGCATATTGGCCGAGTTGCACGTTTCCGGACCGCCCTTGAGCAGCACGCGCCGTGGAAATTCCCCGCTTGGGAAAAAATGCTCGCCCGTGCTGTTCCCACCAATGGCCCATGTGTGATTTCCCGTGACAATTTCCCAGAAATTGAAGGCCGCCGTCGCGAAACGTCCGTCACCGGTGTGCGCGTGATATTTAAAAAAGCCCGTAAACTTGGGAATCTGCGTGTTGGCATGCCAGCCGTGCAAAATATCTTTTCCCTCGGACAAAGGTTTCCACATCGCCGCGTCGTGCAAGCGTCCCGCCCATTTTAGATACTTGGGATCGCCGGTCAGCTCGTATGCAAGCACGTAGGACTCGTTGATCGAGCCATGCTCGCACACAAGCATTTGCTGCACTTGCGCGTCGGTGAGCTTGTCCAGCACCTCGGTGCCAAACCAATCGGCCAGTCCCGTGAGCAACGGAAGCGCGTCGCGGCAGTCGCACCCCCGGTATGCCTCGCCGAGCCCGAGCATCAATTTGTTGATCAAATACACGGGAGCCCACGCGCCGTTGAGCGTGGGATTGTTGCTGCGAATGTTTCCCGACGCCACTTGCCCGAACAGCTCCCGTCCGTTCTTTATCCCCATTATAAATCCGTCCTTTCCGGCGCGGCGGCATTCATTGAGCTCGCCCAACGTGTAACGCAACCGATCCATGAGCGCCGGATCGCCCGTCGCCTGCCACATCATTGCAAGCGACGAAATATAGTATCCCAAAAAACCGCCGCGCAACGGTCCCGCGCCCCACACCTCCTCGGATTCCCAGCCAGCGTAAGCATCCGCCTTTGGCGCAAGGCCCGCCTCAACTCTATAAAAATGCAATAATGCATCCGGATTGAGCCATAGAAGATAATCCTTCCCCTTGTTTTGCAGCGCCTTGAACTCGGGATCAACAACCTTGATATCCCCCAATGAAAAGTATTCCACCGCCGGCGCCACCACCGGATTGATTCCCCTTAAGGTTTGCCCAGGCGCGCGCGCGCACACGACAAACAAAACGGCAAGCATGACGCGCGCCAAATGGAGCGAATTACATTTTTGAAAAAAGGCCGGCATTGGAATCATGAAGAGGCTTCGCAAAAAGGACATGATTATAGATGCGCGTGCGGCCTTTCCCTTCTAAATGAATCCGCAAAAAACGACGGGCACCCGAGCAGCGCGCCATTTCACCCCGCTTAAAATTTAAAATCGCCCAAACACATGCCCAATCTCCAATCAACGGGCTATCTGCGGTTTTCTTTATATAAAGTGATCGTGTTGCCCTTGCACTCCGACCTGATGCCGAATCCATTTCGCAGGAGGCTCACAAGATTTTCCACTTGGTCAGACCGCAAGGTTGCGCTGACGATCGTGCCCGCCAGTTCGGGTTCCGCCAAAACCAGCTGGATCGGCGCGTTGCATTTGTTGACCTCCTCCACAATGTCCGCAAGCGGCCGCTCGGAAAAATCCAGCAAACGGGGATGCCACGCGATCATCTCATCCATGCGATGCGTTTCCACCGCCCTCACAACCAAACCCGGATTCATCGACTCCAGCGTCACGACGGCGTATTGCCCCGCGTTTACGAGTGCGTTTGCGACGCTCTTCGTCGAATCGTCGGGCACCGTCTCGCGCGGGGCTTGCACCTGAACCTTGCCTGAGGTTACCAGCACCTCGATGGCGGCTCCTTCGTGTCGCACGTTAAACGAGGTGCCCACGGCCCGCACGTTCACGCCGTTGATATTCACAATAAACGGACGATTGGGATCTTTCGCCACGTTGAAGTTCGCCTCGCCGTGCTCCAGTCGCACATGACGTTCCGTTGCTGTATACAAAACCTTGATCGACGCGCCCCGGTTCAACTCCACGATGGTGCCGTCGTCGAGTTTCTGCTGCTCAATGGTGGAAATCGGCTCGTGCGTGGTGGCGACGCCCGGAATGGCGGCGACTGGCGGCAAATGTCCGGGAGCCGGCTCTAAAAACACCAACGCAAAAATGCAGGCTGCTGCCGCGGGAAGCGCAAGGATGCCCCCAAGCAACAGGCGGCGTTTTGAAAAAAACGCGCGCCAAGCCGGGTGCGACACCGCCAGCAAGTCGCGATTTGGCCGCGAGGCGTGCACGGGCCGCCAATCGGCAAGAATATCGAGCCGGTCCCAGTGCAAGCGTTGGCGTTCCAATTCCGCGCCGTGCGCGGAGTCCGCCATGAGCCATTCCAGAAATTCATCCTGCTCGGCGCCAGTCATGCCGGCGTCAATGCGGATGGCCCATTTTGCGGCCTCTGAGGTTATTCTGTCATGTTTGCTCATTAAAAAATCCTGTGTTTTCGGTCTGCGATCAGCGGAGTTTGTGAGGAATCCCCGTGTTGCTGTCGCGCTTCAAGTGTTCCCTAAAAAATGCGTTGAGTTTTTTGAGCGCAAATACGGATTGCACCTCCACGGTGTGCTCGGCGATGCCGAGTTCGGCGGCGGTCTCCTTCTGGGACATTCCGTAGATTTTTCTTAATGTGAGCACTTGTCTGCATCGGTCTGGCAAGGATTGTATGGCTTTGGTGAGCAGTTCCAGCTCCTCGTTGCGCGCGACGGCATGAGGAACATCGGCCGCTTCATCCATGATGCTCGAGCCGTCGATTTCCGTTATGGGTTCTTCCTTCGCAACCGCCCGGTGACGCGCCCTCATGAGGGCAAGATTGCGGGCTGTCACAAAAAGAAACGCCTTCGGCGAGCGCACCTCGCGATTTGCATGCGCCTGAAGCACGCGCGCAAACGCCTCCTGCACGACATCATCAATTTCGCTGTGGTTGTAGACAAACTGGCTCTTGAGCCATGCGCGAAGCATCGGCTCGTGGGGAAGCAGGTTTTCTTCAAACCACCGTGTTGGGTCCGAGGTATCCGGGGGCATGGGCAAATCTGAACGCACATCCCTTTTACGCGCAAGTCATCAAGTTTTTTTATTTTTAAAAAATCACTAACGGAAAAAAAACTGACGCGCATCGTAGCTTGTAATAAGCAGGAGACAACGTCCCTGGGACAACCGAAGCCGGATTATGCCGCAAGCAAACTCCCATAGGCCTTTCAATCGAACATCAAAACATTCGCGCCACCAACGCATGCTTGCCGCGGAATTCACAGGCGCGCACAACAGACTAACCACAAACAAAATGATGAAACACCGCCGGATTGACACAGCCCCGCCAAACTTCCCATGAGTCATCCGACTTCCCGATGAAACACCGCGCCAAAATCACATCAATCTTCGCATCCGTGTTTGCGGCCGCATGCGCGTTCATCCTCGCCGCCTCATGCCGCGACAAAGGCGCGCCGCGCGCAACTGCCGCCGTCAGTTTCGTCAATCCCATAGGCACCGGCGCCGACCCGTGGGTGGTGCAACACAAAGGTCATTACTACTGGACGCTCACGGACACGGATCGCGGCGTTGCCATTTGGCGTTCCGACAGTCCAGCATCGCTCGGCAAACGCCAGATCGTCTGGCGCGCCCCGGCAACAGGCCCATATTCAAAGGAGATTTGGGCACCCGAGCTGCACTTTCTTGACGGACGCTGGTATATTTATGTCGCCGCGTCGGAAGGCAACAACGCCAGCCACCGCATGATCGTTCTTGAGGGCCCCTCCGACGATCCGGTGGGCGAATACACATTCAAGGCCGAGCTTTACACCGGCGACCACATCGAGACCGGCGAGCTGAACCGCTGGGCGGTTGACGGCACCATCCTCGAACACGAAGGCAAGCGTTACTTTGTGTGGTCGGGCTGGGAGGACGAGCGCGACATCTCGTGGCTTTACGCCGCGCCGATGAGCAACCCGTGGACCGTTTCGGGCAACCGTGTGCGCCTCTGTGCCAATGATGATTTTCAATGGGAGCGAGTGGGCGAGTCCATGAAAGCCCGCGGGCTCAACGAGGCGCCGCAAATCCTCCAGCGCGACGGTCGCGTGTTTATCGTGTATTCGGCGAGCGGCTCCTGGCAACACACCTATAAAATGGGAATCCTCGAGCTCACTGGCGACGATCCGTTGGCGCGCAACGCCTGGCGCAAGCACCCGTATCCGGTTTTTTCGCCGACAGCCTCGACCTTTGGAATCGGCCATGCCTCTTTTGCGAAATCGCCCGACGGCAAACAGGACTGGCTCGTTTACCACGTCAAGGAGGAGCGCAAGGACGGCTGGAGCCGCCTCATCTTTGCGCAGCCCTTTTACTGGACGCCGGGCGGCTTCCCCGATTTTGGAAAACCCGTCACGCGCGCCGTCCCCATCCCCGCCCCCGGCGCGGCCCATACGCGATAGCAATCGTCGGATCATTGTTGAATTTCGGGGGAGAAGTGTTTTTTGGGAGGGTGGAAGTAAAGCGATAAGGCTCGAGAAGGCCGGAGGTGGAGGCAGGACGCGAAGGTCGAGTTGAGGCGCCTTTTCACGGAGCAATTGAGCTGGTTTTTTGTGAGCGCGGGAGAGGTTGGCGCGGGCGAAGTTTTTCATGTCGAAAAACTCATTTTCGATCGTGGCGTGAACGCTTTCGACATCGGCGTTGCAGTTGGGGCGCGCGGGGGATTGAAGCGGTGGCGGGCGCACATGCCTAGGTTGGTGCCGTGGAAGCCGTCGGGGCGAGACCGATGGCGCCGCCTTGGATAAGGTCACCGGCGTGCATCGCGGCTTCGACGTGAAGGCGCTCGCTGAAATACACCATGTATTTGCGGCTGGTGCGCGCGACGGCGGCCTTGGCGTCGTCGAGTTGGGCGAGCGTGGTGAAGGGCGTCTTGTCGGTGAAGTAGTCCTTGCCGGCATCCATGACACGAATGCCGACGGAGCCGCGCTCGTTGGGGATCGCGGCGGCGGCGACGAGTTTGACATCGGGCTGGTCGAGGATTTCGTCGAGGGAGCGGGCGGCGCGGGCCCGCGGAAATTTTTCCTGAAAGGCGGCGACTTTTTTCGGGTCGGGATCGTAGACACATTTCAATTCCGCGCCGGCCTCGATCAGGCTGTTGCACTGGCCGTGGATGTGGCCGTGGTCGAGGTGCGCGGCGGCGAAGACAAACTCGCCGGGCTTGACCACGGGGGGAGGTTTGCCCCGGGGGGCGTAGTGAGGTTACCCCTGATTTGTGGACAGGAGGTGCAGACATAACCAGAAAAGAAAAAGAAACATGCTAAAAACAAAACCAGCCTACACGACGGAATTCAAAAACGGGGTGCTCGCCTATCAGACGAGCACGGGAACGAGCCCCAGGCTCACCGCCGAGCACTTTGGTGTTTCGGCCAACAGCTTGAGGGAATGGCAACGCCGAGCAGGAGCTCCGGCGCCTGCGCCGCGAGAACCGCGCCCTGCAAATGCGCTGCGAGATACTAAAAAAACGGTGGCCATCTTCAGCGACCCGTCCGCGAACGCTATGCCCTGATAAAACACATGAAAAACGATTATCCAATATTGGTGCTGTGCGAGATGCTGAGCGTTTCGTGCGCCGGCTACTATGCGTGGGAAAACGGCTCGCGGGACCGGCGCGCCCAAGGCGACGCGCTGCTGCGCGCCTCGGTGCGCGAAGTCTTCGCCGCCTCCCGGCAAACCTACGGCTACCCGCGGATGCGCGCCGCACTGCGTGCGCGGGGGTGGCGCACTGACATCACCTATCTGGAAACCGCGGAAGGCTGGCTCTATCTGGCGGTTCTCATCGACGCGCACAGCAGGCGCGTCCTAGGCTATGCGTTCAGCGCGTCGCTGGCGACCGACTTTGTCATCGTCGCATTGCAAATGGCCATGTTGCGCCGTCGCGGCAACTGTTACGACAACGCCCAGAACGAGTCGTTTTTCTCGACCTTGAAGATCGAACTGGTTTATCGCACGCGCTTCAAGAGCCGGGCTCAGGGCCGTGCGACGGTCTTTGAGTGGATTGAGGCGTTTTACAATCCCCGGCGTCTGCACTCCTCACTCGGATATCTTTCCCCGGTTGACTTCGAAAAACTTAACAACTGATCTTCCCATCCCGTCTGCGCCACTGTCCGCAATTCGAGGGTAATCCCACTCTAGCTGGGCCCAGAAAGTGGCTTGAAAAAAATCCCGTCGCAACCGCCGGGCGTTTCCGCAAGATGGCGCTGAAACCTCAAGCCCGCCAGTGCCTCAATACAAAGCAAGCCAACGAGTTGATGAATTATATTGAGTTTGGAAATTTATTAAAAATTTGATCCTCCACCTGTGCCGTATGCCCAAAGGCTCTAGTCCTTTTTATGTTAAGGTGGGCGCCTCCTACGCGGCGTCTGCTTTCCGGTGTGCGGCCTAGCATCTTCCACGGCGGGTTTGGCTCCCGTAATGACTCAAAGGCCGAGAGCGGTTATTGAAAAACACCTCGAACACTGCAGAGGATCAAACGAAAAACAGTAGCCTCGCGCGGCTCGCGGTCAACCGATTTGAGCATTTCGTGTCGGGATAAAACTCAATTTCATGAACTTCACTCGCCGGACAATCATGCGCATATTGCGCACAACTCAATATTGCACATGCACTTCCACCTGCCCCGCCAGGCCGCGCGCGCAGGGGTTGCGCTCGTCGGCGGTCTCGCAAGTTTCGCGGGCGGCCTGAAGTTCGCGGCGAACCTCCGCCGCCGCATGCTTGGTAATGCGTGTTATTTTTCTTATGAGCAACCACGCACCCAACGCGCCAAACGCATAACCCGCCGCCACAAGCAGCGTTCCACGTGTCGTCGCCTCGGCCGCCGCGGCATTAAGCGCATCAGGCGCCACAAATGTCGGCACTAACACCGGCAGAAAGCGCATGATAAGCCCGAAGGTCAAAAAGCTGAGTGCGTTTAGAATGTTCATGATGTTTTATGTCTCTCCCCTTTAAGCTACATGCGTGCCAACTTCTCACTTAATCCATAAGAGCATGTTCATTAACATAAAACAAAACTTGCTATTTATATATCCCGCATCGCTCATTGCAATTTGCAACAGCCCGCGGGCAACACTGAATTGCAAGTTGCAATATCCAAAAGCAGGCCGGCGCACGACAAGCGTGGAGCAAAATCGCGCGCCAACCTCGGGCGCGCGCAGTTGCTACATCCGAAAATTCAGCGAATCGGCGTTCATGCCGCCAGGGATGCCTTTGCAAATGACGCTCACGGCATCGTGCGAATGAAGCGATTCGTAATGCGCGCACATCACGCGAAAATCGCGCACGCGCGCATCCGCCGCCAGGCGCGCGTAAAGCAGGCGCGCGGCATCCTCCACAAACTTCAAATGCGCCCCGTTCAGCTCGGCAAACGCCTGCTCGTCCTCGCGCTTCACCATCACCTGGGTCTCCGTGCGGAGCGCTGCGCGGCAATGCGAGAGGAGGGCATCGACGGTGAACGCCCGGCGCGGCGCGATCTCGACGCGAACGCGCGCCCTGGAGCGTTGCGAGTGCCCCATCGCAAACACGCCGCGAGCCTCGCGCGCATGCTCCGCAAGTTCCGCCGAGCACGGACAGGCCGACGAGTATTCAAAATCAATCTCCACATAACGGCGCAGTTCGCCGGCGCGCCCGAGCGCCACTTCATACGCCGCGTCGTAATACTGCCAGCCACCCAGGCCGCTGCGCAGGCTGGCCTGCCACACGGGAAAGGAAAACGCCACGCGCAACCGCGCCTCGAGCGCGGCGTGGGCGCGGCGATATTTTTTCAAAATACGCCCGAGCGATTCCGGCGAACACACATCGGCACCGTGCTCGTAAAACGTCCGCACGATGCGGCTCATGTTGATGCCCTTGCGCGCGGCGTCGAGGGAAACGGTGCCGGTGACGCGAGCCTCGAGCGTGGCCGGGCCGTCGCCATGTTTCGCCGCCGCCCCACCCTTTTTCCCCGCGCCCGCCTTCAACGCGAAACGCATGGGCAGCTTGAACCCGTCGATGCCGACCTGCTGGATGGCGACCCGCGCGCCCTCGATGTCGTTCGGACACTTCATCACGTCGGGCAGCGACGCGCGATAGGCGTCGGTGACTTTGAAGGATGCGTCGTAAGCGCGTTTTGGACGTGTGCTCATTGAAAACGTGAAACGGACAACAAAAACCAACTCGCGCCGCCTGCCAAGTCTGCAAAGCAACGAAGGAGGCCCGCAGGCCAACTCTCGGTCCGCGCGACAAATCTCACTCGCCGCCACCCAGGGAAACGACGCTGGCCTTGTGATTGTTCGCCGGATTTTTGTCGGTCACACCGCCGGCGTTGAGCAGCGTTGTGTTCACAATGGTTTCCGCGCCCTCGGGCACCGGCACTTTCACGACAGTCGTTGCGCGGGCGTCGACCCACGGCAGCGTGACATTCGAGACAGCCCCGTTGACCTCCACCACAAGCGTCATCCCCGACATGGCCGTGGCGCTGCGGTTTTGCACAACGACATCGACCGTGCCGTCCTTGCTGTTGTAATAATGGCTCGAAATGGCCGTGTCCACGCGCGTGGGATCGTTGCTTTCCAACGCCCAGCCAAGGTCGATCACGCCCGCGCCGTAATCATCGTCGCGCCCTTCCGCGCCGGCGTCGTTGACGTGCGCCACCAAAATCGCCCACGCCTCCTGCGCGCTGATTCCGCCATAGGCCGACATCAGCGCCGCAATCGCGCCCGACACCACCGGCGCGCTCGCCGATGTGCCTGTGAAGCCAACCCGCGACTCATCCGCCCACGCGGCCAGTATGGCGTAGCCCGGCGCGGTTATCTGCAACTGCGCGCCCGAGTTGGAAAAAATAAGCTGCTGCTGCATCGCGTCCGTCGCCCCCACCGAAATCACCCGCGAGTAGGCGGCGGGCCACATGAGCTGCGCCGCCTGGTCGTTGCCCGCCGCCGCCACGACAACCGCGCCGCCCTGCATCGCGTATTCAATCGCGCGCAACAACACCGCGCTCGTCCCGTAACTGCCGAGGCTCACATTGATGATCTGCGCGCCGGAATCCGCCGCCTGCATGATCGCCTCCGAGATGGTGTAGAGATCGCCAAGACCGTTTGAATCCGTCACGCGGATGCTCAGGATGTCGGCCGCGGGAGCGACACCGGGCGCGTCGGCGGCGGCGCCCGCGGCGAGCGATGCCACGGCGGTGCCGTGCCCCTCCCCCGCCTCAATTGAAACGCCGTGGCCGGCGTCGAGCCTGCGCACGCGCTGCCCGAATGTCGCGTCCGCCGCCACGCCGCTGTCGAGCACCGCGATCGTCACGCCGCGCCCCCATTGGCTGTTGTCCGCGCCCGCGACGCCGATCGCCCCGAGCAAATTGTCGCGCACGGGAACCTGCGAGCGCGCCGTGCGCGCCTCGGTTTCCGGCACGGTTGGAATCTCCGCGATAAAGTTGCCGCCAACCTCCTCGTAGTCGGATGAGTTGTCCGTGATCTCCGACGCCAGTCCGTCGAGCGACGCATAACGCACGCGCGCCGACAGCAACTTTTCCGAGCTCGACATCACCATCAGCCCCGCGTCTTTCGCCCGCGCCAGAAAACGTTGCAGCGCCCCCGCGTCCTTGAACGCGAGCACGGCCTCGTTTCGCCGGACATGGTCGTTGTCGAGGTGCGCCGCCAGTTGCTCCTTAAACGCCGCCGCGCCGAGTCGCCGCGCCTCCGCAGTCAACGCATTTGCGCGGGCTTTTTGCGCCGCCGCGGTCAACGCCGCCCGGTCATCCGTTGCCTCGGTCCGCGCTTTTTCAGCCGCGGCCAGCCCCTCCGCGCGCCGCTGGTGTTTCACGAGCGTCCACGCCATAAAACCGATCAGCGCCAGGGTGATCAGCGCGGGAACAATCGGGCTTCGCGGTTTTTCGTGCATGCTCTTGGGACAAATTTTTCGGCGCCGTCGTTCCACATTAATCCGCGGCGGGCGAGCCGGATTCGCTCTCGCCGTGCTTGCGCATCAGGCGCGCAAAACCGCGTTTCCCGCCCGAGAAAAACTGCAGGAAAAGCCCCGCCTCGGGCGTCGCGTAGCGCCCCGCCGCGAGCGCGTCCGCCGCCACATTGCGGATGTTGGTCCGCGCGTGATACACCTCGCGAAACGCGTCCTTGATTTCGCGAATCGCCTCGCGCGAAAAGCCGCGCCGTTTCAGCCCGATGAGATTCAGCCCCACGACGCCGTCGCGCTCCGCCACAAGCGTGAACGGCGCCAGGTCCTGAGAAATCGACGCGTTACCGCTGATCATCACGCTTTCGCCGATGCGCACAAATTGGTGCACGACCGCGCCCCCGCCGATAAACGCGCTCGTCCCCACGCTCACGTGCCCCGCCAGCAGCACCGCGTTTGCCATGATGACATTGTCCGCCAGCGCGCAATCGTGCGCCACGTGCGCCGTCGCCATGATAAAACACTTTTCGCCGATCACGGTGGCGCAGCCCTCATGTGTCGCGCGGCTGATCGTGACGTGCTCGCGAATCACCGTGCCCGCGCCAATCCGCACGCCCGTCTTGAGAGACCGGTCGAAACCGATTGATTGCGGCGCGCCGCCGATCACCGAGTATTCACCCACGGCCACGCGGTCGCCGAGCTCGACGCCCTCCTTGATGACGGCCCCCGCGAGAATCTCGCAATCCGCGCCGATCTGCGCGCCCGGTTCGATGATGGCAGTGGGATGAATGAAAGTGGCCATGAGGAAAATTTATGCGCGGAAACACACACCATTCGCCGCCCCGCGTAAATGGAAAACCGCTGTTCTGTAAAAACCACTTGCGCCGCGGTGCCCCAGCCTGTTGCCTGTTCGTTTCCATTTTTTCCCATGAAAATCCTGGTCGCCGACAAAATATCACCAAAAGGAGTTGAATACCTGCGAAAACAAGCGGGTTTTGAAGTCATCGAGGCTTACGGTTCTTCTCCGGAAAAAGTCCTCGAACTCGTCAAGGACGTGCACGCCATCGCCGTGCGCTCGGAAACCAAGATCACCAAGGATGTCCTCGCCGCCGCGCCGCTCCTCAAGGTCGTCGGACGCGCCGGCGTGGGCGTTGACAACGTCGATGTCGAGGCCGCCACCGAGCGCGGCGTCGTTGTCATGAACACCCCGGCGGGCAACACCATCGCCACCGCCGAGCTCACCTTCACGCACATCCTCTGCGGCGCGCGCCCCGTTCCGCAGGCCGCCGCGTCCATGAAAAACGGCGAGTGGAACCGCAAGGCTTTCAGCGGCATCGAGCTCTTCCGCAAGACGCTCGGCGTCATCGGGCTCGGCCGCATCGGCGGCGAGGTCGCCAAGCGCGCCCAGGCGTTCGGCATGCGCGTGCTCGCCTACGATCCCTATCTCGCGCCCAGCCGCGCCAAGGCCATGCAGGTCGAAATCGCCACGCTCGACGACATCCTCGCGCAGGCCGACTACATCACCGTGCACATGCCGCTCACCGAGGACACCAAGTATATGATCGACGAGGCGGCCTTTGAAAAATGCAAAAAGGGCCTGCGCATCTTCAACTGCGCGCGCGGCGGCATCATCAAGGAAAGCGCGCTCGTCGAGGCGCTCAAGTCCGGCAAGGTCGCTGCCGCCGGACTCGACGTTTTTGAGGACGAGCCGCTCGCCAAGGACAGCCCGTTGCGCTCCATGCCCAATGTCGTGCTCACGCCGCATCTCGGCGCCTCGACCGCGGAGGCGCAGGAATCGGTCGGCATCGAGATCGCCGAGCAAATCGCCGACGTGCTCAACGGCGGCATCATCCGCAACGCCGTCAACATGCCCTCGATCGACGAGGCCGCGATCAAGGTTCTCGGGCCCTACCTCGACCTCGGCTCCAAGCTCGGCACGCTCGTGCAGCAAATCTCGCCGCAGCAAATCTCCACGCTCCGCATCACCTATTGGGGCAAGATCGTCGATCTCGACGCCAACGCCATCACGCGCTCCATCCAGCGCGGCTACCTGCGCCGCATCAGCGGCGAACAGGTCAACTTCGTCAACGCCCCCTCGCTCATGCAGCGCCTCGGCGTGCAGGTCGAAACCATCAAGTCCAACAACGACTGCGGTTACACCGAGCTCATGGCGGTCGATGTCATCACGCCGGACGGGAAAATTTATTCCGCGCAAGGCACGCTCATCGGCAAGGGCGGACAACCGCGCATCGTCAACATCAACAGCCGCGAGGTCGAGGTGCTGGCCGAGGGCGGACTGCTCGTGTTGGAAAACTCCGACGTGCCCGGCATGGTCGGCACGATTGGCACGATCCTCGGCAAGGACAAGGTCAACATCGCCGACATGTCGCTCTCGCGCCTCACGCCCGGCGGCACCGCCTACATGGTCGTGCGTGTTGACACCGAGCCGAGCGAGGCCGCCCGCAAGGAAATCAAGGCACTCCCCGCCATCAAAATGGCAAAGTTCGTGCAACTCTGAGGAAATTCAGAAGAACAGAGGCCAGAATACCAGAGGCCAGAGCGCCAGAGAACCAGAAGCCAGAAAACCAGGCCATCGCATTTCGCGGTGCTGGTATTCTGGCTTTTGTTTTTTCTGGCTCTCCGGGCCACGCGCCGCAAAACCCGCCGGCGGGACTCAACAGGACACTCCCCCCGGCGAAGGGTGTCCGTTCGCGTTGCGACTAAAGGGGGGGGGAACCAGCAAAACCCGCCCCGCCCCCTTTTATTCTCCTCTTTCTGCTCTTTTGCCCTCCATGTCGTCTTCGGCTAGGCCCGCACGGTTAATTTTGATTATTCTATCATAAATGCTCTTGTGAATTATTGCCTCGTAAACAATCCGCTCATTCTCTTTGCGACCCAAAATATTCGCCCGTTCAATATCATTCACATCGACTGGCATGATCACATATGAAGAATCGATATAATTAAACTTATTCCGACCAAAGCTAAATCCCGGTGGCTCTTTGTATATGTAAGAGTGAGGCGGCAATAACTTTTCCGATACAAGATCATGCAGGGATGCAGCTAATTTTCCATTTTTCTCATAATATTTTACATAGGCATCAGCTATAAAAGTCTGATTATGAATATCTCGACACCAATTCACATTTCCTGAATGCCAATGTGCGATAAGCCATAGAGAGAGAATAATTGCCAACAATAGACTTGCCAATAAAAACATTAGGAGCGGGAAAGGGAAGATTCGAGATTTCTTTATTTTTGTCATAAATGTTGGATTTTGTTAACAATAGTCAAATTACTCCCTTCGAATTGCTCCCTATTTCCCCGGATCATCCCCCTTCTCTTTGAATATCGAAAGAGATTTTTCCCAATTGGCCCATACTTCAAGTATACTTGAACGAAGTATCATTGCTTCCATCTGTATTGTTTCATTACCATCCCATTCGTTCAGGTCACTAATCATTCTATCAACAAAAGAGCGCATCAGGCGAACCTCTTCCTCATTCCATGGATAGCCTAATTGATTCAATAAAACTACAAGCAGATCGTGATTATCATCCTCAACACTCAGATGACCGATCGCTATGGGCACGAGATGCGCATCACCACTTTTTTTGAGCAGTTCCAGCGTTTCATTAGAACTAAGTTGATTGAGTGGCTTATTCCACGGTGAATTTTTAGATGAATACTTTCCACTAACGCCCAGTATCTCTAGGAGTGTTTTCGAGGAATCAAAGTGTTTCATATAATTTACGCTATGGTCTTATGGGTAGCAGAAAGGGGGCAGGTAGCATGAGAAACAGAGTCGAGAGCCGAGGGCAATCGGGGTAGACTCTGGCTGTCATGAATTATACCGGAATTGATTATCACAAGCGATACAGTGTGGCGGGCATGCTTAACGCGCAAGGCCGCAAGTTGAGCGCGAAACCAACTCGCCCGACGCCTTTGAGCGTTACTTCAAGACGATTGGCGGGGAAAGCACGGTGGTGATGGAGGTGTGCTGGAACCGGGCAATGCTCTACGAGCTGATTGAGGACATCGAACAGGTCGGGCAAGTCGTGCTCTCGCACCCGGCGAAGAACCGCATCATTGCCGAGACGATGCACAAGAACGACCGCTTTGACGCGCACGCGCTGGCGACACTGTTGCGCGACGAGCTCATCAGCCTGATGCTTGTGCCCGCCGAGGTCGTGAGTATTGACACCAAGCCGAGCGAGGCCGCCCGCAAGGAAATCAAAGCCCTCCCCGCCATCAAAATGGCGAAGTTCGTGCAGCTCTGAGGAAATTCAGAGGAACAGAGGCCAGAATACCAGAGGCCAGAGCGCCAGAGAACCAGAAGCCAGAAAACCAGGCCATCGCATTTCGCGGTGCTGGTATTCTGGCTTTTATTTTTTGTGCCCCTCTGGGCTGCGCGCCGCAAAACCCGCCGGCGGGATTCAACAGGACATTACCCCGGCGAAGGACGTTCGCATTGCGACTAAAGGGAAAAATCAACAAAACTCGGCCCGCCCCCTTGTATTCCCTACAAAACTCGGCCCGCCCCCTTGTATTCCCTCCATAGATTTATTGTATAACAGGGAATTGGTCGCAGACTTATTTAGTATCTTTTAATAAACTGCCAGTATTCGTGAGCGTTTTTCTTCATCGGTCAGTTTGAACCATGCGATGTGTGTCACCGCCGGAACATCAACTGCGACGCCTACATTATCCACACTGTGACTTAATGATGTGCTTTTACAACGATAGCACTTCCGCGGCTCGATTTCGAAGGCAGTCCCATCAGGTGCTAAATCACATGTTTGCGCAAAAACCTCCCAGATTCTATCAATCAAATGTGACTTATACTTTCGAATCAATCCATCCACCTCACCCCAAACTTTATCATCGAAAGTATCTAAATATGCATCATGCAGACCGCTGCCAGAGTGCATAATGAATCCTCCATACTGAAAATCTGATAAGACTGGCGCATCAAAAACGTAGCCGCATGACGCACACGTATGTCGAAAACATGCTATATTCATTTCTTAATTCCGGGAAATGGTGATGTAGTTGAGGGCGGAGCTGGTGGCGTCGGCACGGCCAGAGGAATAAAAGGGGCCGAGTTTTGTTAATTTCGTTTTGAGGGAGGCAAAAAGGGGACACTTAAAAGATACGGGGTATTCCTGGCTGCCTGTCCTCAGGCACTTCATTGCCAAGAATTAAACCAAAGCATGTTTGAATTTTGCCTGCCATTTCTTCGAGCTTTTCCCGATTTTCTCCAAAATATGGAGCTTCCGCGCGTAAAACTCCATATGTCATATATAAATCAGCGAGCACATCTTTAGGAATACAATCCTTTCCCTTAAATGCTCGCATAAGCATTACAGCAGCAGCATGCAATTTTTCAAACTCATTGTCCTTTATAACGCGTATTGTTTGAATTGGCCCTATAAAATCCATCATTGCTTGCCGGTATGCTGAAATCGCCTCATCCATATTAGATTTCATTTTTATATTATAATGTTTGATTAATACACAAGGCCTGAAATCGCTGTCGCAGGGGGAACAAAAGGGGGCGGGCCGGAATGCCACTTAAATAAGGGCGTTTGTCGTCTGCTAAGGTAGCACAGGCATTCATGTCTGTGCTTTTAATGCATTGAAATGTAGTAAATTGCGGCACAGACAGGAATGTCTGTGTTACCTTAACCAAGCGCCATTCGGGGCGGCCCGGGTTTTGTTGATTTTCATAGACGTTAGTTTGATTTCTACACATGCGGGAAAGGCCGAAGAGAGAGAAAAGACCTTCAGATCGCTGGCTCTCTGGCATTCTGGCCTCTGGCTCTCTGGATTTTTCTGATCTCACTTCCCGGGTCGCGTGAGTTTTTCCAATGCGGCGATCAGTTTTTCCGTGCTGGCGCCGGTGCAGGTTTTGCCTTTTTGCGCATAGCGCTTCCAGTCGGCGGGACGGGACATCAGGCCGGCGGCGTGCAGGTAATCGCACGCCTCGTCGAGCGTCACGCCGGGCTTTTTCTTCGAGACGGCGTTTACGATCAGTGTCGCAACGGACTGGCCGGCGCAGGTTTTGCCGGGACGGGCGTTTTTCAGCCAGTAGTCGGGCTGTTGTATGATTCCGCGCGCTTGCAGCGCGGCGAGGTTTTTCGCCAGTTCGCCGGCGTCGGCGGCGGTTGTTTTTGTGCCTGAATCCGCGGGGCGTTCGAGAATCTGGCCGTCCTTCAACAGGCGGGCGCGGAGTTTCTTGTAATCAACTTTTTGCAGCGAAACATTGTCCTCGATCGCAAGCGCGGCGGCGGTGGCGGCGGACTGGCCGAATACCATGAAAACCGGCTCCATGCGGATCGAACCGTAGGCGATGTGTGAAGCGGACATGCACACGGGGACGATGAGATTCGAGCACTCGCTTTCGCGCGGCACGATCGAGCGGTAGCCGACGGGATAGGGCGGAAATTTGCCGACCTGCACGTCGCCCTCGTTGCGAACGTGGCCGTTTTTATCGACGTAGCGCTGGACGTGGTGCGAATCCATCGTGTAGGCGGCCATGCCGATGGAGTCGCTCACGGTTTCGCGGCCCTGGCAGTGGTGCTGGGTCATCACCAAATCGGAGACCATGCGGCGCGCTTCCCGCACGTATAATTGTCCCTGCCAGCCGCCGCCTTCGGTGAACTCGTCCTTGGTCATGCCCCAGCGCGAGACGAATTCGCGGATTTCGGCGGGCACGCGCGGATGGTAGGCGAGCGACCACATGAGGCCTTGTTGATACAGCAGATGACTGCGTGCGATTTGCTCGCGGGTCGCATAGTCGGCCTCGGGATAATCGTAATTCTGGCCGATGAAATCGGTGGAAAAACCGCCGCGATTGTTGGTGTCGGTTTTGCGGTTGGGCATGGGGGAGTTTATCCATATCCACTTTTTCACGGTGGCGAGGTCGGGCGCGGCCTCGATGTTGCGGAAAAGCAACTCATACCAATCCTCGCGGTAGCCATCCGGTTTTATAAACGGGATTCTGTTTTCGGGATGGTCGGTGAGGCACATGCGGTAGCAATACGCCTGCACGCGCTTGTCGCCCGAGCCCTCGACGCCGGGGCCGGTCGGGTCAATGAACGGCAGCAGGCCGCTGGCCGGATCGCCTTTTCGCACATAAGGGTCAACGCCCGGGAAAAACTGGTGCCATTTGTCCATGGCGGTTTGCACGCCGTTTAATGTTTCGCCATACAACGAATTGGCCTCGCGTCCGACGGTGTAGGTGATGCCGGCGAGCGCCATGAGGTCGCCCTCGTAGGTGGCGTCGATGAAAACTTTGCCGCGATACTCGCGCCCCGCCTCGTCGCGGATGGCGATGATGCGGGCGCCGTTTTTCACGATGCCGTTTTTCGAACGGTCGAGGCGGGCGTTCTTAACATACTCGATGCCGTCGCGCGCGAGCCAGCCGTTGTAGATATCGAGCGCGACGTGCGGCTCGAAAATCCACCAGACATCGGCCTCGGTGCGGTTTTTGGAGGCGCGAAGCTCCTCCGGATTCTGCCATTTCCACGCCTCGGGTTTTTGATAATGGTCGCGGACGGCGCGGTAAAACTCGCGTGAGATGCCGCCGATGACATGGCGGTTGCCGATGTCGGTCTGTCCGAGGCCGCCCGTGGTGAGGCCTCCGACGCGGGAGGAATGACCGACGATGACAACGGATTTGCCCATGCGGCGCGCCTGGACGGCGGCTGCGACGGCGGCGGAGTTGTCGCCGTAGATGACGATGTCGCGTTCGACCGGCGCCGGCGCGGCGGTGGCAACGAGCGTGAGGGTAATGGCGAGTGCAAGGGTGATGATGCGGGTTTTCATGGATGAGTGAGATTTATGGTTGGTTTGTCATGCCGCGCAAAGCGGCAGCATGCCCGGTGTTCACCGGGGGGCAATGGAGGGGCTGCGGTTATTTTTGCCGACGACGCCGGTGAGGTCGTCGCCGATGTCCTCGCGGATGGCGGCGGCGATTTGCTCCAACTTGGCGCGAACTTCGGGATATTGCCCGATGACGTTGTAGCGTTCGCCCGGGTCGCGACGGAGGTCGTAGAGGAGCGGGATTTCCAGTTTGGCGTTTCCATTCACGGGGCCGGGTTTGCCGTCAACGCCGGGCGCGAAACCTTCGTAGGTGCGATGGGGATGGGGGAAGATGAGTTTGAAGTTTCCGTCGGTCACGGCCTCAAGGTTGTTTTTGCGGTAGTAATAACAAAAACTCTCGCGCGGGTTGGCGTCGGCTTCGTGTCTCAGGAGCGAGATGATATTCACCCCGTCGATTTTGTGCGGGGGCAGGGGCGCGCCTGCGATATGGGCGAAGGTGGGCAACAGATCCAGGGTCGAGGAGAGTTTGTTGCAAATGGTGGCGGCGGGAATGGTGCCCTTCCATTGCATGATGCAGGGGACGCGTTGCCCGCCCTCGAAGCTGGTGCCCTTCCCTTCGCGCAGGCCGCCGGTGGTTCCCGCGTGATTGCCGTAGTTGAGCCAGGGGCCGTTGTCGGATGTGACGACGACGAGTGTGTTTTCCTCCAAGCCCTCGCGCCGCAGCTTGTCCAGTATCTGGCCGACGCTCCAATCGATTTCCATGATGACGTCGCCGTAGAGTCCCTGCCGGCTTTTGCCCTTGAACTTTTCGGAGACCGCGAGCGGAACGTGCGGCATGGGATGCGCGAGATATAAAAAGAACGGTTTGTTTTTATTTTTATCTATAAACTGCAACGCCCTGTTTGTGAAATTGGTGGTGAACTGGCTCTGGTCGGGATTCAGCTCGATGGTTTTGTCGCCCTCAATCAAGGGGAGGTCGGGAAATTTCCTCGTGGGATGACGCGGCCACATGTCGTTTGAATAGGGAATGCCGTAGTATTCATCGAAACCGTGACGCGGGGGAAGAGCGTGGGGAAGGTGGCCGATGTGCCATTTGCCGAAGGCGGCCGTGGCGTAGCCTTTTTTCCTCAAAACGTCGGCGATGGTTTCCTCCTTCTCGCCAAGGCCGATGCGGGATGACGGCCCAAGCGCGCCGGAATAGCCGATGCGATTGGGATAACACCCGGTGAGCAAGCCGACGCGCGAGGCGGTGCACACGGCTTGCGCGGCGTAGAAGCGGGTGAAGCGCATGCCCTCGGCGGCCATTTTGTCGAGGTTGGGCGTTTCGTATCCGATGGCGCCGGTGGTGCCGATGTCGCCGTAGCCCATGTCGTCCATGAAAATGACGATGACGTTTGGCGTCTGCTGCGCGGCCACCGCCGCGAACGGCACGAGCATGGCGGAGGGGAGGAGCAATTTTTTGAGCAAATTTGTTTTCATGGGAGTTTTTTTGAGGCGGCAACGCTCACGAACGGAACCGGAATCTTTGCGCAAATCATGCGGCATATCAACCCTTCGCCTTCGGTTGTTTGGCACCCGTCCTCGTTGGCGCCTCCTCAATGCGCAGCCGCTGGCCGCGCGTCTTCAGTTTTTCCTGCAATTCCGGCACCGGCACGTCCTGCACCGCGAGGTTGCCCCGGATAGCCATCACCGCCGCCACGCCCGTGCTCTCCGAAAGAATCATGAACACCGGCTCCATCCGCAGCGAGGCAAAGCCTATGTGCGTCGCCGAGACACAGAATGTCGCGAACAGGTTGTCCGCGTCCCCGCGTCGCGGCGTCAGGCACCGGTAGGGAATCTCATACGGGCTGTGCCCGATCGCGCGGTCGTTCGGGTTGCCCTCGTTCCGCACGAATCCGCCCGGCCCCTCAAGGCGCTGCACGAGATGCGAGTCCACATTGTAAGAACCCATGCCCACCGAGTCGGGCTTTCGTTTTTGCTTCTGGATGTCCTGCTGTCTCATCACATACGCGCCCACCATCCGCCGCGCCTCGCGCACATAGATCTGAGGCGTCCAGTGGCCGTTGTCCGTGTATTCATCCTTTGGATACCCCCAGCGCAGCATTTGCGTCCGGATGCGCTCCGGCACGCGTTCGTCGTTGCCCAGAAAATAGAGCAATCCCTTCGTGTAATCAATGTGGTCCCGCAATATCCGCTCGCGGGTCGCGCGGTCGCCGTCCGGATAATCCCAGTTCGCGCCGAGGTAGTCGGTCGAGAACGGAGCCCCGTCGTTGATGTCCGTCTTCATGTTCGGCAGGCGGCTGACAAGGAGCAGCCGCTTGCCGTTCGGACCCGTAAGCGCCACGCCGTCGCCCTTCTTCTTGATGTAGAGCGCGAGCAGGTCGTAACGGCTTGGGTCATAGTTCTCCGGGCGCGTGATCGGCAGCTGGTTTTCCGGCGCGTCGGTCAGGCAAATCCGGTAGTTGTAAGCCTGCACCTTTTTGTCGCCCGCGCCATCCTCGCCGCGCGTCGTGTCCTGCACGCCAAAGTATAATTTCCCATCCGGACGGCGCGCCGGGATGTCCACATCCCACTGCTTGCGCGTGGACCAAGCCACGGGCACCACACCCGCAAGTTCCTCGCCGTATTCGTCGCGTCCCTCGCGCCCCATGCGATACGGCACCCCCGCCATGGCCAGCAGGTCGCCCTCATAGGTCGCGTCGATAAACACGCGCCCGGAATAGACGTCCCCGTTTTCCATCGTGATCGCCGTTATGCGCGCGCCCGATTTTTTCACCGACTTCAGCCGCTGCTCCGTCAACACCGTCACTTTGGCCTCGCGGGCCATCCCCTTCAGCACGTGCATCGCCACCGACGGCTCCGGCCGCCACCACACGCGCTCCGCGGTGTCCGCCGAGCGCCGCCCATGCCGCTTCAGGTGCGCCTCGCGCGTTTCTTGTTTCCATGCCGATGGCTGTTCGTAATGCGCGTAAACCCGCCGGTAAAATTCCCTGCTCATCCCGCCGATTGAGCTTTTCACCCCCGTGTCCGTCGAGCTGAGGCCGCCAGTCAACATGCCGCCTATGTGCTTCGTCGGTTCGAGCACAATCACACTCGCGCCCTCCTGCGTCGCGGTGATCGCCGACACCACGCCGCCCGCGGTGCCGCCGTAAATCACGACATCAAAATGTCGCTCGGCCGCGTCCATCCGTGCAAAGCCAGCGAGCAACAAAAAAACGGTTATCCATGCGCATGCAAAACGCCCCGGTTTCCGCGCCGCTGTTGCAGTCACAAGTTTTCGTTTAATAGGCACCAGACCGTGAAGACCGTGCCGGGATTCGTTTTTGTTCATTGTGATCACAAGGTTCAGGCGTTGTTTTTTTGTCATTGGGAAGAAACATTACGAGCGTGGGGGAAAAAGCTCATGGGGAACAAAGGGCTTCGATCAAAACGCTCTTCAATGGCAGGCCTCCGGCATTTTCAATCATAAAGTTGCGCTGATTGGGAATACCGTGGGCAAGTGGCCGACAATGAAGTGGCGGGCAGAAATTCAAAAGCGTCCACCAAGGTCGTGTTTTCAAAGTATATTGCGGCAAAGCCGCGGGTGACTTTATGCCTGCCACCCGCTACGACTCGCCACTGCCGTTACCGCACTGTTCGCAATTGCACGCTGTCAACGAGACGGTCGTGCGAGAGGATGTCGGTAACCACCACCAGCTTGTCCCCGATGTCCACTTGCTTGGTGTGTTTCAAATGCGCGATGGCATGGTCAATCGTGTCGTCGGGATTCGCCTCGAACGGCATCAGGATTCCGATGACCGAGCGCAACAATCGCAACTGGCGCAGCGTTTCCACATACGGCGTGAACGCGATGATCGGCGCGCGGCCCGGGCGCAGCGCCGCCAGCCCGCGCGCAATCACGCCCTGTCTCGTGAAGGTGATGATGCGCGCGTCGTCAATCTCGCCCGCCATCATCGCGGCCGAGCGCAGCACTTTCAGTTTTTCGGGAATCGCCGGAATCTCGACTTTGACCAGCCTGGCCTCCCCCGTCTCCAATTGCTCGATGCGACGCGAAATTTTGTCGAGGTATTCGATGCTCTCAATCGGATATTTGCCCACGGTTGTTTCGCCCGAGAGCATCACGCAATCCGCGAGCTCAAAGACGGCGTTTGCCACGTCGGTAATCTCCGCGCGCGTGGGCATCGGTTGCGTGATCATCGACTCGAGCATGTGCGTGGCGATGATGACCGCCTTGCCGTGGCGGAGGCAGGCCTGCACCGCCTTGCGCTGGATGATCGGCAGCTCCTCGACCGGACACTCGATGCCGAGATCGCCGCGCGCCACCATGAGCGCGTCGGTCGCCATCACAATTTCGTCGAGGTTCACGATGGCCGACTGGTCCTCGATTTTTGCAATGATGCCCGCCTTTGAATCCTGCTTCTTGAGAAAATCGCGCAGCGTCTCGATGTCCTTTGCCTCGCGCACAAACGACAGCGCCACAAAATCAATTCCCTCCTCGATGCCGATGATCGTGTCGCCCTTGTCCTTGGCCGTGAACGAGGGCAGGTTGACGCGCACGCCGGGCAAGTTGATGTGGCGCTTCGATTTCAGCTCGCCCGGAATCAGCACGCGGCAGCGAATGCGCGCGTCGCGCTTCTCGAGCACTTCCAGCCGAATGAGTCCGTTGTCGACGAGCACGGTGTCACCGACCTTCACATCGTTGACGAGGTCCTTGTAATTCACATGCACGGAGCGTATCTCCGTGCTGCTTCCGCCATCGTCGCCCGGTTGCATGGTGAAGTCGAAAATTTCGCCCGGCTTGAGTTCGATGGGCGCGGCGACATCGCCGGTGCGGATTTCCGGCCCCTTGATGTCCATCATGATCGCCACCTCGCGCCCGACGCGCTGCGAAACCCCGCGAATGCGGCGGATGATTGCGCGCGTCCAATCGTGCCTGGCGTGGGCCATGTTGAGCCGGAACACATCCGCCCCCGCGCGAATGGCTTTCTCAAGCATCTCCTCGCTCTCGGTGGCGGGCCCGATGGTCACGACAATCTTGGTTCGGCGAAAACTGGCGGCGGATGAGTTCATAAAATAAAGAGACCAATGATTCGGGGCGCGTCATTAGGCAAGTCATTGCCTTTGATTGCAAATTCCTCCCCTCCAAAAACAGAAACTTGCCCCGTGGCATTGGAGTCGCCCGGCGTCGGCCTCCCGGCAGACCGGCGGAATTTGGACTGGCGTCGGAATGCCTGCCCAAAGCAACAAAAAGCAGCCTCACCGGAGGCTGCCTTGTTTGTGAAACGCCGTGAATCCTCAGAACAGATATCGCACGCTAAGCAAAACTGACCAGCGTGTCGCGGCAGGTTCCCCGGCATAAGAGTTGATCCAGGGGTCCTGGCGGGAATAGTTAACCGGGCGGCTATATGTGTATTTTTTTGTGTTATTGTCGTAAACCACATTGGCCATCGCCTCCGATTTCACGTAGGCTTGGTCGCTGCCCCGAATGAGACCCCACTTGTCATTGAGCATATTGCCGACGTTGAGAACATCCACGGCAAGCTCCAGCTTATGACGCCACCCGGGCAGCTTGATCTGCTGGGCAATATGCAAATCAAATTGATTCACCCACGGATAACGCTGTCCGTTGACCTTGGTTTTTTGACCTTCCGCGAGGCCGTAGTGCTTTACGAGTTTATAGAAGGTGTCACGATCCGCGGCGCTCGCAAAAATGTAATTACTGGCCGTGTTTCCGTCACCCGCGACGCTGGTGTCCCCGAAGGAGGGAATATACATGATGTCGTTGTATTGTCCGTCACCATTCACGTCATTATAGGCTCTCAAACTGTAAGGCAGGCCGCTGTGCCCGTTATAGGTAAGCGTCAGGGTTGTCGCGCCGATGGAAAACAGATTTAGTCTTTTTGTAATATTAACCAGCACGCGATGGCGGATTTCACCGTCACCGCGATGCGGCTCGACGGCATTGGGGTCGAAAACCGTGCGGCTGCGCCAGCAGGACAGCGCCACAGACGAATTGCCATAAACCGCCTCAATCGTGTTGGTGTGGGTGTATGCCACCATCCATTGCCAGCCGTCCGACTTCATGGGCCGCTCCAGCGAAAGCGTGACCGCGGTGCTCTGCCCCTCGTCGCTGTTTGTCAACTCGATGCATGAGCTTGAGAAATTCGTGTTGATACGGTTGAGCGTGGAATTACCCACGCCGGTGGCCGTGTTATATCTTGCCCAATACATGGGGCGCCCGTCAGGCGCGGCCTCCCCGTGGGTATTGGCAACAATGTTCATATTCCTGTAAAAAACGTCTTTATCAACACGCGTGTGCTCAATCTCGACGGCGGCTTTCATCCCCCACCATGGCAATTCCTGCTCAAAGGCGATGTTGCCCTTCCATCGTGTTGGCAGCTGAAAATCCGAATTTATATAACTCACGCTTTGGGTTGCGGGCACGTTCACACCCGATGTCGGTTGCGCGTTCGGATCCGAGGAAAGCGTGGGCGCGTTGGCCGCCGTCGTGCATTCGTAGGTGGTGTAATTGAACCCGGTGTTGGAGTAGCTGTTGCCCAGCCACACGCGGGGCATGCCGCCGTAAAACAGGCCGACACCGCCACGAATGACCGTCTTTAGCTTGCCGCTGTTGATTTTCGGCTGCCAGTTGAACCCGAGCCTGGGCTGCAGCACCACTTGGCCGTCGTAAGTGGAATCGTTGCGAATTTTAAAGGCGTCGTAAAATTTTTGATTATAGGCCGGCTTTTCGTCGATAACGGGAATGTCCATGCGCAAATTTATATCAAGCGTGAGACTCTTGCCCACGCGCCAGACATCGCGAACAAACATGCCCACGTTGGCCTCCGTGAAATTCGCGGCGGCGTCCACGTCCGGGTCTATCTTGTTGTAGCGATAAGTGTATATATCCGTGCCGCTCCCGCTCACGTAGGCGTTGAATTGATTCCAGCTGTTGAAAACATAATATCCGGCCGTGTTCTGGACGAACAGGTTATACACATCATTGGTGTTATATTGGAACCCGGCGTCAATCGTGTGCCCGTGCCCGAGTTTGTATGACGCAAAAGCCTCGATTGTCCGCGTCTTGACGCTCAGCTCGTTCGTTTGATAGCTGTTGTCCGTCCCCAGCATGACATGGGCGGCGTTGCTGGAGCCGCTCGCGGTCAGGTCCGTGTATACGGGAACATACTGAATCTGAACATACGGCTGAATTATATCATAGTCATTTGAAACATCGTATTTTTTATATCCGACGTTCACCTCCGTGTATAATTTGTCCGACCAGTTGGCCGTCCACGCGCCGGTTATGGCGGAGCTTTTCTTTTTCAAGTTATACCAGGAGTTACTAAATGAAAAATTATTCTGGGATGACCCGCCCGACGAGCCAAACCCGGGAAAGCTGGGGCGAGAGCCCTCGGAATACTGGTAACCGGCCGTGATCCGGTGGTCATTATTGACCTGCCATTCAAGCTTGGCCGTGGCGACGGTGTTTTTGATCTTGTTGGATTCGCCGTCTGTCGTCCCCACGTCAAACGGCACCGTGCCTGTGTTGATGACGTTTCCGTTGGCGGCGGTTCCTGAGTTTAATGCGGCTATACCGTCCAAAAGCTGCCGCATCGTGTCGTTCGCCAGGGGATAGGCGGGCGAGGGCATGGGTTTGTTGAAGTCTTTTCGCTCTATGTTTCCCATGAAAAACAGCTTTTTGGGTATAATTGGGCCGCGGAGCGAAGCTCCATAGGTTTGCTCCTTGAAATTCGAGACCGGCGAGCTCTTGCCGTCCAAATGCTCGCCCACCAAATCCTGATTGCGGAATGTGTAATAAACCGACCCGTGAAAATCATTGCCGCCGCTCTTTGTGACAACATTGACATACGCCCCGGTAAATCCGCCCTTGCGCGCATTATACGGGGACGTGCTGACGGCAATGCTTTCGATTGCCTCGATCGGAATGACATTGTTCTGCGCGGCCAGGTTGTTTGAGTTGAGGCCAAAAGGATCCGCCACGCTCACACCATCAACCATGATCTGATTGTAGCGATTATTAATGCCGCTGACCGATATGTATTGTTGCTCCGGATTGCGGTTGTAAACAACACGGGGATCGTTGGCCAGCAAGCTGCCCAGCGTGCGATCCCCGGCAACCATGTTTTGAATGTCGCGGGTGCTTATAAAGGAGCTCTTGTCCGTTGCCCCGGGGTCAAACAGCGCCGATGTCGAGTTCGCGGACACCGTATATTTTTCCATCGTGACCACGTCTGATGGAAGCACGGCCGGCACATGCGCGCCCGACTCGGCGGCGAGATACACGTCCGTCACCTCGTAAGAGGCATAACCGTCGGCGGCGATGGAAACCGTATAGGGGCCGCCAGGGCGCAAATCGGCGCGGCCATAATAACCCGTGGAATCACTGGTGGCCCGCGTTACGGATGAGGTCGGATTGTGGGTGATTGTGATTTTGGCTCCGCTGATGGCGCGGCCATCCTCTGTTCGAACGACACCGGATATCGGCGCGGTGTTGATTGCTTGAGCATGTGCTGAAACCGCAAAACCTATGGTAATTGCGGCCAATGTCAGCATGCGGGTTATACGAGCGGTAGTTGGTAGCATGGTAATAACAGACTGACGGGGTTGGTGTGGCAACCAATCGGGAGAGACTCTTGTTTGTCGCAAACAATTCCGAGGTTTGAGTGTAAAGATTCTAGATGCTCAAGGACCTGTCAAGCATGGCGACATTCCGCGCATTTATTGCCAATTTGGGCAAAAAATGAGCCGCCCCCCGATAAGTCCATCACATTGAGAACATTCGAGAAAACCACCATTAAGTGTGCCTGGCGCGGGTTATGTTGACCCGCCAAAACATATCCGCTTCCGCGCACATGACTTTCTTGCGCAATGCATCAAATAAACATCGCAAAAAAACAGTGGTTGGCGAAATGGACACGGAGGCTTGGAACGACGCTCAAGCCCGCCAACCGCCTTCCGAAAATGGCCATGCCATTTATGAAAACGAATTATTATTACCCGCGTCCGGGGCATTTTTGCGTCAAATAATGCAATAAAAAAGGGTTTTTCGGCTTAACATACGCAGATATTGCTTCACTTTGTGCGGATTTGCGTCGTAGCGTGATGGGCTTTCCTACATGCAAAGAACATTTATCATATTCAAACCAGACTGCCTCGACAAAAAACTTGTCGGCACTGTCCTTGCCCGTTTTGAGCAGGCTGGTTTTTCCATTATCGGCTGCAAAATGATGATTCTCACGCCGGCACTGCTTCGCGTTCACTATGCGCACGTCACCCATTTTCCATTTTACCCGAAACTCGAGCAGTTCATGAGCTCGCGTCCGGTGGTCGTGGTCGCGCTTCAAGGCGAAAACGTCATCGCCCGCGTCCGGGAGATGCTCGGCCCCACCGATTCCTCAAAAGCCCCCAAGGGCACTATTCGCGGAGACTTTGGCGAGTCCGGCATGATCAACGTCGTGCATGCCTCCGACAGCGTTGAAAACGCGGAAATCGAAATCAAGCGGTTCTTCAAGCCCGAGGAGGTTTTTGAAGTGGCTCCCGCCGCCCCGGCGCGCTAGTTCGCGCCCGTTGGGGCTGTTTGGGTTTGTTCAGTCGCGTTTCGGGCGGAGCGACAGTCTGGCTTCGTCCCGGTGAGCCGGGAATGTTGCGGCTTAGTCTCCTGAAAAAGGCGTTTTTCGGCGATAAAAACATCGCCGGAAAACCGCACGACTGAACGGTTCAAAATGTTTTTGGAAGGCGGCCTCGCGGTAATCGCGCCGGCCGCCTCCGGAATCCGAATCAATACGGGGGACGGGTTTCCTCGTCCACGACCAGGCTCACGCCGGACATTTCGTCGGGCTTGGGCAGGCCCATGAGCGCGAGAAGCGTCGGGGCGATGTCGGCGAGGCGTCCGCCGGTGCGCATCTTGGTTTTGCGCGCGGAATATTTTTCACCGACGACAAACACTTCCACGAGGTTGAGCGTGTGCGCGGTGTGCGGGCCCTTGGCGGAGGGGTCATACATTTGTTCGCAGTTGCCATGGTCGGCGCAGACGACGGCGCTGCCTTGCATTTGCGCGACGGCCTCAAGGAGTTCGCCGACGCCCTTGTCGGTCGCCTCGACCGCCTTGATCGCGGCGGGGAGCGAACCGGTGTGACCGACCATGTCGGGATTGGCGTAGTTCACCACGACGAGCGAGAACTTGCCCGAGAGAATCGCCTCCTTGGAGAGACGCGTAACCTCGGTGGCGGACATTTCCGGCTGCATGTCGTAGGTCGGCACTTTCGGGCTGGCGGGACACGCGCGCTCCTCGCCCGGGAACGGGTCCTTGCGATAGTTGTTGAAGAAGAAGGTGACGTGCGGGTTCTTCTCGGTCTCGGCGCAGCGGAACTGCGCGAGGTTGGCGTTGCTGACAACTTCACCGAGGATGTTTTTCAGCTTGGGCGGTTTCGGAAGAATCACATGCACGGGCAGGCCGGTTTCATATTCGGCCATCGTGGCGAAATAGAGGTCGAGTTTCTGGCCGCGATCGAAGCCGTCGAAATTGTCGAGGACAAAGGCCTTCGTGATTTCGCGGGGACGGTCGCCGCGGTAGTTGTAGAAGACAACGGCGTCGCCGTCGGCAATCGTGGCAACCGGCTTGCCGTCGGCGCCGAGGATGGCGGTCGGCGCGACAAACTCGTCGCCCTTTTGCGTCTCGCTGAGGGGCTTGTCGTAGTATTGCTGGACGGCGGCGATCGCGTCCGGCGCGGTGGCGACGGCAGCGCGGCCCGTGAGCAAATCGTATGCCTTGCTGACGCGCTCCCAGCGATTGTCGCGATCCATCGCCCAGAAACGTCCGCACACCGTGGCGATGCGGCCGATGCCGAGCTCCTGGCACTTGTCCCCGACTTGTTTCACAAAGCCGATGCCGCTGGTCGGGGGCGTGTCGCGCCCGTCTGTGAAGGCGTGAATGAAAACCTTGTCCGGCGCGACACCGTCGGCCTTGGCTTGCGCAAGAAGCCCGTAAAGGTGCTCGAGCATTCCGTGCACGCCCGCGTCGGAAACGATGCCCATGAAGTGCAGATTGGAACCGCGGGTTTTGACACGCTCGAGGGCTTCCTTCCAAACGGTGTTTTCGGCGAGGCGTTTTTCGGAGAAGAGCTTGTTGATGCGGACGAGCTCCTGGTCCACGATGCGGCCCGCGCCGATGTTTTCGTGGCCGACCTCGCTATTGCCCATCACGCCGTCGGGGAGGCCGACGTCGAGGCCGCTCGCTTTGACAAGCGTGCAGGGGTATTTTGCATGCAACATGGCGTCGGTCGGGCAATTGCCAAGTTCGACGGCATTAAAGGCGTGCTGCTCGGCGTGGGGATTTTTTCCCCAGCCGTCGCGGATGATGAGAACAACGGGCTTCTGTGGTTTGCTCATAAGAATTTAAGAAACGAGCATTAAAACAACGCCACCGCCGTAACAAAAGGCAAAATTCCGACTCTTTTTTAGGACGCTCCGTTGACATTTTTGGCAATCCAACGGCCAATCAATGGTTTCAAACCAATCCGCAATGTCTTCCAAACGCGCAGTTCTCCTCGTGAACCTCGGCTCGCCCGATTCGCCCGCCGTGGCCGATGTGCGGCGTTATCTTTCCGAGTTCCTCGGTGATTCGCGAGTGATTGACCGTCCGCGGTTTGCGTGGATGAGGTCGTTGTTGGTGAACCGAATCATCATCCCGCGCCGCGTCGAAAACTCGGCCCATGCGTATGCTTCGATTTGGACGGAGAAAGGCTCGCCGCTGGTCGTGACCTCGATGTCGGTGCGTGAAAAACTGGCGGCGGTGCTGGGCGGCGATGGTAGGGCGAAGCCTCAGGCTGAGCCGGAATCGGCGGCGCCTGCGAATGATCCAACCGAGACGCCAAACAACGGCTCACCCGGAGGGTTCGCCCTACCCTCGCCACCGACGGTTTATCTCGCCATGCGCTACGGCAAGCCCTCCATCGCGTCGGTGGTCGCGCAAATGGCCGCGGACGGCGTGGGGCATGTTTTGCTTTTCCCTCAATATCCGCACTACGCGATGTCGTCGTGGGAAACGCTCGTCGTGGAGGTTTATGCGCAGGCCGCGCGCCTCGCGCCGCAAATGCGCATCGACTGCGTGCAGCCGTTTTACAAGGACGACGATTATCTGGCCGCGCTTGTCGAGTCGGCGAAACCGTATCTCGCGCAACCGCACGATCACCTGCTGATCAGTCTTCACGGAATCCCGGAGCGCCACCTGCGCGAAGCCGACAAATCGCGCGCGCATTGCCTGTGCGCGAAAGACTGCTGCGAAGTCGATTCGCCCGCGCACGCGACATGTTATCGAGCTCAAGTGCTCGGAACCGCGCGTGGATTTGCCGCGCGCGCCGGAATCGCGCCGGAGCGGTATTCGATCACCTTTCAATCGCGCCTCGTCGGCGAACCGTGGCTCTCGCCCTACACCGACGAGACGCTCGCGCAACTGCCCGCGCGCGGCATCAAGCGCCTGCTCGTGCTCTCACCCGCCTTCGTGACCGACTGCCTGGAGACGCTCGAGGAACTCATGGTTGCCGGACAAAAAACCTTCCTCGATGCCGGCGGCGAGTCCTTCCAACAAATCCCGTGCCTGAACGACCAGCCGGCGTATGTCGATTTTCTGGCGAACCGAGCGCGACAATGGATGCGCTCGGGAACGGCTTGATGCCCGCGCAAGCGCGCGCTTGCGAAGCGAAACGCGTTTCGCGCCGGAATTTCGAGTCGCGCGCGATTTTGGCGGAAGCCGTTTTTCTTATCGCAGGGAAGGGTCAAAAAAATATTCTGAACATTTTTCTATAAAACCGCGTCAGATCACGCCATACATTCACGACATACATGTTAATGACGACCCTCCTTTCCGCCATTGATGGCATGCGCATCATCAAGGAAGCCGGCCTTCTCGCCTACCCGCTCGGTTTCTGTTCCGTCGCCGCAATCTTCATCATCTGCGAACGCAGCATCGCGCTCCGCGAATCCGCCATCATCCCGATCGACCTCGCCGACTCCGTGCTCGGCGGGCAAAACATCGTCTCCGGCGTGCATTCGGCGCTCGGACGCATCATCGGATTTGTTGAACGGCATCCCGGCGACATGGAGGGTGCCAAGGCCTACGCCCGCCTCGAAGTCATGAAAATGGAGCGCGGCGTCAGCTACCTGGATGTCATTTACACAGGCGCGCCGCTCATCGGGCTGATCGGAACGGTGTCCGGCCTGCTCGCCGCGTTTTCCAAAATCGACCCGGTCACAAAAATGCCCGACCCGGTGCAATTCACCGAAAGCGTCGGCTACGCGCTCTCGGCCACGCTGCTCGGCCTTGTGGTCGCGGTCATCGCGCTCATCGGCAACGGCTACCTCCAGCGACGCATCGACGCGCAGGCCGCCAAGCTCGACGTGCTCCTCGAGCGCGTGCTCCAGTATCGCAAAACCGACGGCGGCGACGCCTCCGGGGGCAACCAACTCACCAAGTCCGCATGAGCGCAACGGGATTACGCGTCAAACGCCGCCACCGGCCCGAACTGCCGCTGGTGCCCCTGATCGACGTGCTCGTGCTGCTCGTCTTTTTTGCGTTTGTGACGATGCGTTTCGCCAACACGCAAACGCTCAACCTCACGCTCCCCAAAGTCGACACCGCCGGCTCCAACCAGTTCAACGTCGAGGGCGTCACCATTGCGATTGAGAAAGACGGCACCATTCTTTTCGGAGGCAAACCAGCCACAGAAGCCCAACTCGTCGATCTGCTCCAACAAGTGAAACAGGTCAGCCGCGACATTCCCGTGCTGATCAGCGCCGACGAGGACACCCCGCTCAAAACACTCGCCTTCGTGATGGACGCCTGCCGCAAAACCGGCCTGAACAAATTCAGCCTGCAATCGCGGTAGGACAAAGCCTCAGAAGCCTCAGACGGAGGCGGTTTCATATGCCGCATTGTTCGCGGCTCACCGGGACGGAACGCCCTACCCTTCCTGCGTCACCGGCTTCTCGTCGTCCTGCTGTTCCTGCGAATCTTGCGCCGGCTCCTGCTGCGGTTCCGGCACGTCCTGCGAAAGCGCTACTTGCGGCGCCGGTTCTTGCGGCGATGCGGGCGCGGCTTCCGTTTCGGCTACGGCCTCCGTTTTCACTTCCGCATCCGGCTCCGTTTCCTTCGGTTCGCCGCCGCCCACGAGCACGCTCAGCTGCTCCTGCACTTGCACGAAAAATTCCGGCGTCAGCTCGCCGCCCGGCACCTCGATCATTTGTTTTGTTTTTGCGTGCTCGTAGAGATTCTTGCTTCCGTCCGCCGAGCGGCCTTTCGGGCGCAACACGCGTTTTCGCTCCAGCATCAGCGCCAGAAACTTCACCAGCCGCTCCGTCTCCGGCGTCAGTTCCGTTGCCGGATCGACCAGCGTCATGAACAGGTTTTCCGCGGTCAGCTTGAGCTCGCGCTCCGGGTTTTCGTTGGCCTTGCGCGGCTTGTATTCGCGCACCCAGCGGCACATCAACGGCCCATCGGCGACGAAGTTGCCCGCTTCCGACTCCAGCATGTCTCGCCTCATAATCTCATCCGGATTCTGCCGCCCGCGCAGCAGCACGCTCACCACGCGCCGCCCCTCCACGAAAGGCTGCTGCGAAACCCAACAAACGGTTGCCTGAGGCTGTATCGATATTTCCATCACCCAACTTGTTTACTTGAGGCGGCCCGTGCCGCCAGTCAATTTCTGCAAATCGAAAAAAATGACCGGACGCATCATCGCCATCGGAGACATCCACGGCTGCCACCAAGAATTTTCTGACCTGCTCGCCCTTCTCAACCTAGCGAAAGACGACCGGCTCATCCTGCTCGGCGACCTCGTCAACCGCGGCCCCGACTCCTGCAAGGTCATCGACCTCGCGCGCCAGCACCACGCCACAGCCCTCCTCGGCAACCACGAGCTGCGCCTCCTCGCCTACCACAAAACCAAAGATCCCTCGCATCTCCGCGAAACCGACATCGACACCTTCTCCAAGCTCCGACCCGCCGACTGGGAATACATCGGTCAAATGCCACTCACCCACCACGAGGAAACGCTCAACACCGTCTTCGTGCACGGCGGTTTTCTTCCAGGAATCCCCTGGCAAAAACAATCCGCCGAAACCGTCACCAACATCCAGGTCATCGACTCCGGGGGCCGACCCCGCAAGCGCGCCGACGCGCCCAACGCGCCCTTTTGGGCCGATCTCTGGAGCGGCCCGCCCTTTGTCGTTTACGGCCACACTCCGCGCCCCGAAACCTACAAGCTCAAATGGTCGCTCGGCATCGACACCGCGTGCGTCATGGGTGGCGCGCTCACCGCCTACATCCTTCCTGAAAAACGAATCGTGCAGGTGAAAGCCCGAAAAAAATATTTCCCCTGACTCCGGCAGTGGCGCGGGCAGCTCGCCCGGAAACCCTGATATCCAATTCTCTTCTCGCTGATGCTCCGTATTTACCTGCCGCCCAATCTTCCCGCCGCCGCCGCGCGCGATGCGATCCCGATCAAACTCGAAATCGATCTCGCCGCGCCGCCAGCCGCGGCCCTGCTCCCGGCGCTCGCGCTCATCCAAACGTGGTGCAACTCGCAAAAACCGCCCGCCTTCATCCAGCTCACCCGCGCCCAACTCCGCCAGCTCATCGCCGCCCTCGCCGGACAACCGCTGTTTTTCTGGATAAACAAACCCGCCGCCCCACTCCCCTGGAACGGCATCAACCTCCCCGGCATTAACGAACACCTCGTCGAAAAATCACAACCGCCACCGCCCTCCCCTCCTCCCATTCCGCACTCCGCACTCCGCATTCCGCATTCACAACAAGCGGCGCTCACGCCGCCGCTTGTTGACGGCTCCGAGCACTACCTCGCCATCTCGCTGCCAAGCCGCGAATCCGTTTCCTACCACACGATACTCGATTTGCTCAAAACCAACGGCTTCGCGCTCGAACCGTCGAATCGCAAATGGTGGCTGCGCAACCGCCACAAAGTCCTGAATTTCCTCGCCGCCCACGGCGACGATCTCCGCGACACCTACCACGCCGGTTTCACCGACAACTTCAAGAAGAACACCGCCCGCATCACTCGCGCCGAAGTTGCCTGCGACGCCACGCCCGCCGCCTCCGGCGGCTACGACCTGACCCTCGGACTCCGCGCGGAGGGTGTGTCCGAAAACAAAATACACGACGCCATCGCCTCCAGCCGCTCCTATCTTGAGGACGCCGAAAACAAACGCATCTACCTCGTCCCGCCCGCGCAACTCGACCGGCTCGCGCGCGCGCAAAACGCCCTCGCATCGGACAACACCGGCCTTGCGCCCGCCGCGCGCCGCACGCATCGCATCCCCGCCGCCGCGCTCGCCGAGGCCGAGAGCATAATCGAGGAAATCGCCCCGCACTTCCAGCCGCCCGCCGCCTGGCGCGCGCGCAGCGAGGCGCTCCGCAATCTTTCCAAACTCGCGCCCGCGCCCCTGCCCGCGCAACTCGACGCCCTGCTCCGCCCCTACCAGCGCATCGGTGCCGCCTGGCTCTGGCATCTCCGCAACCACAAGCTCGGCGGAATCCTCGCCGACGAGATGGGTCTCGGCAAAACCCTTCAGGCGCTCGCGCTGCTCGCCGCCGCGCACTCGGAATCACCGGACTCCGGCGCGACGCCCGGTCTCGTCGTGTGCCCCGCCAGCCTTGTCGAAAACTGGCGGCGCGAGGCCGCGCATTTCACCCCGCGGCTGCGCGCATTCATCCATCACGGCAACAACCGCCTCGCCCGCGCGCCCGACGCGGCCTCGCACGACCTGATCATCACCTCCTACGGCACGCTCGCCCGGGACAGCGCGTTTTTTTCAAAAATCGAATTCGACATTCTCATCGCCGACGAGGCCCAGCATCTCAAAAACCGCCGCACGCAAAATGCGCGCACGCTCCGATCTCTTCGCGCCCGCTCGCGTTTTCTGCTCACCGGCACGCCGCTCGAAAACTCGCTCGACGACCTCCGCTCGCTTTTCGAAGTCCTGATGCCCGGCTACCTCGCCCCCGTCCCGCCCGGCGCGCGTGGCGACGAACGCGCATGGCACGACGAGCGCCTCCGCGCCCGCACCGCGCCCTACATCCTGCGCCGCACCAAGACTGCGGTCGCCCCCGAGCTCCCCGAGAAAATCGAGCAGGTCATCTACTGCGAACTCGAGCCCGCCCAAGCCGCCCTCTATCGCAACGTGCAGCAAAACACCGAGCGCGAACTCCTCGCCCTCGAAACCAGCGGCGCCAGTGAAAACGCAATCCGCCTCGCCACGCTCACCCAGCTTCTCCGCCTCCGCCAAGTCTGCTGCGATCCGAGGCTGCTGCCGAGGACGGCAGCAAAGGAGACAGGAGTCAGGAGTCAGAATTCAGAAGATAGGACGATGAAAGAGGGTTCAGTATGCCGGGGTGCATTTTCTCCTGACTCCTGTCTCCTGACTCCTGACTCCTCCAATTTCGCCTCCGCAAAACTCAACGCCTTCCGTGAAATCCTCTCCGAGGCCATCGACGACGGACACCGCCTGCTCGTTTTTTCCCAGTTCACAAAACTCCTCGCGCTCGTCCGCGAGGAGCTCGACGCGCAACAAATCCCCTTCGCCTATCTCGACGGTGCCATGTCCGTTCGCGCGCGCCAGGCCGAGGTTGACCGCTTCAACAACCCGCCCGCCGGCGCGCCCGAACCTCCCGTTTTCCTCATCTCGCTCAAGGCCGGCGGCACCGGCCTCAACCTCACCGCCGCCGACACCGTCGTGCACTTCGACCCGTGGTGGAATCCCGCAGTCGAGGCGCAAGCGACCGACCGCGCCCACCGCATCGGGCAAAAACGAGTCGTCACCAGCTACAAACTCATTTGCAGCGGCACCGTTGAGGAAAAAGTCCTCCAGCTTCAGGAAAACAAACGCGCGCTGCTCTCCGACGTCTTCGAGGCAAGCGACACGCTCAGCGCAAAACTCACCCTCTCCGACCTCAAGTCGTTGCTCGCATAAATAAAGAAGCTACTAACGCACAATCATTTTCAGGCCTGATAACAGTTTTCCATCAGTTTCCTCGATATCAAATTGAACACGCGTCTTGACCTTTTCCGCCGCTTTTCAGACCTATTGCCCGAATGAAATTCCGCGCGCTCTCCGCACTTGTCGCAATCACCGCCAGCCTCCTCTTCACGGCTTGCAGTCCAAAATCCAATAAAATCGTCGTTGGCCTCGACGACAGTTTTCCCCCGATGGGCTTCCGCGACGAACAGCACAACATCGTCGGTTTCGACATCGACATGGCCCGCGAGGCGTTCAAACGCATGGGCCGCAGCGCCGAGTTCAAGCCCATCGACTGGAACTCCAAGGAGGCCGAGCTCGCCAGCAAGCGCATCGACGTCCTCTGGAACGGCCTCACCATCACCGAGCAGCGCAAGGCCAAAATCGCCTTCACCGCCCCCTACATGGAGAACCACCAAATCATCATCGTCCCCGCCAAGTCCCCCATCCGCAACAAGGCCGGCCTCGCCGGAAAAGTCGTCGGCGTGCAGGAGGGCAGCACCGCCGTCGACGCCATCGAGCGCGACGCCGCCACACGCAAGACATTTCGAGAAATGAAAACCTTCGCCGACAACGTCACCGCGCTCATGGACCTCGGTGTCGGACGCCTCGACGCCGTCGTGCTCGACGAGGTTGTCGGCCGTTATTACATTTCCAAAAAACCCGGCGAATACGTCGTGCTCACGGAAGACTTCGGCACCGAGGAATACGGAGTCGGCCTGCGCAAGGAGGACACCGCCCTCCTCTCCGAACTGCAAAAGGCGCTCAACGACATGAAAAAGGACGGCGCCTCCGCGAAAATCTCCACGAAGTGGTTCGGCGCCGATGTCGTCAAATAACGCGCCCGCCCGCCGCCGCCCGATTCCACCGCACCTTCCCGCGCGCACAGCCTGAATGGACACCGTGATCAACAACCTCGGCCCGCTGCTCGGAGGAGCGTGGGTCACGCTCAAGCTGTTTTTCATCACGCTGCTCCTCTCGCTGCCGCTCGGACTCGCGCTCGCGCTCATGCGCATCTCGCGCTTCCGCGCGCTCGGCGCCGGCGTCAACGGCTACATCTGGCTCATGCGCGGCACCCCGCTCATGCTCCAGATGTTCTTCATCTATTTCGCGCTGCCAAACCTCCCCGGCCTCCCGATCATCCTCCCCGATTTTCTCACCGCCGTCGTCGCCTTCACGCTGAACTACGCCGCCTACTTCGCCGAGATTTTCCGCGCCGGCATCCAGTCGATCGACAAGGGCCAGTATGAGGGCGCCAAGGTCCTCGGCTACACCTACCCGCAAACGATGCGCCACATCGTCATGCCCCAGGTCGTCAAGCGCATCCTCCCCCCGCTCAGCAACGAAACCATCACGCTCGTCAAGGACACCTCGCTCATCTACGTGCTCGCGCTCAGCGACCTGCTGAAGGTCGTCCGCGGCATCGTGCTGCGCGAGTTCAGCGCCGCGCCCTTCATCGTCGCCGCCGTCTTTTACCTCTGCATGACCTTCGTGCTCACGGTCGTCTTCCAACGCCTCGAAAAACGCTACGCCGTCTATGATTGAAAGCGCGCCCGAAAAACGAAACATGATCCGCGCGGAAAACATCCGCAAAAGCTTCGGCGCGCTCCAAGTGCTCAAGGGCGTTTCGCTCAGCCTCGCCGAACGCGAAGTCGTCGCCATCATCGGCCCGTCCGGCTCCGGCAAAAGCACCTTCCTGCGCTGCCTCAACCACCTTGAGAAAATCGACTCCGGGCGCATCGACATCGAGGGCGCGACCCTCGCGCGCACCGAACCCGGCGGCCATTGCCGCTACGCGCCCGAGCCCGAGATCCGCCGCATCTGCTCGCGCATGGGAATGGTCTTCCAGCACTTCAACCTCTTCCCTCACATGACCGTGCTGGAAAACGTCATCGCGCCGCCCATGACCGTGAAAAAACGCGCCCGCGCCGACATCCTCCCCGAGGCCGAGACCCTCCTCGAAAAAGTCGGCCTGCGCGACAAGCGCGACGCCTACCCCTCGCAGATTTCCGGCGGGCAAAAACAACGCCTCGCCATCGCGCGCGCCCTCGCCATGCACCCCGAGATCATGCTCTTCGACGAACCCACCTCGGCGCTCGACCCCGAGCTCACCGGCGAAGTCCTGCGCACCATGCGCCAGCTCGCCGACGAGCGCATGACGATGCTCGTCGTCACGCACGAAATGGGCTTCGCGCGCGAAGTCGCCAGCCGCGTCGTCTTCATGGACAACGGCGAAATCATCGAAACGAACACCTCCGCCGAGTTTTTCAAGAACCCCGTCCACAAACGCACCCGCGCCTTCCTGGAAAACATGCTCTGAACCGGCGTAAACACCTCCGCGTCAGCTTCATCATCCGCCCCGGCTTAAATCGACTTGAGTCGACTTAAGTCGATTTAAGCCGATCATCTTTTCCGCAATGTCTTCCGCACAACTCACGCTCACCGACATCGAGTTTTCCTATCCCGGCATGGGCGCGCCAATCTTCGAAAACCTGACCGTGCAATTTCCCGCCCGCACCTGGACCGGCATCGTCGGCGCAAACGGCTCCGGCAAAACCACGCTGCTCCAAATCGCCACCGGCGCGCTCGCGCCCGCGCACGGCAGCGCGCACGCAAACGGCCTCGCGCTCTACGTCGCCCAGCGCACCGACGACCCGCCGCCGTTCTTCGAGGATTTCATCTGGGCGCCCGACGCCTCCGCGCTCAAATCGCGCCTGCGCATCGGCGACGACTGGCCCGAGCGCTGGCACACACTCAGCCACGGCGAGCGCAAGCGCGCGCAAATCGCGACGGCCTTCTGGAGGGAGCCTGCCATCCTCGCGCTCGACGAACCGACCAACCACATCGACTCCGACGCGCGCGAGCTTCTCATCCAAGTCCTGAAAAACTACCACGGCGCCGGCATCCTCGTCAGCCACGACCGCGAACTCCTCGACGAACTCTGCACCCGGTGCCTCATGCTCGACCATGGCCGCGCCACGCTCCGTCCCGGAAACATCACCGAGGCGCTCGCCCAGCAGGGCATTGAGGAGCAAACCGCGCAAAACGAAAGCGACGCGCTCAAGCACGCCGCAGCCCGCCTGCGCGCCGAGGCGCAGCGCCGCCGCGTCATCGCCGAGCAAAAAGCCGCCGCCGCCCGCGGCTCGCACCAGAAAAAGCTCACCAAAAACGACCCCGACGGACGCGCCATGCGCGGCCTCGCCAAGCTGACCGGAAAGGATGCCTACGCCAACAAACTCGCCGGGCAAATGCGCGGCCGCGCCGCCCGGGTCGAAAAAGAGCGCGCCTCCATCCAAGTCACCAAGCGTTACGAAACCGGCATCTGGATCGACGGCGCATCCTACTCGCCGCGCGACTTCCTGCTGCGCCTGCCCGCGGGCAAGCTCCCGCTCGGCGAAAACGAAAACCGCCATCTGCATTTTCCCGAGCTCGCCATCGGGGGCGCCGACCGCATCGCGCTCACCGGCGCAAACGGCTCCGGCAAAAGCACGCTCATCCGGCACATCCTCTCCAATCTGCAAATCCCCGGGGACAAACTCGTGCGTGTGTCGCAGGAAATTTCCGCGGAGGATTCGCGCACGCTGTTGGAAAAAATCAAACTGCTCCCCAACGCCGAGCGCGGCCGCATCATGACAACGATCAGCCGACTCGGCTCGCGCCCCGCCCGACTGCTTGAAAGCGCGCAGCCCAGCCCCGGCGAAATCCGCAAGCTCCTGCTCGCGCTCGGCATCGTGCGCGGCCCTCACCTGATCGTGATGGACGAACCCACGAACCACATGGACCTGCCGAGCATCCTCTGCCTCGAGGAAGCGCTCGCGGATTGCCCTTGCGCCATGCTGCTCGTCAGCCACGACCGCGCCTTCCTGAAAAAAATAACCCGCCAGAGCTGGCATCTAGCCACCCTTCCCAACGGCGACACCAATCTGGAAATCCTGCCCGCGATGGACGAGGAATAACACCAGTATCCCTAATTTTTTACTTTGCCTGGCGTAGGGGCGGCGCTTGCGCCGCCCGGTTTGGCAGCCACCCGGTGGACATGCAGAGGGTGTCGCAAGCGACGCCCCTACGGTGAAAAATCAAAACGGTTAGGGACAGTAAAAAGGTTCGGGATGTTAGCTCTACGTCGAAAATGTCATAAACGCCCAGCAACTACGCATAAATTGACCGAGATTCGCTGATTTTGAACAAAATACACACATTAGAGTATATCTATTGTGAATAGTGCCTGACGGGCGTGGTATTCGGCATCCACAAAAAAACAAAATATGCGCAATATTTGGCCAAAATTAGCTCAGTTTTTTCCATTTTATCTTTCCAAAACCCATCCCGCTGGTTGACTCTGCTACTTCGCCGAATATCTATTTAAATAATTACGATATATTTCTCCCCGATTTCAAAAACCTCCCGCCATCAATCAGCCCAGTTTTTAATCATTTTCATTTAATTTCATAATTTTTTCAAAACAAACAGGTTAATTCATAATTTAGAAACAATGAACGCAACTCAAGCCGCCTCCGAAACCACCAAATCCAAACCGGCCACCATCGACGCCAATGAAGCCGTCGCGCATGTCGCCTATAAAATGACGGAGGTCTTCACGATCTATCCCATCACGCCGTCCACCCCGATGGCGGAGTTCATGGACGACTGGGGCGTTCAGAAAAAGACAAACCTCTTCGGCCACATCCCCGAAGTCGTTGAGATGCAATCCGAAGCCGGTGCCGCGGGCGCGATGCACGGCTCGCTCATGGGCGGCACGCTCACCAGCACCTTCACCGCCTCGCAGGGCCTTCTGCTCATGATTCCCAACATGTTCAAGATCGCCGGCGAACTCACCCCCTGCGTCATGCACGTCACCGCGCGCACACTCGCCACGCACGCGCTCTCCATTTTCGGCGACCACTCCGACGTCATGGCCTGCCGCCAGACCGGCTGGGCAATGCTCGCCGCCAACTCCCCGCAGGAGGCGCACGACATGGCCGCCATCGCCCACGCCGCCACCCTCAAGTCACGCGTCCCCTTCCTCCACTTCTTCGACGGCTTCCGCACCTCGCACGAAATCAACACCGTGCATCGCATCAGCGACGACATCCTCCGCTCGATGATCGACCCCGACGCGCTCGCCGCCTTCCGCTCCCGCGGCCTCAACCCCGACGCGCCCGCCATCCGCGGCACCGCCCAAAACCCCGACGTCTTTTTCCAGGCCCGCGAATCTTGCAACAAATTCTACGAAGCCGTCCCCGCCATCGTGCAGGCCGAGATGGACAAGTTCGCCGCCGCCACCGGCCGCAAATACGGCCTCGTCAACTACGAGGGCGCGCCCGACGCCGAGCACGTTATCGTCATCATGGGCTCCGGCGCCGAGACCGCCGCCGAGACCGCCGCTTGGCTCAACAAAAAGGGCAAAAAAACCGGCGTCCTCTCCGTCAACCTCTACCGTCCGTTCCCCGTCGACGCCTTCCTCAAGGCGCTCCCGAAAACCACCAAGGCCATCGCCGTCCTCGACCGCACCAAGGAGCCCGGCGCGTTTGGCGAGCCCCTCTATCTCGACATCGTCGCCGCCGTCCGCCACGGCGAGGAAAACGGCGCGCTCACCGGCCCGCGCATCAAGATCACCGGCGGCCGCTACGGCCTCGGCTCCAAGGAATTCACGCCCCCGATGGTCGCCGCTGTTTACGAGGAAATCGCCAAGGACAAACCGAAACAAACCTTCACCATCGGCATCAACGACGACCTCACCGGCCTCTCGCTCCCCTACGACAACACCCTCGACATCGAAAGCCTCGACGAGACGCTCACCCGCGCCGTCTTCTTCGGCCTCGGCTCCGACGGCACCGTCGGCGCCAACAAAAACTCCATCAAAATCATCGGCGTTGACGCCGGCAAATACGCCCAGGGCTACTTCGTTTACGACTCCAAGAAATCCGGCGGCTTCACCGTCTCGCACCTCCGCTTCGGCGACCGTCCCATCCGCGCGCCCTACCTCATCAAAAACGCCGACTTCGTGGGCTGCCACCAGTTCAACCTCCTCGACCAGCAACCCGTCGTCGATTGCGCCTCCGAGGGCGGCATCCTCCTCATCAACGCCCCCGGCGACACCGAAACCGCCTGGCACCGCCTCTCCGCCGAGACGCAGCGGGAAATCATCGCAAAAAAACTCCGCGTTTACGCGATCGACGCCAGCGCCGTCGCCCGCTCCGCCGGCCTCCCCGCCAACCGCACCAACACCGTCATGCAAGTGTGCTTCTTCAAACTGAGCGAAGTGCTCCCCGTTGACGAAGCCATCGACAACATCAAAAAAGCCGCGATCAAATCCTACTCGAAAAAAGGCCAAGAGATCGTTGACCAAAACCTCCGCGCCATCGACGCCGCCCTCTCCGCGCTCAAGGAAGTCAAGATTCCCGCCGCCGCCGACTCCACCGCGCTCCGCCAGCCCCCCGTGCCCACCGACGCGCCCGACTTCGTGCGCAACGTCACCGGCATGATCCTCGCCGGCCGCGGCGACGACCTGCCCGTCTCCGCCTTCCCTGTTGACGGCACCTGGCCCTCCGCCACCGCCCAATACGAAAAACGCAACATGGCCGCCACGGTTCCCGAATGGGACGCCTCCATCTGCATCCAGTGCAACAAATGCGTGCAAGCCTGCCCGCACGCCGCCATCCGCGCCAAGTTCTTCGACCCCGCGCTCCTCAGCAAGGCGCCCGAGGGCTTCAAGTCCGTGCCCTTCAAATCCACGGAATACAAGGGCAACAACTACGTCCTCCAAGTCGCCGTCGAGGATTGCACCGGCTGCGAACTCTGCGTGCACGTTTGCCCGGTCAAAAACAAGGCCGACCCGAAGAAACGCGCCATCAACATGGTCGAGCAATACCCGATCCGCGAACGCGAACGCGCCAACTTCAAGTTCTTCCTCGACCTGCCCTCGATCGACCGCGCCAGCTTCAAGGCCGACACGCCGAAGAACGTGCAATTCCTCGATCCGCTCTTCGAGTTCTCCGGCGCCTGCGCCGGCTGCGGCGAGACACCCTACATCAAACTCGTCAGCCAGCTCTTCGGTGACCGCGCCGTCATCGCCAACGCCACCGGCTGCTCCTCCATCTACGGCGGCAACCTCCCGACCACGCCCTACACGACAAACAAGGACGGACGCGGCCCCGCATGGGCCAACTCGCTCTTCGAGGACAACGCCGAATTCGGCCTCGGCATGCGCCTCTCGATGGATCGCAGCGCCGACCGCGCCAAGCGCCTCCTCAACGCCCTCGCCGCGCAAGTCGGCCAGCCGCTCGTTGACGCCATCCTCACCGCCGACCAGTCGAACGATCCCGCCATCGCCGCGCTCCGCGCCAAGATTGCGGAACTGAAAACCGCCCTCGCCGGCATCAACGACCCGCAAGCCCGCGAACTCGAAAAAGTCGCCGACTACCTCGTGAAAAAATCCGTCTGGATCTTCGGCGGCGACGGCTGGGCCTACGACATCGGCTACGGCGGCCTCGACCACGTCATCGCCTCGGGCCGCAACGTGAACATCATGGTGCTCGACACAGAAGTCTATTCCAACACGGGAGGCCAGTGCTCGAAATCGACGCCCCTCGGCGCGACCGCGAAGTTCGCCGGCGGCGGCAAGCCCACCGGCAAGAAAGACCTCGCGCTCCTCGCCACCGTTTACGGCAACGTCTACGTGGCCCGCGTGGCCATGGGCGCCCGCGACGCGCAAACGCTCAACGCCATCCGCGAAGCCGAGTCCTACGACGGCCCCTCGCTCATCCTTGCCTACGCGCCCTGCATCTCGCACGGCTTCAAGGCCATGTATGAAGGCTTCGACCGCCAAAAACTCGCCGTGGAAACCGGCTACTGGCCGCTCTTCCGCTACGACCCGCGCCGCGCCGCCGAAGGCAAGAACCCGATGCAACTCGACAGCGCCGCGCCGAAAGGCGAGCTGAGCACGTTTACCCGCGCCGAAAACCGCTACAAACTGGTGGCCCGCTCCGTGTCGCCGGAGCAAGTGGCGGTGTTCGAAGCCGAGGCGCAAAAAGGAGTCAACGACCGCTTCGCCCTCTACCAGCGCCTCGCCGACAACGGCGGCGACGTCAAAGCGGCGGTTGCGCCGACACCCGCCGCGCCATCCGCGCCCGCGCAAAAGTAAGCAAAGGCGCACGATAACGCGTTGCCTGCATCCCGGGAACGCGGGCATCTTGCCCGCAGGATTGGGCGGCGCGTCGCGCCGTCTTGCGGGCAAGATGCCCGCGCTCCCAGGATGTATCCGGCTTGGAAACGAACGTTGCCTTGCTTCCGCCCTTCCGCGATTAAAACCGGTTTCAGCCGTGCCATTAAGAAGTGAAGGAGGTCAGGTTTTCTGACTTCTTAAATCTTAAATCTTAATTCTTAATTCCCCCGTGCTCGACCACCTCGCAATCCTGGCTCCCGGACTCCTCGGCGCATCAGTCGCCAAGGCCGCCCGCGCGCGCAACGCCGCGCGGCACATCACCATCTGGGCGCGCCGCCCCGAAACGCGCGACGCGCTTCGATCCCAACCCTTCGCCGACACCATCGCCGACACGCCCGTCGACGCCGTTCGCGACGCCGACCTCGTCGTCCTCGCCGCGCCCGTTGAAAAAATCATCGAACTCGCCGCGCAAATCGCCCCCGCGCTCAAACCCGGCGCCATCATCACCGATGTTGGCAGCGTCAAGACCCGCATCTGCCGCGAATGCTCCGCCGCCATGCCTCCGCACGCGCTCTTCATCGGCTCGCATCCCATGGCCGGCAGCGCAAAAAGCGGCTGGGAAAACGCCAACGCCAGCCTCTTCGAAAACTGCACCATCTTCGTCATGCAGCCCGAAAACGAGCTGCAAGTCAGCGCGCTCGCCTTCGCACTCAAAGTCGCCTCAGTGTGCGATTTTTGGGACAGCCTCGGCGCCACCCCCGTGATCGTCACGCCCTCGCAGCACGACGAAATTGTCGCGCACATAAGCCACCTTCCTCAAGCGCTCGCCACCACACTCGCCGTGCTCCTCGCGAAAAAAAATCCCGAGTGGCGCGACTACGCCGGCAACGGCCTGCGCGACACCACGCGCATCGCCGCGAGCGACGCCACCATGTGGGTTGAGATCTTTCAACAAAACCGCGACGACATCCTCCGCGCCCTCGACGCCTGCCAGGCCGAGCTCGCCGCCTTCCGCGACGCCCTCGAAAAAGACGACTGGCCGCAACTCCGCGCCCGCCTCGAAGCCGGCAAACAATTCCGCGACGCGTTATGAGCCCGCTTCCCGCGCAACTTCCCGTCGTCCCGATCACGCGCCCCGTCTCCGGCGAAATCACGCTGCCCGGCTCGAAAAGCATCACCAACCGCGCGCTCATACTCTCCGCGCTTTGCGACGCCCCCGTCACGCTCACCGGCGCGCTCTTCAGCGAGGACACCGCGCTCATGATCGCCGCCCTGCGCCAGCTCGGCCTCGAAATTGAAACCGACGAACTCGCCCGCACGATTCGTGTCTCCGGCCAATCCGCGATTCGCAATCCGCAATCCGCATTCACCGACATTCACGTTGGTCTCGCCGGCACCGCCGCCCGCTTCCTCACCGCGCTCTGCGCCGCCGCGCCGCGCGGCGTATATCGCATCGACGGCGTTCCGCAAATGCGCAAGCGCCCCATGCGCGGCCTGCTCGACGCGCTCACCTCGCTCGGCGCCGACATCCGTTTCCTGGGCGAGCCGCACCACTTTCCCGTTGAAATCCACGCGCGCGGCCTGCGCGGCGGCCCGGTCGAAATCGACGCCACGGAAAGCAGCCAGATGCTCTCCGCGCTCCTCATGATTTCGCCGCTCTGCGAAACACCGCCCGACATCCGCCTCTCCGCCCCCGTGCGCCAGCCCTTCGTTGAAATGACGAAAAGAATGATGGCGCAATTCGGATTAAAAAACGCAGCGCAAACCCATGGACTGGAAGCCCGTGCCACCGCCTACGCCATCGAGCCCGACGCCACCGCGGCCAGCTATTTTCTCGCGCTCCCCCTCGTCACCGGCGGCACACTCGCGCTCAATGCCCTTCGCGGCCCCGGCTCCGGCAGTCTGCAAGGCGACACCCGCTTCGCCACCGTCCTCACGGAACTCGGCCTCGGTATCCAAGAAACGGATACAGGCCTGACCGCCACCGCCGCGCGACTGTCCGCCATTCCGCATTCTTACAATTTCAACGAATTTTCCGACACCTTCCTCACCCTCGCCGCGATCGCGCCGCTCCTTCCGCATCCCGTGCGCATCACCGGCATCGCGCACACGCGCAAACAGGAAACAGACCGCGTCGCCGGCATGGCGCGCGAGCTCGCGCGCCTCGGCCAGCACGTCATCGAAACCGAGGACTCGCTCGAAATCCACCCGCGCCCGCTCCTCGCCGGACAAACCATCGACACCTATCACGACCACCGCTTCGCCATGAGCTTCGGCATTCTCGGCTGCCACGACCTCCACGGCGACGGACGCCCCTGGCTCACCATCGACAACCCCGCCTGCTGCGCGAAAACCTTTCCTGATTTTTTCGAGCAACTCGAAAAAATCAGGGAAAAACTGAAAGGCTGAAGGACTGAAGGGCTGAAAGAAAAACAACGCATCAGCAAAAAATCTCAAATCGCGCACACATATCCACATTTTCACACTTCACCTTTCACGCACAAATCCTACAGCCTTGGCAGATTCGCACTTCGTTCGGAACAGCCCTTCAGTTCTTCAGCCTTTCAGTCCTTCACATGTCTCCCTTCATCATTGCCATCGACGGCGGCGCAGCCTCCGGCAAATCGTCCACCGCCCGCGCGCTCAGCGAGCGCTTCAATCTTCTGCATGTTGACACCGGCTCGTTCTACCGCGCCATCGCCGCCGAGCTCCTTCGCCGAAACCTCACCCCCGACGATCTTCCCGCCATCCGCACCGCGCTTCCGGAAATCAGCCTCGACACACAAGTCAACGGACGCACCGCGCACATGAAAATCGGCGGACGCCCCATAGACACCGCCGAAATCCGCACGCCCGAGGTCAACACCACCGTCGCCCGGTTCGCCGCCATTCCCGAAGTCCGCGCCGCGCTTCTCGCCTACCAGCGCGGCCAGGCCGATGTCGCCCGCGCGCACGACCTTCGCGGCCTCGTGATGGAAGGCCGCGACATCGGCTCGGTTATTTTTCCCGACGCGGACCTCCGCTTTTTCCTCGACGCCGACCCGGTCAAACGCGCCGAGCGCCGCCGGAAGGAAGGCCTGATGGACAAAGTCGCCGAGCGCGATGTCCTGGACAACATTCGCCTTCGTGAAAGCGCCAAGGGCGCGATCATGATCGACAGCACAAACCTCGACCTGCCCCAAGTCGTCGGGAAAATCTCCGGCATCGTCGCTGAAAAACTCACATGAACCGCATCAGCCAGCAAGGTAGGGCGAAGCTTCAGGCTGAGCCGCAATCATCCGCAAACCCAAGTCGCTCACGGCTCAGCCGGAGGCTTCGCCCTACCCTCGCAAACGCGCGCGCATGAGCTACGCCTTTCGCCAAATCGAAATGGATCGCTGGTATGGGTTTTTCCTCTACCTCGACGCCGTGTTGATGGACATCGCGTTTCGCGGCGATGTTTACGGCCAGGACAACCTGCCCAAGCGCGGGCCGTATATGATCGCGTGCAACCACGCCAGTTTTCTCGACCCGCCGCTCGTCGGCGCGTTTCTGCCGCACCAAGTGCGCTTCTTCGCGCGCAAGACACTTTGGAAACCCGGCTTCGCGAGCTGGTGGCTCAACGCTGTCGGCACGATTCCCGTTGACCGCGACGGCGGCTCCGACGTGAAGGCGATCAAGGCCGTGCTGCAAACGATGAAGGACAAGAAGGTCGTGATCATGTTTCCCGAGGGCACGCGCTCGCCCGACGGTAGCCTGCAAACCGCCAAGCCCGGCGTCGGCATGTTTGCCTGTCGCACGGGCGTGCCGATCGTGCCCGCGCGCATTTTTGATTCGCACAAAGCCTTCGGCACCGACGGAAAACTCCACCCCTGCACGCCCGTGCCGGTCGTCTATGGCAAACCGCTCGGCCCCGCCGACTACGACGATCCCTCAAAAGGCAAGGAGCGCTACCAGCACGCCAGCGACATCATCATGTCGCGCATCGCCGCGCTCCAGCGCCCCAATCCGCCGGTGATCTGATCCAGACGAAGACATCCGCTTGCCCAACGCAGCGGGTTGCGCCACAAAAACGGATGACCCAACTCCCCTTCCCCGACTAAAAAACAAATTCTCCGAATATGAAAACCGTGAGACAGTTCATGATAATAATGCTGGCGGCCGCGCTCTTCGCCGCGGGCACACTCGATGCGCGGGACATTTCGGATTATATCAAGGAACTCGACGAGTGCCCGTATCCGGGGATGGACAAGGAGTATTATTTGAGGCACTGCATTTGGGTCGAGCGGGGCAAGCACAGGACGACCAATTACGCGCGCGGTGAAATACTGCCCGTGAACACGAAGGTGACGCTTCTTTACTTGTCCAGCAGCGTCATGTCCATTCGGGTGAACGAAACAGGCAAGGTTGTGAAGGTGACCAACGTGATCAATTTTTCGAGGAAACACATGTCGACGATCGCCCGCCTCATGCTGTCACCGACAGAGGTTTCCATCGGCGGGGAATTTGCGAAAAGCATCCGCAGCGGCGAACTGCGCATCGGCATGACAAAGGAGGAAGTCATCATGACGCGCGGCTGGCCCCCGGCGCACAAAACCGAATCGCTCGCCCTGGACAAATGGATGTATTGGAGCAGTAAGCTCGTCGTGCACACGCTGGAGTTTGAGGGCGAAAAGCTCGTCAAGGGACGCGGGATACACTGAGCGGAAAAACCTGATTGAGGCCTGGCGGGGAGAGACCCCGCGGCCCGCGCGCGCCCTGGGTGCAACGCGGGCTTGAATGCGTTTCCGTTTTCATTTTTTCTAGTCTTAGAACAAAAACTTTTCCGTTCAAAAACCTCAAAATCCAAAAAACATGAAAACGCTAAAATGGTTCGCAACATTAACAATGGCGGCTTTGCTCTCATCGGGCGCGCTCAATGCGAGGGATGTTTCCGATTACCTCAAGGAACTCGAAAAATCCCCGGCGCCCGAGCCGGGCAAGGAGTATTACCTGCGCTATTGCATCTGGCATGAAAACGACGCGCACAACACCACCAACTACACGCGCGGCGACCTCGTGCCAGCAAACACCAAGGTGACGCTTCTCGAATTGTCCGGCAGGAGAATGACCATTCGGATAAGCACGACCGGAGCCACCGTGAAAATCGACAACGCGGAAAAGTTCACCCGGAAAAACATGAAAATAATCGCCCGCAACATGCTCTCGCCGACCGAGGTTTCGATCAGCAAGGAATTCGCCGACAGCATTCGCAACGGGGAATTGCGCATCGGCATGACCAAGGAGGAGGCAATCATGGCGCGCGGCTGGCCTCCGGCGCACAAAACCGGCTCGCTTACGCGCGACACATGGACCTATTGGAGCAGCCGCTTTGTCACGCAGGCGGTCGTGTTCAAGGACGGCAAATTGGACGCGGGACGCGGCATCAATTAACCAACTGGCGCGCACCCAAACGCCCGCATGAGGAACCCCGCGAAAAGCCGCGGGGTTCTTTGTTTTCCAGAGGGAAAACAGCCCGCCATTGAAACAAAAAGGGATTTTTCCCGCGCGTCTTTTTTGTAAAAAAACTGAAAACCCAAAAACTTTCGAACTGGAATGAAAACTTTTTAGGCAATTTGAGTCTAATACCAATGTATGAAAACAATAACCCGTTTTGTGGCCGCCGCCCCCCTTGCATTCCTGCTCGCGTTTTGCGGAACGCTTCGCGCCGGAGACATCGCCGATTACGTCAAGGAAATCGAGAAGGCGCCGATCCCAGAGGAAGGGAAAGCGTATTATCTACGCCACGCCATCTGGTGCGAGATGTGGAAATATGACGCGACGAATTATGCCCGTGGCACATTGCTGCCGATCAACACAAAGGTGCGCGTCGAGAAAATGCTCGGCGAAACAATGTCGATTCGCGTGATCTCAAGCTCGCAACTCGTCTGGATTCGCAACCGGACCAAATACACCGACAAGAGCATGTATGAGGTCGCGCGGCGGATGCTTTCGGAAAAGGAAATTTCACTGAAGGGCCACGAGAAGGAAACGGCGGCGGCCATACAAAGCGGGCGAATGATTTTGGGGATGACCAAGGAGGAAGTCATCATGGCCCGCGGCTGGCCGCCCGCGCATCGCACGCCATCGCTCGACCTGAACACATGGGTTTACTGGCCGAGCCGGTTTGTCACGCAGACAATCATCTTCAAGGACGGCAAGCTCGCCGAAGGGCGGGATATCGGCAACTGACGCGCCGGGAGCGCAAAAAAAGCACAGACAGAAATGTCTGTGCTTTTTTTAACGTGTTTTGCGACGATTCGCGTGCTCAGCACTTCGCCGGCCTGCCGGTTTTGGCGCTGGTGTAGAGGGCGTCGATGATGCGCATGAGCGTCACGGCCTCGGTGGCGGTGTTGAGCGGTTTTTCGCGGCCTTCAATCGCGGCGACAAAATTCGCGGCGGCGCTGACGCGCCCCATCGTCTCATCGGGGGGAACGATAATTTCGCGGTTCACGGAATGGCCGTTTTCCTGCGAGTAGAGTTCGCAAGTGTCGGTCGCGGTGGAATCGATGCCATCCTGCCCGAAGAGACGGCGGACGAGTCCGCCGGCCTTGGTGCCCTGAAAGGCGACGGAAACCTCCTCGCGTTTGACGAGCTCGGCCCAGGATGACTGCATGGTGAGCACCTGGCCGGTCTTGAAACGGATGAAGCCATGACAGGCGTTTTCAACGTCGGTGACGCCATTTTTCGCGTCGGGAATGCCCCACGGTCCCTTGAACTGTTTGTCGGTGATGAAGTCGGCGAAGGTTTGCCCGAGCGCCCATTCGGGTTCGGGGTAGCCCATGAAGTGGAGCGCGAGGTCGAGCATGTGGAGGAGGTCGATCACGGGACCGCCGCCGGAGAGCGCCTTGCTGGTGAACCAGCCGCCGAAGCCGGGAATGCCGGTGCGGCGAACCCATTTGGCCTGCGCGGAGTTGACGCGCCCCGCCACCCCCTGGTCGATGTAGGCTTTCATGGCGCGCGATTCGGGACGGGCGCGGTTGTTAAAATCAAACATGAGCGTGCGCCTGGCCTTTGCGGCGGCGGTGGCCATGGCGCGGGCTTCGCGGGCGTTGAGCGCGGGCGGTTTTTCGCAGAAAACGTGCTTGCCGGCCTTGAGCGCCTGAAGCGCGAGCGGCGCGTGAAATTTGTTGGGAACGATGATTGAGACCGCGTTGATTTCGGGGCAGTCGCGGAGCATTTCCTCAACACTGCCGAAAGAGCGGGCTACGTTCTCGCGCGCGGCGGTTTTTGCGGCGGCGGCGGGATTGGTGTCGGCGATGGCGGCTATTTCAGCGCCCGCGGAGCGGAAGCCTTCCGCGTGGTAGCGGGACATGCCGCCCGCGCCAATGATGCCGATGGTGGTTTTCTTCGAGGATTTTTTCATGGGTTCGGTAAAACGTGCGAAACAATGCGGAGGATGCAAGCCAACTCAATTCCTGCCCGGGCGCGGGCGGCGGGCGCGGGAGCGGCGCTTATTTTCCGACAACGATGTAGCTCATCGACTTCACTTTCCTGCCGTTGTAATCGAAGTCCGTGGCGCGATAGTTCGTCACGATGGCCGTGCCGTCGGAAAAACTCGTCTTGAACACGTTCTCGGCAATCTGGTCGTGCCCTTCCATCGTCTCATACTGGAGATGCTTGAGGCGTTCAAATTCGTCGAAACCGCGTTTCACGGCCCTGACCGATTCAGCCAGCTCCTCGTCGGTGTCGCAGCGCAAATCCTCCACGCCCATCCAAGCTCGGTTGCCCTCGCGGTAATTCGAGTAAAAATAATACAGCGGGCGTCCGGCGAACTCGATCATCTTCAATTGTGTGAACGGTTTTTTAATCGTGTAATTCGTGGCGCGGGAAAACGGCGTGCTCAAAATGTAACCGCTGTAGACGAGTTGCCAGAACGGCACATGGCGATCCACGAGGCTGGGCAGCGGTTTGTCCGGATCGTAATGAATGGAAACATACAGGGCGTAATCCAGGTGCGGCAAACAGTGGTCGAAGCCGCCCTCCGAGGCCACGCCGCCGAAAACCGACTGGGCGTCGCCCATGATTTTCCGGGCCCATTCGGCGTAGCCTTCCTTGGTCAGGGGATGCTCCGGCGAATAGCAGGCCATCGGGGTGATGATCGAAAAAACGTCGATGTAATGCGCGCCGCGGAATCCGAGATCGCGGATTTTTCGGTGGTCGTCCCTGGCAAAGCGCTCATACATGCGCTGCGGGCAGGCCAGATACGCCACGCCGCCGCTGAGCGGTGGCTTCTGCCGGGCCATCGAGCCGTCCTTGAGGCGTATCACGTCGCGGCCATCGTCCCAAAGCCCGGCGATCCGGGAGACGCTGTAGATGTCGTAATTGCAAGTGTGGCAGACGATTTGATAACCCTCTTGTTGCGTTTTCTTAATCGCGGCCCGGAGTTTCGCCTCGCCGCCGAGCCGTTCGTCAACGGGAAACAGTTGGGGAAACCGGCCGTCGTGGCCGCCGATGTTCCAGCCGACAAGGCAGAACTCCGCCTTGTCGACGCCCTGCTTTTTGAACTCGGCGACGATTTGCTGGAAGCGGTCGAAGGAAACGGCGACTTTCATCGGCGGCTCGTTTTCGGCGTTCTGTTCCTCGACACTGGTCGGCATCGGTTTCCATCCCATTCGAACCCTCACTTCCATCGCCTCGGCGGCGTATTTTAACCCGGGGTTTTCCTTGACCCGGTCGCGAAGCGGGCGGATGAGTTTTCGTTGAAGCTGGAATTGCCGGTAAGTCCTGGCCATGTCGGCGTAGGTGGCGTCCCTGCCGAGCTGGTGAAACTCGATCTTCAGGTCGTCGCAAGCGTCGTCGCCGTGGAGTTCCAGCCGGGGAAAGACGGTGTATTTGTTATCCGCAACCCTCGCCATCTGGAAGAGATAGTAACGCATGCCGGTGGCGATCACCGTCATGGCCGCCTTCGGGGTTTTGACGCCGAACATCGGCATCGAGATGCGCGAGTTTCGATAATGGCCGTCTATCCGGGCCTTGAACTCACCATACATGCCATCGCTGAAAACGTAAAACCCGCCGTCTCCCGCCGTCGCCGTGGCGAAGGGGTGGTGGATTTCGGCGTATTTCACATTTTTAGGAATATCATTTTTTGGGATGTTGAGATAGTGAACGCTGCCCTCCTGGCGGAGCGGAACGGTGCGCCATTCCGTGCTGTCGTCCATGAAGGTGTAAAAAATCCTCGCCGCCAAATCGGCCGCCCGGGACGTGGCGGAGCCGAGCATGAGAATGCTTAGCGCAAGAAAAACGAAATGCTGTTTTATCATAGTTTTTTGGGAGCGGGTAATAACAGGCGTTGCGCCAAGGGGTGACAAATAGGTGCCGGCCCTTGTTGTGCAAGCTGTTTTGCGGTTGATTTGGCGGGGGCAAAAACGGCATGGTGTTTTCCGAAAACCGCAAACCCCGTGAGCTTCAAAAAAAACAGGTCCCCCCTCTATTATTTCCGCGCATTGCTTCTGGCCGTGGCGTGCATCCTCGGCGCGACGAGGGCGGGCGCGGCGGAACAATGGTTGCGGCTTTCAAGCAAGCATTTCGACATGCTCAGTTGCACGGACGAGAACGACTCGCGCCGCGTGCTCGCCGAAATGGAGCGGTTTCGCATGGCGTTTTTCACCTGGTTCGACGAGCGCAAGATGTATTACCCGCGCCCGTTGATTTTTGTGTTCAACTCCAACGCGCAATTCAAGCCATACAACAAGATGGCCGACGGCACGCATGCGCACCGGGGCGGCGTTTTTATGAGGAGCCAGCTCGGGCCGCGCATCGCGATGCCCCGGGGATCGTCGGGCCGGGGCATGACAACGGTTTTTCACGAGTGCGCGCACTCGCTGGTCGCGGCCTCGGGGCTGCGGCTTCCTCTCTGGCTCAACGAGGGTGTGGCGGAGGTGTTCGAGACGTTCGGCACGCGCGGCGGCGAGCCGGTGCTCGGCATGCGCAGCAACAAGCACATGCGGCTGCTGCTCGTTAAACAACTCATCCCAATGGACGAGTTTTTTAACGTCACCATGCAGTCGCCCCACTACACCGATCCCGCGAGGATGAGGTTGTTTTACGCTCAGGCGTGGCTGGTCACGCACTACATAATGCTCGGGCCGCGGGGCCGGTCGCAGCCGGCCGAAAACCTCCGGAAATACATTGAGCTGTATAAAAAGAAACGGAAACCGTCCGAGGCGGATTTTCGCGAGGCGTTCGGGCTCGGTTACGCGGAGCTGGAGCGAGTGCTGCGCGCTTATGTGATAAGCGACCACAACAGGCATTATTCGCCGAGGCTGCCCGCGGCGTCCACGCACGACGGCGTCACCTGCCGCAAGGCGGAAATGCGCGAGGTCGAGTGCGAACTGGCCGCCTTGAAAATCCGGATGACCCACGATCACAGCGAGCGATCCACGAAGCGTTTTGAGCGGTTGGTGAAAAAATACGGGGATTACCCGCGCGTATGGGAACTGTATGCGGAGATTTCGCCGCGCGACAAAAAAAACGCCCATGTCGAAAAAGCCGTGGCGCTCGGCTCGCGCAATCCGCTGGCGCGCCTGTGGCTTTTGCGCGAGAGGGTAAACGGCATTCGCTGGTCGCTCGTCAACCGCCTGCCGGATGAGGATGCGGCAAAGCTGCGGCAGAACGCGGCGGCGGTGCTCGAGCTGGAGCCGGATTGCATGGAGGCGCACGCATTGCTCGCGACGGTCGAGTCGCAGTGCGAAACGATGAACGATTCCGCTCTGGAGCGCGCGAAAGCGGCGCTGGCCGACATGAACGAGGCCGAGTATCACCAAACACAGCTCGCGATAGCGGTGGCGTGCTGGCGGGGTGACGACAACGAACAGGCGCGCGAGATCGCCGGGCAACTGCTCGAAGAACCCGGCTTAAGCGCGACAATAAAGCTCCGCGCGACGACGCTGCGCAATCGCATCGCGCGCTCTGCGCGGAAGAACTAAGCTAACGCGGTGCCCTCGCCAATTCCGCAAGCACGGAAGCTTGGTGTTGCCGAGGGCGGGGAGTTTGTGTTTCGTTGACGCCTTTCTCAAATGGCACCCGTCAATCTACCAGCTCAGGACTCACCACAGGCAAGGCATCCATTGCTCATGAAATTGAGAAACGGTTTTGTCGCGGGATTGGTGCTGCTGGCGCCGATAGGAATCACGGCATTTGTGTTTTCGTGGGTTTTCAAAAGGTCGGGCGGCATTCTGCGCCCGCTGTTCCAGGGATACCTGCCGGAATGGATCAAGCCGGACAGCATCATCTGGGATGTTTTCTCCACGCTTGTGCTGATTGCGCTGATCACGCTGCTGGGGCTTGTGTCGAGGTATGTCATGAGCCGGTGGTTTTTGAAATTCATCGACCGGCTGATCCGGAGCATCCCCGGAGTGAGCGCGGTCTATGGAGCGGTGAAGCAGATTATCGACACGTTCAGCACCAAAAACAAAAACGTGTTCAGCAAGGTGGTGCTGGTGCAGTTTCCGAGGCAGGGCATGTATTCGGTTGGCTTCCTCACAAACGAGATGGTGGGCGAGGTGCAGGAAAAAACCGCCGAGAAGGTTTCGGCCGTGTTTGTGCCGACGACGCCAAACCCGACGACCGGCTTTCTAATCATGCTGCCGAAGGAAGACATCATCGAACTCGACATGACTGTGGGCGAGGGAATGAAGATGATCGTGTCAGTGGGAGCCGTGACCCCGCCGTGGCCCCCCGACGCCCCGAAGCCGGAGGCTTCGGAGCTAATGAAAAATGAATAATGTGGAATGGGCGGCATGTTACATCAACAATGGCGCGCCCGAGCCGGGCTGAAAAGAAAGGCGGTTCGTCATGGCGAGGCTTACTCTTACGACTGATGCGTTCGTGCTGTTGAGGCGCCCCTCGACCACGGATGCGTTTCAGGTGCTCTCGGTGTTTTCCGGGGCGCAGGGAATGCTGCTGGTGTTGCAGCGTGTTTCGAAATCGAAGCGGAAGGGCGAGGTGGCGATGGCGCTGGATCTTTTCAACGAGGTGTCGCTGGTGCTCGAAAGCTCGAACCAGGGGCAAACATGGTTTGTGCGCGAGGCGCGCGTGCTGCGAAGCGCGGAGGGAATCGGCCGCGACTACGAGGCGCTGCAGCGCGCGTCGGCGTTTGCGTGGCTCGTGGCGCAAAACACAATCCCCGAGGAAACACGGGCGCGGGTGTATGCACTATTGGGACAGGCGTTTGGCGCGTTCGCGGAATCGCCGAGGCCGGATGTGGCGTATGTGAAAGCGTTGTATTGCCTGGCGCGCGACGAGGGATATCCGGTGAAGCAGGAGTGGGTGCGCTCGCTCGCGGCCGCGGATCGCGCACAGGTGGCGGAACTGCTCAACAAACCGCTCGCTGAGCAATCGGCAAACGCGGAAGCCGTGGGAAGATTGCGCGAACGCCTGGAGGCATGGGTGCGCACGCAGACGGACATTATTGTTGGCTAAACCACAAATCACGCCCCCTTAAAAAAGCGTTTTTCGGCGATCCGAATTCGTATTAGAAAAACGAATACAAATTATTTCATCCCGGCAACGGCCTTGCGCCGACTGCGGACGGCTCCGGCGAGTTGCTCCAGGATCGGCTCGGTTTGCTCGAACGAAATGCAGGCGTCGGTGATGCTCACGCCGTATTTGTCCGGCTTGTCCTGCCTGCCTTCGCGCAGGTGGCTTTCGAGCATCACGCCGGCAATCGCCCGCGTGCCGGCGGCGACTTGCCGCGCCAAATCCGCGGCGACCGCAGGCTGCCGGCGATGGTCCTTCTCGCTGTTTCCATGCGAGCAATCCACGACAACAACGCCGGGCTGTCCCGCCTTCGCAAGCATCGCGGTCGCGTCGGCGATGTGCCCGGCTTTGTAATTGACGCCGGTGCGCGCGCCGCCGCGCAGGATGAGATGCGCGTCGGGGTTGCCGGTCGTGTTGAAAATCGCCGCCACGCCGTCGTCCGTCACGGACGGAAACCAGTGCGGGCGCCTGGCCGCGCCGAGCGCGTCGATGGCTATTTGCACGCTGCCGGTGGTGTCGTTTTTGAAGCCGACCGGCATCGGCAGGCCCGACGCCAGCTCGCGGTGAACCTGGCTTTGCGAGGTGCGCGCGCCAATGGCGCCGTAGCAAACCATGTCCGCGATGTATTTCAGGATGATCGTGTCAAGAAATTCGGTCGCCGCCGGCATGCCCGTTTTAACCAAGTCGCGGAGCAGTTGCCTCGCGATGCGCAGGCCGTCGTTAATCCTAAAACTATTGTCGATATACGGGTCGTTGATCAGGCCCTTCCATCCGGCGACGGTGCGCGGCTTTTCGAAATAAGCGCGCATGACGACAAACAAATCCTCCTCGTGTTTTTTCCCGAGCGCCGCCAGCCGCCGGGCGTATTCGAGCGCGGCCTCCGTGTCGTGAATCGAGCACGGGCCGGCAATGACAAGCAGGCGGTCGTCGCGCTGTTTCAAAATATCGCCTATCCGGGCGCGCGCCCCAGCGACGAATCCGGCCTCCGCCGGCGACAGGGCCAGTTCCTCGATTAAAACCGCGGGCGGGAGCAGCGCGCGTGAATACGATATGCGCGGCGCGGGGGCGCGTCTTTCGTCATGGGTGACGCTTATCGTCAAGTCTGCGCAAGGCGTCGGAATGCAGGGGAGTGAGGAAATCATTTGTGTAATATGCCGGGGCGGTGAAAGTGCGGTTACCGAGCTTGAGACGCTTCCTATTCGCCGTGGTAACAACGCTCCGAATTTACAGAGGAAGGTGTGCGCGCGGCGTGCCGTGATGTTGTGGCGAGTGTGATTGTTTAGTTTTTCCTACATGATTTCTTTCAGCAGTCCGCCCGAGGGGACGCCCTCGGCCGCCGTGGGCATGGCGCGCACGTCGAGACCTTGCGGGTTTGGCAGGCGGGCGGCGGGGTCGATTCCGAGCTGGTGGTAAACGCTTCCGATAACATCGCACGGATAGACGGGGCGCTCCTTCACCTCCTCGGCCTTCGCGTCCGACGCACCGACGATCTGGCCGCCCTTGAAACCGCCGCCGGCGATCACGGTGCTGAACACCCTGCCCCAATGTCCGCGACCTCCGTTCCAAGGAGCCTCCCACATGACGCGCGGCGTGCGTCCAAACTCGCCGCCGATCCAGACGATGGTGCTTTCCAACAGCCCGCGCTCCGACAAATCCTGGAGCAGGGTCGCCACGCCTTGGTCGAACTCGGGCAGCATTCGCTTCATTTCAGGGAAGTGGTCTTTGTGCGTGTCCCAGCCGGGATATTTTATGATGACGCAGGGAACGCCGCGCTCAACCAGCCGGCGAGCGACGAGGCATGACTGCCCGAAGGTCGTCCGGCGCGGCGCGGATGCGGGCGCGGCGGAGCCGGAGCTTTGCACCACCGTGGCGCGTCCGTAGCGGTCGCGCAGCGCGTCGTTTTCGCCGGAGAGGTCGAAGGCTTTTGCGCCGTCGCCGATGATCATGTCGTAGGCTTGGTCCTGCGAGCGCGCGAACGCCTCCAGTCCCGGATTGCCCGGATGCGCGCCTTTCATCGCGTCGAGTTTGTGGAGCAGTTCGCGCCGCTTGCGCTGTTGTTCGTCGGTGAGGCCTTCCGCGACGATTCCCTCGACGATGAACCGCTCCTGCGCCGGGTCGCCGCCGGTTGCGAAGGGCCTGTGACGCGTCCCCAAAAATCCCGCCTCGTCGAAACGTCCCAGCGGCTCGGTCAGGGTGATGTAGGGCGGAAGCTGGCCCTGGTAGCCGCCGGCGTAACCTTTGAGCAGCGAGACAACGGCGCCCGCGCACGGATAGACGAGCTGGCCGCCGGGCGTGCGTCCGGTTTGCGTCATGTAGGTCGCGGTTTCGTGGGCGTCGCTGCCGTGCGTCATGCTGCGGATGATGGAATATTTGTCCGCCTGCTTCGCGAGCAGCGGCAGCATTTCGCCGATTCGTATGCCGCTCACATTGGTCTCGATTGCCTTGCGGAGCGGACCGCAAAAATCGGCGCCGCATTCCGGTTTGGGGTCGAAGGTGTCGATGTGCGACGGGCCGCCGTCCATCCAGATTTGAATCATCGCCTTTGCCTTGCCGCCGGCTCCGGGCAGTTGCGGCTCGGCGAGCGCGCGAATCGTCGCGTTGCCGGCGAGGTAGAGTCCCGCCGCGCCCCAAAAGCTGTGTTTGAGCATTTCCCGGCGTGTGATGAGTTTTTTCATGGGTTTGTCCTCTCTTTGGTTAATGGCGGAATTGAAACTCCGCGCTGTTGATGAGCGCCCAGGCCACGTCGAGGCAGAGGGCTTGTTTGTCGGCGGCGGTTTGTTGGTGCGCGTGTATGATCGCGCGCTCGGCGTCCGTCGGCGGACGCGACAGAATCGTCAGGTAAAGTTCATCGACCAAGGCGGCGGTTGTTTTTGCGCGGTTGGCCATGGTGCGAAGCGCGGCGCTTTGCTCCAGCTTGCCGCGAATGTGATTTGAGTTCAGCAGGTGCAATTGCTGGGCGGCGGTCGGCGTGGGATTGCGTTGCTCTGACTCCAGGCCGGTGTCGCGCGGCGAGCGCCCGAACAGTTCGAGAAAAGGACTGCTGATGCTCGCGTCCGCCAGCGCGATCGCGCGCTGCTCCTCGGGCATGTAGGTGAACGGCTCGGGAATGTGGCTGATGTATTTTTCGCGCGCGCCCGTGATTTGATTGATGGCGTCGATCAGCACCTCGGCTTCCAGCCGGCGCACGGGATAAGATGCGAAGTCCGTTTCGCCGCGCGCGTTTTCGTCCGCCGGTTTCGACGAAAGCTGGTAGGTTCGCGAGTTCAGGATGAGCCGGAAAAGGTGTTTCAGGTCGTATCCGCGCGCCACCAGTTCGCGTTCCAAATAATCGAGCAATTCGGGGTTGCGCGGCGGGTTGTCGTCGCGGATGTCGTCGGGCTCGTGGACGATTCCGCGACCGAGCAGCCAATACCAAGCGCGGTTGGCGAGGCTGCGCACGAACCACGGATTTTTGGGATCGACCAGCCACGCGGCAAAAACCGCGCGCGGGTCTTGCATCGGGGAAAGCGTCACGGGCGTGCCGTCCGGGAAGCGCGCGGACGCCGGGCCGGTCGCTTTTGCGAAATCGAAGAACACAATTTCCTCCTTCCATTCCGCGGTGGCCTTGTAGCCCACGCGCGAAAAGAAGACCGCCATGTCCGCCTGTTTTTCAGCGGGCCAGCTCTCGATGCGCGCGCCCATGAACGTGAGCGCCACCGTGCGGGCGATGCCGTCGGGAGTGCGCTCGCGCATGGCGCGGTAAAAGTTGACCGGCGGCTTGCGCATGTTGCTGCCGCTGGCGGTGAGCAGCTCGCGGGCAAAGCGGTCGCACGGCACGTTGTCCCTGATGCTCGCGCGAATCCAGCGGTGATAGGATTGCGCGGCGTTGGGCCAGAGGTTGATGGGGAACTCCGATTTCACGCGCAGCAAATTGCCCCACTTCATCGCCCAGTAGTCAGCGAACTCGTCGCGTTGCAGGAGCCGGTCGATGAGAATGCCGCGCTTGTCCGGGTTTTTGTCGGACAAAAATTGCCGCGCCTCCGCGGCGCTCGGCAGCGTGCCGATGACATCGAGAAAAACACGGCGCACAAACACCTCGTCGGAGCACAACTCCGCCGGCTGGATTTCCCGCGCTTTCAAGTTTTCGAAAACAAGCGCGTCGATTTTGTCGGGAGAGGACGGCACGGGTGTTTCGTTGGAAATTGCATCGGCGCCCGACATCACCGCCGCCAGGAGCGTCGCCGCAAGGAGAAGGCTGTTGTGAGTATTCATGTGATTGCGCGCATCATAGCGGCGGCAACCTTTGCGGAAGATGAGCGCGCAAAAATTCGTTTTGAAAAGAGTTCGCCCGTCGGGACAAGTTGCCGTTGAATCCGGTTTCAACCAAAGGATTCAGCCATGCAACTCACCCCCTCCGGCGGTTATCGCCGCCTTGATTCGTGGACGCTCGCGACCATCGCCCAACTGGCCAATTTGCGATTTTGCAAAAAATTTCTCACGCGGAACATCGACCCCACCGGACGGCATTACGACCAGATGACCCAGGCGGCCCGCTCGGGAAAGGCGAACATCGTCGAAGGCTCGGCGCGCTCCGCGACGTCAAAGGAAACCGAGATGAAGCTCACGGATGTCGCCCGCGCGTCGCTCGGCGAGTTGCACAGCGATTATGAGGACTGGTTGCTTTTTCGAGGGCAGGCGCCCTGGCGCAAAGACTCCCCGGAGTCGCAGGCGATCTACAATGTGCGGCTTTCGCCCGCCAAATACGGAAACGATTATGTGCACGATTCCTGCGTCCGCATTTTGGAGGAGCAAAAGAAATTCGCCCGCTGGCTGGATTCCGACGACTCCTGCGTCGTGGCCAACGCCATGCTGATAATCCTGTCGCGAACGATAAACATGCTCATCCGGCAGACCGAGGCGCAGGGGGAGAAATTCACCGAGACCGGCGGTTTTCGGGAGCAGCTCACGGAGGAGCGCGTGAAGGCGCGCGCCATAAAAGAAAACGCGCCCGCCTGCCCGGAGTGCGGGAAGCCGATGAAAAAACGCGTCGCAAAATCGGGTAAAAACGCCGGCGGGGAATTCTGGGGTTGCACGGGGTATCCCGAATGCAAGGGCACGCGGGAGGTCCAGCGAGAGGGCGACAGGTAGCGACGGGTGACGACCAGTTTCGACGGGTTTCGAGGGAAATTTCAAAAACACTCGCTACCTGTCGGCACCCGTCGATCCCGTCGCCCCCGTCGAAACTTCGCCCCCGACAACCTCAAACGCAATCGCCGGCAAACACCCCAGCGGCACCCGCCGGGGGTTCTTCCTCGGCGCGCCGGGCGGCGTTGTGTCCTTCGCAACAAACTCCGCGATCAAGTTGCCCGCGCCGGGTTTTATTTTTTCGGCGTCCGCCTCGATCTCGAGGACAATGCCGCCGTTTCCCAGGGAGAAATTCTTGAGCGCAATCCCCTCCGGCGGATTGAGCAGGCGCACCTGGCCCGTGTCGAACGGCAGGTAGCGCGGCACGCGGAATCGCGCCTTCACCACGCCGCCGCGCGCGGGAATTTTCAGCGGCCCGCGTCCGAGAAATTTCGCCGGGGCGGCGGGTGCGTGTTTTTCACCGACAAACACAAACCAGTCCGCGCCCGGCACGAGGTGCTGGTAAAAAAACGCCTGTGTCATTTCCTGCGCGGGAACGGCGGCGCGCACAATCTCGCGCCCGTCGATTTTCGCGCGACCCTCCAGTGCGAGTTTGAACAGCGTGTTCCCGCGCGACGCCGGCGCCGTCAGCGTGCATTGCACTTTGTCCTGATTCGCGGGAATGACTCCGCCGCCCAGCGAAAACCCGGTGCTCGCGTCTTTTAATGTCAGCGTGATTTCACCATCAAAACCGTCGCGGCGAAGCGCGTAAACGGTCACGGGCTGCGTCGCGTTGGCGCGCATGTTGAGCGTGGACGGAACGACGCGCAGCGCGAAATCCGGCTGCGGCGGACTGATTCGCAGAAGGTAGCCGTATTCGTCGCCGCCGTTTTGTTGCGTGTCGCCGATGTGCGCATAATAAACGCCGTCCGCCGGAAGCGTGACCGCAAGATAGGAATCGGCATGATGCGTGTTCAGGCCGGAGCCCTTGTCCTCATGGTCGTCGTTGAAGCCGATTCGATTTCCGGCTGAGTCGGAAATGATGAGCAGCGAGTCGAGCAGCGAATCGAGCCGGCGCGCGTAAACCTCGGCCACAACGCGCGCGCCCGCCTTGCCCTCGAAACGAAAAACGTCGATGTCGCCCGGTTCGTCGATGCGCCCCTTGATGACAACCGGCGGCGCAACAGGCTGCGCTTCGTCGGGCGTGTTGTTCGGTTCCTTCTCCGGCGTTTGCGCGGCGAGCGCGTTGTCAGTTGGCGCGGGTTTCGCGAGCAGCGCCGGTTCGCCAACGCGGATGCGATACACAAAATCGCCGCGCCCGCGGTAAAGGTTGTCCCGAATTTCGAGCACATACTCTCCGTCCGCGGGAATCTCATAACGAAGAACCGGGTCGGCGTGAATCTGCACATCGCCGGCGGCGCGCAATTCCTTTCCCGACGAATCAAACATCGAAACCGCCGACTGCATCCAGCCCGGAACCGTGTCGGCGAGATACGGCAAAAGTTCGCGCGCGCTGACATCGACGACGAGCGTTTGTCCGCGCCGCGCCTTGAGGCAAAACCGATCCGCCTCGCCCGGCAAAATCCGCCCGTTGATGGTCGTAGGCAACGTGACGGGCATCGGCGGCGCATCGTTGCGACCCGCCTTCACGCGACTGTCGGGATCGTTCACCGTCTTTTGTATCCGCACCCAATTTTCATCCTGACCCGAGTCCGGCTCGCGGCATTCGGAAAGCGCGCCGACTTGAAAAACCAGCGCGTTGGTCAAGCCCGTCGCGGTGACGAGCCGCAGCTCGCGGTTTCCCGGCCTCGCATCCGGTGCGATGGTAATCTTGACGGCAACTTGTTCGCCGATTGCCGGAGTGATTTTCGATTTTTCATGCAACGCAAGTTTCCGGTTGAGCTTCCGAATCTCCTCGCGCGTCGCGGGGCTTCTTTGTTTGCGCAATTCCTTCAACTTGCCGCGCGCCTCGGCGGCCTGCTTTCCGGAGAGCAGCGGCTCCGCGGGAATCACGACCGCGCGCACGCCGTCGCCGGACACAATGGCGGCGTTGGGCGCGACGAGATATTGTCCGCCGACAGTCACCTCAACGACCGTCCCCTGCCCTCCGCCCGCCGGATAAACGTAGCCGATGTGCGGCGCAAAATCCTGCGCGAGCGCAAGCCCGCCCGCCGCAAGCGACAATGCCAGCAACACCGGCGCGGTCGCCAGGCGCGAGCGTGGCGGTTTCATTTTGGATTGGGTGACGTTCATGGCGCGCATGGTGGTTGTCAGGGTTGGCGGGCGTTGGCGCTTGTGGTGGTTTCATTTTTGAAAAGCAGCGGCGCAAAATGGTAGAGGTCGTTCATCCAAACCTTCGGCTCGTGCCCGCCTGCGTTGATGCGAAAGACGTGAGGGATTTTTCGCTCCGTCAAAAACGTGTCCACCGCCGCCACGCTGCCGGCCATTAGCGTGTCCTTGTTGCCAACCGAGAGCCACAGCAAGCGCAACTGGCGGCCCGGCGAGGCCACGTCGAGTCGCGGGTTTTTCGCAAGCCGCCGCGTGCTGCCTCCGGAAAACGCGCCGATCCAGGCAAACGCATCCGGGTTAGTCAGGCCGGTGTTGAATGCCAGCCCCGCGCCCATCGAGAGGCCCGCCAGCGCGCGATGCTCGCGGTCGGCGATCACGGGATACTTGGATTCGATGAACGGAATCAAGTCGCGCAACAACACGCCGCCAAACACCATGCTCGCCTTCTGCTTCGCGTCGCGGCTTTCGCCCGCCTGTTTGCGCGCCGCGTTCGAGAGGCTCGACGGCATGACGACAATCATCGGCTCGAGCTTTTTGTCGGCGAAAAGATTATCGAGGATCGCGTAGGCCTGGATCTCGTGCGTCCAGGTGTTCTCGTCGCCGCTCGCCCCGTGAAGCAGGTAGAGCGCGGAGTATTTTTTCGAGGGGGAATAGCCCGGCGGCGTGTAAACGGTCGCGCGGAATTTTTCCCCGGTGGATTTCGACTTGAACTCAACGGTCGCGACTTTTCCGCGCGCGACGCCACCGCGTGGAGCGTTGAAGCCGGACGGCGGCTCGGGCTGGTTCGGCGTGAGCGCGACCGGGACGCTCCTCCCGGAAGCCGGAGCCGAATGCAACATGCCGCAAACGGCAAAAACTCCGGCAAGACTGGCACCGCGAATAACGCGGGTGATGATGTGAGTGGTGTGTGTTTTCATGGCGTGTGGTGGATTTCGCCCGCATCCTACTGCCGCCAACCTTTGCGGAAGATGAGCGCTCGGAAAAAATTGCCGCCGCTCCGATTTCCGACGGCCTTTTCTTGATCGGATGCGAAAAATCAAACAGCGTGCGCCTGCCCTTTAACCGTTTTCCGACATGCGACTCCTCATCATCGAAGACGAAGCCGACATGCTGCGCAGGCTCGCAAAAATCATGCGCGCCGAGGGCTACGCCGTGGACACGGCGGCGGACGGCCAAGAGGGATTATACAAGGCGCAAGAAAACGACTACGACCTGATCCTGCTCGACGCGATGCTGCCCGTGTTCGACGGATGGGAATTGCTGGCGCGATTGCGAAAAACAAAAAAGACGCCCGTGCTCATGCTCACCGCGCGCGACGCCAGCGCGGACCGCGTGCGCGGCCTCGACAACGGCGCGGACGACTACGTGGCCAAACCCTTCGACCTGCCGGAACTGCTCGCGCGCGTGCGCGCGCTCATCCGCCGCGGGGCCGAGACTGCGAGCAGCCGGCTCGACTTTGGCGAAATCGTCATCGACACCGCGCAACGCTGCGCGTGGCGGCGCGGCGAGGCCGTGACGCTGCAACCAAACGAATACGCGCTGCTGGAATACCTCGCGCTGCACCGCGGCAAACTCGTCACGCGCACCACGCTCTACGAGCACCTTTTCGACGAAAACGAGGAGACGCTTTCCAACCTGCTCGACGTGCGCGTGTCCAACCTGCGCCGAAAACTCGGGCAGGATTTCATCGTCACAAAACGCGGGCACGGCTACGGCATCGGCATCGAACCATGAAACACCGTCATTCCATCCGTGTGCGTTTGCTGGGCTACATCGGCCTGCTGCTCCTCCTCGTGCTCGCCGGCTTTGGCTACGTGGCATGGCAGCGCGACAGCGCGGCGCGAATCGCCGCGGTTGACCGCGAACTTGAACAAAGGCTGAACCTGCTGATCGGCGGCTACCGGCTCGACACCGGGCAACGCCTGCGCGAAGTCAGCGAACCGCGCCTGACGCCCCGCGCGCTCGAACTTCTCGCCAACGAAGGCGGCGAGCCGTTCCACTACCGTGTGTGGCTCGGCAATGGCCGCGTGCAAGGGCGCTCCGGCGACGCGCATGAAATACCGCGCCCCGCGCAAACGACGCATGGAAAACTGCTGCGAATGCGCGGCGAGTTTCGCGAGCTCGTCCATTTCACGCCCACTGGCCGCTGCTTTTTAGTCGGGCGCAACATTCAAGGCGAACGCGCCGCGATGCGCGCCGACGCCCTCTCGCTTGCCGCCATCGGCGCGGGCGTGCTGTTGCTCGGCCTCGCGCTCGCCTGGTGGATCGCCTCGCGCGTGACGCGCCCGCTCGCGCAAGTCAGCCGCACCGCAAAACAAATCGCCACCGGCGACCTCTCGCGCCGCATCCCCGTCCCCAAACCCGAGGACGAACTCAGCGAAGTCGCCAGCGTGCTCAACGAAACCTTCGCCCGCCTCGAGGACGCGTTCGCGCGACAAAAGCAATTCACCGCCGACGCCTCGCACGAACTTCGCACGCCGGTCTCGCTCATTCTCACGCATGCGCAAGGCGCGCTTTTGCACGAGCAAACCCCCGCCGAATATCGCGAGGCGCTCGCCGACTGCGTGAGTGCCGCGCGGCGGATGAAAACGCTCATCGACGCATTGCTCGACTTCACACGCTTTGACGCCGGGGCCGAGACACTTGCGCGCGAACCTTGCGACCTCGCTGAACTCGCCGGTGATTGCGCAAAGCAACTCCATCCGCTCGCCGATGTAAAAAACCAGCGCCTCGAAATACAACTCGCGCCCGCGCCCTGCCTCGGCGATTCCACGCGGCTGGCGCAAGTGATCACCAACCTGCTCACCAACGCCATTCAACACACACCCGCCGGCGGAATCATCACCCTGCGGACGCATCACGACGACAACGCGCGCGTCTCCATTTCCGACACCGGCGATGGAATCGCGCCGGAGCAACTTCCGCGCCTCTTTGAGCGATTCCACCGCGCCGACGCCTCGCGCGCTCGCGCCACCGGCGGCCTCGGCCTGGGCCTCGCCATCTGCAAAGCCATCATGAAAGCCCACGGCGGCGACATCACCGTCGAAAGCGAAATCGGAAAAGGAACAACATTCACGGCAACCCTGCCGACCGTCATTACACGGGCATAGCTTGCGCCCGTTCAGTCTTCGCCCTGCCAGTCTTCTATTGCGAGACCGGGCACGCGACCAAACTCGCCGACATTATGCGTAACCACGGTTGCACCGAGCGCAAGCGCGTGACCAGCGAGCATCAGGTCGTAAGGTCCGATGGGTTGCGCGTTGGGTTTGAGCGCCTCCAAATAAGCGCGCACACGAGCCGCGTGAAACGCGGCTTCCTCGTCAAATGGCGCAACATCGTCAAAAACCTCGCGTAATGTTTCCAATCGTTTCGCAAAAGCAGGAATGTCGGGGCGGCGATTCACGCCGTATTGCAACTCCATGAGCGGAATGGCGGACAGTTTACAATCCTGAATGTGCGCTAGAGCTTTGGCCTTTAGTGCAAGGTCGCGTCCGCGCAAAAAGCGCGAGAGCACGTTTGTGTCGGGCAGGTAGAGCGGCATCAGGGACGTTCGAGCGGTGGAAGAACCGGGGGGGTTTTATAGAGTTTTTCGATCGCACGGCGGCGGCGCGCCTGATCGGCGGGGTCGATAAGCGTGACCGTCGATCCGTTTTTCACCAGTTGCACAGTCTTGCTTTTGAAGCGGAAGCCCTTCGGCAGACGCACGGCCTGCGAATTGCCCGCCTTGAAAACTTTTGCCGTTGTTGTCATGTGCTCACGGTGTATCTACGCGACGTGGCTGTCAAGTGACGGCATGCCGGATTGCGCTGGATATTTCGAGGAACAGGTTATTGCTTTGCGCGTTGTGTTATTGGGGAGAGAGTGTGTGGGGGCCTTCAAAATCGAGTTTCCCTTCACTCAAACAATTACAGTGAAAATACGGGGCGCCATGCCACAGTTTGATTTTCCATTGCCTGACTATCTCAATCGTCGGGCAGCACGACTACGAGGTCGTCGGCGTGGAGGCCGCACCAGACTCGGTCGCCTTGGTGGAAGGCTTCCTGGAGCGCGCTTTCGTTTGCCACAAGCGCGGTGAGTTGCGTGGTGCCGTTCACACACTGGATGCCGAGGCGGTCGATCGCGCCTTGGAACACTTCCTCGGTGATGTGCGCCTCGAAGACGTTTTCAGCGTCGATGGGGTGTTTTGAAATAAAGACTTTTTCGGGGCGCACGGTGACGATGGCGCACGTCATTTCGGCGGGCCATTGCGAGAGGCTGATAGTGAGCTCGAGGCCGCCCTCGACGCGGACGCGTCCGTTGACGCCGTTGCGCGAGATCATCTCGGCCTCAAGGAGGTTGGCCTCGCCGATGAAGTCGGCGACAAAGGCGGTTTTCGGATGGTGGTAGATTTCGTCGGCGGTGCCGAGTTGCTCGAGTTTGCCCTTGTTAAAAACCGCGATGCGGTCGCTCATCGTAAGCGCCTCCTCCTGGTCGTGCGTGACAAAAACGAAGGTGATGCCGAGGTGCTTTTGGAGGCGCTTGAGCTCGAACTGCATTTGCACGCGCAGCTTGGCGTCGAGCGCGGAGAGGGGTTCGTCGAGGAGAAGCACCGTCGGACGGGGAACAATGGCGCGGGCGAGCGCGACGCGCTGGCGCTGGCCGCCGGAAAGTTGGTGCGGGTAGCGGTCCTCGAAACCTTCGAGCGCGACGAGTTTGACAACGTCGGCGATGCGCTGGCGGGCCTCGGCCTCGGCGACTTTTTTCATGCGCAGCCCGAAGCCGATGTTGTCGCGCACGGTCATGTGCGGGAAGAGCGCGTAGGATTGGAAGACTTGGTTGACGTTGCGGCGGTAGGGCGCGAGGTCGGTGACGTCCTCGCCGTCGATAAAGATTGTGCCTTCAGTGGGGTGCTCAAAACCGGAGAGCATTCGGAGGAGTGTCGTTTTCCCGCAGCCGGAGGGTCCAAGGAGTGTGAGGAATTCTCCCGTCTGCACCTCAAGGGTCACGTCGTTGACCGCGGTGAAGTTTCCGAACCGTTTGGTGACTCCGTTTATCTGGATCATTATACGGCGCTGGATTCAGGCGCGCGCAGCGTTCCGGGGTCGTAGGGCGGCTGTGCGTGGTTTTCGTGCTGAGGATTTGCCTGCATTTCAATGCGTGGGTTGCGGTAATGAAAATCTATGGAGGAACGAAAAAGGATATCGTGCGAAAAAATGCGATGAAAATTACGCGTGTTCGGAAAGTTTTTTGCCGTCGGCGCGCGCGCGCGAACAACCGGGCCGCTACTGGTGCTGGTTTCGTTTCGACGCGCGGTATTGGACAAAGGCGTAGGCGGCGACGAACAGGACGGTGAAGATCACGCCGAGCGCGGCGCCGAAGGGCCAGTTGCGCGCCTTGCCAAATTGGTTTTGAATGACGTTGCCGATGAGCATGTCGCGCCCGCCGCCCATGAGGTCGGTGACGGCAAACATGCCGATGGCGGGCACGAACACGAGCAGGATGCCGGCGGAGATGCCGGGCCAGGTGAGCGGGATGATGACGTCGGAAAACGCGCGCATGGGGCCGGCGCCAAGGTCGTGCGCGGCGTCGACGAGCGACTCGTCCACTTTTTCCGCGCTGCCGTAGATCGGCAGAATCATGAAGGGCAGGTAGGCGTAAACGAGGCCGAGAATGACGGCGGAGGGCGTGTAGAGGATTTCGAGGGGCTGCGGGATTATTCTGGCGGACTCGAGCAGGCCGTTAAGGAGGCCGTTTTGGTTGAGGATGGTAATCCAGGCGTAGGTGCGGATGAGAAAGCTGGTCCAAAAGGGAATCATCACGAGCATGATGAGGCGGTTGCGGATCGTTTCGCTTTGTCGCGCGATGAACCACGCGACGGGATAACCGATGGCGATGCAGAGCACGGTGGTGATCGCCGCGTAGAGCACCGAGCGCCAGAGGATGCGCAGGTAGATGGGGTCGAACGCGCGCTGGTAATTGTCGAGCGTGAAGGTGTAAACGATGCGCCCCATGTCGTCGCGCTGGCAGAAGCTGTAAACGAGCAGGATGAGCAGGGGCGCGACGACAAAGAGGACAAGCCACAACACCATCGGCGTAATGAGCAGCCAGCCAAAGAGCCGGGGGCGCTTGGCATGGCCGGTGTTGTTGTCGGGAAGTGTTACGGCTTGCATGGGTTGGTGTGGCGCGTAGGGGCGTCGCTTGCGACGCCCCTACGTTTTAGCGTCCGGCGGCGTTTTTCAGGTCGGTGTAGAGCTGGTCGGTGAGTTCTCCGCTGCCGGGGATGTCGCGGAAGAGTTGTATGTTGGCCATGTTTGGATAGCTGGCGACATTGTCGAGCTCCTCCTGGGTGAGGAGTTTGCGCGCGGCTCCGTTCGGGTTGGTGTAGGGGAAGACCCTTGAGATTTCGCGGCTGACCTCGGGGCGCATGATGTAGTCGATGAACTTGTGGGCGGCCTCGGTGTTGCGCGCATTGTGCGGAATGGCGAACACGTCCACGTAGAAATGCGCTCCCTCCGCGGGACGGACGTATTGGAATTTTTTGTTTTCAAACCAGAGGCGCGCGGCCTCGCCGTTCCAGACAACGCCGATGTCAACGTCGCCGTTGCTGAGGGAGTTTTTCGGGCTGTCGGAGTCGTAGATTTTGATGTATTTCATCCACTCGGCGATCACGGGGCGGGCACGCTCGAGGTTTTCCTTGGTGATGTTGTTGATGGGAATGCCGAGCGTCTCGAAGGCGCAGGTGACCAGTTCGCGTCCGTCGTCAAGGACGACGATGCGTCCGGCGTATTTCGGCTGGAAGATGTCCTTGTAGCCGCGGATCTGCTCCTTGACTTTCTCGGTGTTCACGACGATGCCGACGCCGCCGACCATGAAGGGCACGGTGAATTTTTGCCCGGGATCATAGGCGAGTCTTTTGAACTCGGGCATGATGTTTTCGAAGTTGGGGAGCTTTGTGTAATCGAGCGGAAGGAGCAGGTTGTTTCTTATCATGCCCTCGGCGATGTAGTCGCAGGGCTGGATGATGTCGTATTTGGTGCCGCCGGCCAGAACCTTGTTGAGCATTTCCTCGCCGGTGGCGAAGGTCTCGTAATTGACCTTGATGCCGGTTTCCTTGGTGAATTCGTCGATCACCGACTGGGGTATGTATTCGGACCAGGCAAACAGGTTGATCTGCTTGTTTGGCTCGGTGGTGCGCGAACAGGACGCGAGCCCGGCTGCAAGGGCAACCAGGGCGGAGAGCATGGCGATGAGGATTGGTTTTTTCATGGTTTTGGCTGGGACAATGGATGAGCGGTTTGCGAGGCGGGTGTTGTTGCTGGCGAGGGGTTACTTGCGCGTGCTGATCTTGCGCAGGTATTCCGAGAAGAAAACAAAAACGACGGTCGTGATCACGAACACAGTGGAGAGGGCGTTGAGGGTGAGGTCGAGGCCGACGCGCGCCTTGCCGTAAACGACGATCGGCAGCGTTTGCGAGCCGGGGCCGCGCGTGAAGAAGGTGACAATCAGCTCGTCGAGCGAAAGCGTGAAGGCCATGAGCGCGCCGGAAAGAATCGCGGGCTTCAGGCACGGAACGATGACGAGCCAGAACGCCTGGAGCGGTTTCGCGCCAAGATCGAGCGCGGCCTCCTCAAGCGCCGGGTCGAGCCCGTGCAGCCGCGCTTGCACGGCCACGAGCACAAAGGGAAAACAGAACGTGATGTGCGCGATGGTCACCGTCGTGAAACCGAGCTCCATGCGCACAACCGTGAACAGGATGAGCAGGCTTATGCCCATGACGATCTCGGGCATGATCATCGGCACGCAGATCAGCGTCTGGAGGGTTTTGGAAAACTTATACTTGTAGCGATGCAGCAGCCACGCGCCGGTTGTCCCGACGATGACGGATGCGATGGTCGTGGCGACGGCGATGACGAGGGAGTTTTTCAGCGACTCCATTATGGGCGTGTTGCTGAACAGCGCCTCATACCATTTCAGCGAAAGCCCGTCCCACGCCTTGCTGTTTTTCCCGCCGTTAAACGAAAAAACGACAAGGATGAGAATCGGCAGGTAAAGAAAAATGAACACGATCACCGTCCATGCGGCGAGGCCTCGATTTAGAATCTTGAGGCCCGACGCCGGCAGCAGGCGCATCAGGAAGGACGGTTTGCTCATCGAACGGGAAACGGAAAAATCGGTGTGAAGAAACGTGAAAAAAGAAGCGCACGTTTCAAAGGCAATTGTTCCGTAATGCAAGGCGGGTTTGCGATTTGGGGCAAAAAAATGCCCCCGCCTCGCCATTTTGAACGGGAGGCGAAGGTGTCGAGCTCTGCGAAATGCAAATAAAGCCTGGCGATGAGGCTACCGATTCCGCGCGGCTGCCGGCAGCACAACGCACAACGATGCATGCGCCTCCCAGCTTTCGGCCTTCCCGTCTTTCCTCCCGAATCAGTGCGGAATCAAATCACCTCAAATTGCGGCGAAAGGCTCAACGCACCCCGTCCGTCGGGACGGGCGGTTTCGCGCGCGCCAGATCCCGCTGGCGATAGTGCACGATGTATTTTTCGTGAAAATAGTCCCCGGCGTCGGCAAGCGTCTCGGCGAGTGAAAGCACGCGCGAAGGGGCGATTCCGAGCGCCTCCTCCTCGGCGGCAAGAGCCCCGCCCTTCCAATAAATCACGCCGTTGCCGGGCGAACTCTTTTCACCGGGGCGCGCATGCGCGCGAATGAGCTGGATGAACGCGGGCAGCGACGTGACCGCGCGCCCCGTTACAAAATCGTATTCGCGCCGGAGCGTTTCGACGCGGATGTTCCTCGCCTCGACATTGCGCAGGTCGAGACGCTGCGCGATGTCGGCGACGACGGTGATTTTTTTGCCGACCGAATCGGCCAGCGTGAACCGCGCCTGCGGATAAAGCGCCGCGAGTATCAATCCGGGAAACCCGCCGCCGGTGCCGACATCAAGCACGGTCGCGCCATTCATGAGCCGCAGAAACTTCACCGCGGCGACGCACGGCGCGTAATGGTGCCACTCGAGGTTGTCGATGTCCTTGCGCGAAACGAGATTGATCTTCGCGTTCCACTCGCGATGCAGCGACGCCATGCGCTCAAGGAGCGCCCATTGCGCGGATGTGATCTCGGGAAAAAGCGGCTTAAGGCGTTGCATGATTTTTTTGTTACAATGAACACACGGCCAGCGCGAAAAATGAGGCAAGTCCGGATTTTTTTACCCCGGAATTTCCAACACCCCGCCAATGCGAAAAATCGCCCCAAACAATGTCATCCATTAGATGACACTCCCCGTGAAAAACAGCGCGTGTTTCAAGCGTTTTGGAGCGACTGCTCGCCCAGCACGGTCAACAGGACCTCGCGCGTGTGGGGCTCGCGGCGATGCTCCCACAAATACACGCCCTGCCATGTGCCGAGCAACAGCCGGCCATTCTTGAGCGGCACGGTTTCGCTCGTGCGGGTGAGCGCCGTTTTTATGTGACTCGGCATGTCATCGGAACCCTCAAACGTATGCGTGAAATGCGGGTCTCGTTCCGGCACGAGGCGGTTCAACCACGCCTCCAAATCCGCGCGCGCCGACGGATCCGCGTTTTCCATGATCACCAAACTCGCGCTCGTGTGACGGCAAAACACCGTCGCGACGCCGCTCGTGATCCCCGAGCGCGCAACCTCGCGCTCAAGTTGGTCGGTGATTTCGTGAAGCCCTTGCGAGCGTGTGTGAATTGTGAACGTGGCGTGATGAACCGGCATAAAATATTCGGAAAAACTATTCGCCTGCGATGCGAGGGCGCAACCCAAAGCAATACCGCAATCAAACATTGACCGCGCGCGCGCGCATCATCACCGTGTTCGGTTTCAAAATTTCAAACATCCAGGCAAACACGCTTCCAACACCTCCCATTTTCTCAACGTGAATATCGATATCAAAGACGTCTCCACCACACGCAAAAGCATGGCTGTTTCGCTCACAAAAGACGAAGTCGCCGCAGAGCACAAGGCCGTGCTTGCCGAATACATGAAGCACGCCCGCCTCCCCGGATTCCGCCCCGGCAAGGCGCCCGCCGCCATGGTCCAGCGCCAGTTTGGCAAACAAATCGACGAGGAGTTCAAGCAACGCGTCGCCTCCAAGGCCTACCGCGACGGCATCAAGGAATCCAAGCTCGACGTCCTCACCATCACCGACATCCAGACCGGCGACATCAAGCCCGACGCCGACGCCACCATCACCGTCACCGTCGATGTGCGCCCCGAGTTCGAGCTGCCCGACTACAATGAGCTGCCCACCGCCATCGCCCCCACCGACCCGACCGACGAGGAGATTGACGCCGCCATCAACGCCCTTCGCTCCGAAAGCGCCAAGTTCGAAGTCAGCCAGGGTCCCGCCAAAAAAGGCGACTACATCAAGCTCTCCTACGAAGGCACGCTCGATGACAAACCGCTCGCTGAAATTGTCGGCGACAAACAAATCTACGCCAAGGCGCCCACCACGTGGGAGGAAGTCGAAGGCGAGCACGAGGGAGTGATCCCCGGCCTCGGCAAACACCTCGCCGACGTGAAACCCGGTGACAAAAAAACCGTGCCCGCCACCTATCCGGAACAATTCGAGGGCGTGCCCGCCCTCGCCGGCAAGACCGTCAACTACGCCATCGAAGTGCAGGAAATCCGCACCCGCGAGCTTCCCGCCCTCGACGAGGAGTTTTTCAAGACCCAAAACGTCGAAAACCTCGACGCCCTCAAAACCCGCGTCCGCGAAGGGCTCAAAAGCCGCAAGGAATACGAAAACCGCCAGTCCCAGCGCCGCCAGATCACCGACACGCTGATCGGCAAAACCGAGTTTGAAGTCCCCGCCTCGCTCCTTGAGGACGAAACGCAAGGCGTTCTCCGCAACATCGTCGAGGACAACATGCGCCGTGGCGTCCCCGAGGAGGAACTCGAGAAAAACAAAAAAGAGCTCTACGAAAGCGCCCAGAAATCCGCGCTCATCCGCGCCAAGACCCGCCTCATCCTCGCCAAGATCGCCGAGAAGGAGGACGTCAAGGTCGATGAAAAAGACATCGACGCCTTCATCTACCGCGAAGCCATGATGACCCGCCAGAGCCCTGACAAACTCGTCAAGGAACTCACCAAGGATCAGAGCCGCCTCCGCGCCGTCCAGCAGGCAATCATCATCGACAAGGCGCTTGATCTGGTCGTCTCCAAGGCCAAAATCTCCCTCGTCACGCCCAAGGCTTGACGCCTCTGGCACAATCTTAATCCAGAACAAAAACCGGCAGGGCGAAGCCTCCGGGTGAGCCGAAAAATAGAACGGCCCGCCCGGAGGCTTCGCCCTGCTCTCCAAACCTAAAAAATTTAATGAGCTACTATCTTCCCTACGTCGTTGAAAACACAGGCCGCGAAGTCCGCCAGTGGGATATTTACAGCCGCCTTCTCAAGGACCGCATCGTTTTTATCGGTTCGCCCATCGACGATGTCGTTTCAAACAACGTCATCGCCCAGCTGCTCTTCCTTCAAATGGAAGACCCCAAGAAAGACATCCACCTCTACATCAACTCCCCCGGCGGCGTTGTCACGGGCGGCATGGCGATCTACGACACGATCAACTTTCTCCAGTGCGACGTCGTCACCTACTGCATCGGCATGGCCGCGAGCATGGCCACCGTGCTCCTCGCCGCCGGCACCAAGGGCAAGCGATTCGCGCTCCCCAACAGCCGCGTCATGATCCACCAGCCCTCCGGAGGCGCGGGCGGCCAGGCGGCCGACATCGCCATCGCCGCGCGTGAAATCATCCGCTGGCGCGCAACACTCAACGAGGTCATCGCCCGCCACACGGGAAAAACCGCCGCCCAAGTCGAAAAAGACTCCGACCGCGACTATTACATGACCGCCCACGAAGCCAAGGACTACGGCCTCGTCGACCAAGTCGTCGAATCCACCCGCCAGGTGCAAACCATCGCCACCGCTTAACCCGTCGCGTGATCCAAGGCGTCAGGCCCCGGTTCCACACCCCGGCCCGTGATCAGTTTTCCATCCCGAAACTGACCTAAACATTTTCTTGCCACACGCACCGCGGCCCTATGTTTTTATCAGCTTTCCTCCGCACAACGCGGTTTGGAAAAACCAACAACACAACAATAACCAAAACATCCAAAACGATCGCAAGGCGGCCCGTAGGCCGGCCTGTGTAGTCGCCAAAGATACATAGATCACATGAACGTCACACCAAAAGACCTCCTCGATGCAGGCGTCCACTTCGGACACCAAACCAAGCGCTGGAACCCGCGCTCCAAGCCCTACGTCTACGACCACCGCCAGGGCATCACCATCATCGACCTCGGCAAAACGCACGAACTGCTCCAAAAAGCCTACACCACAGTCGAGGACACCATCGCCAACGGAGGCACCATCCTCTTCGTCGGCACCAAGCGCCAGGCGCAGGAAATCATCAAGGAAGCCGCGGCCACCACCAACATGCCCTACTGCGTTGATCGCTGGCTCGGCGGCACCCTCACCAATTTCGCCACCGTCAAGAAATCCATCGCCAAATACAAAAAGTATCAGCAAATGGAAACCAGCGGCGAACTCGCCAAGCTCGGCGGCAAGGAAAGCGCCGCCATCAAGCGCGAAATGTCCCGCATGCAACGCAACTTCTCCGGCATCGTCGACATGCTCGACCTCCCCTCGATCATGTTCGTCGTCGACGGCAACCACGAGAAAATCGCCGTCGCCGAAGCCGCCCGCTGCAACATCCCCTGCGTCGGACTCGTTGACACCAACTCCGACCCCACCACCCTCCCCCTTCCCGTCCCCGGCAATGACGACGCGGTGAAATCCATCCGCATCATCGTCGACACCATCGTCGAGGCCGTCCAAAGCGGACTCGCCCAGCGCGAAAGCCGCCGCACAGCGCGCGGCCAGGCCGATCTCCGCGCCGCCACCGCGGCCGTTGCCGAGGCCTCCGGCGCCACCGCCGAAACCACGGAAGCCGGCGCTCCCGCTGCCGACGCCCCCGAAACCACCGCGACCGGGGAAGCCGCCGAGTCGCCCGCCGCCAAAAAGAAACCCGCCGCCCGCAAGAAAATCGCCGCTCCCAAGACCGACGAATAATTCGCGCGCGCAACCGAGCACAAAAACTCAAAACACAAACTTACATATAAAATTAAAAATGAGCACACCCGTTTCCGCACAAACCGTTAAGGAACTCCGCGAAAAGACCGGCGCCGGTCTCCTCGACTGCCAGAAAGCCCTCGCCGAAACCGGCGGCAACATTGAGGAAGCCGTCACCCTCCTCCGCAAAAAAGGAGCCGCCACCGCCGACAAAAAGGCCGGCCGCGCCACCAAGGAAGGCCTCATCTGGAGCTACATTCACAGCAACAACAAAGTCGGCGTCCTCATCGAAGTGAACTGCGAGACCGATTTCGTCGCCCGCAACGAAGACTTCAAGGCCTTCTGCAACGACCTCTGCCTCCAAGTCGCAGCGTCCAGCCCGCTCTACGTCACCCGTGACGAAGTGCCCGAGGCCGCCATCGCCGCCGAGCGCGAAATCGCCGTTGCCCAAGTGCAAGGCAAGCCCCCCGCGGCCATCCAGAAAATTGTCGAAGGCAAGCTCGAGAAATACTACTCGACCATCTGCCTCCTCGACCAGCCCTTCGTGAAGAACCCGGACAAAACCATCAAGGAAATCCTCACCGAGAAAATCGCGACCATCGGCGAGAACATGAGCATCCGCCGCTTCACCCGCTACCAGCTCGGCGCCTAATCCGGCCGCGCGAAAAATTCATCCAACACCACAAACGCTCCGCCCAAAACGCGGGGCGTTTTTTAGGGTCAAAACTGTTTCGCCACCGAGGCGAAGCGGCGCGCGGCTTCCGCCAAGTCCGCGGTGCCAAGCACGCCAAAGCTCAAGCGGATGAAATTCTTTTCCGGCGAATCACCGAAGCACAAATCTCCCGGCACATAAAGCACGCCCGCCTCAATGCATGCGCGGCAAAAGGCCGAGTCCATGCCCGTGTCGAGTCCGCGCGGCGCCTCGAGCCATATGTATAACCCGCCGGCCGGCTCAACCCATTTCCAGCCGCGCTCGCGCAAACCGGCACCGGCAAGCGCGCCGTGCAACGCGAGCATTTTCGCCTGGTATGCCGGCCTCAGGCGCGCGAGCTGGCGTTCGTAATTCTTGCCCGCCAGGGCATGCTCCATGATTGCCTGTCCGAAATTCGCGGAGCCAAAATCATGGTGGCCTTTCACATGGAGCATCCTGCCGCGCCACGCCTCGTCGGTGCATGCGCCGTAACCGACCTTCAAACCCGTCGCGAAGGGTTTTGTGAGCGTGGCGGTGTAAAGTTTCGGGAACGGCTTCCAAGCCGGAAGGGCGAGCACGCTGCGCGCGCTGTATTCATTTTCAAAATACAATTCGCGATACGCGGCGTCCTCGATCACCGGAATGAACATGCCTCGCGCCGCGAGAGTTTCGGCGATGCCGTTCTTTTCCGACTCGTCGAGACAGCGCGCCGACGGGTTGCAGAAATAGCTAACAAAATAAACCGTGCGCACACGGCGCCCCTCCTCGCGCAAGTCATCGAGCAGCTTGCCAAGCGCAACGGTGTCGATGCGGTTTCCCGCGTCGATGGGCAGCGAGCGAGCCTCAATGCCCAGGCCGCGCAGCATTTCCAAAAAAACAAAATAGCTCGGACGATCCACCAGCACGACATCGCCCGGATCGCACAGCACCTGCATCGCCAGATACAGCGCCTGCTGTGAGCCGTTTGTAATGAACACATCCCGCTCGGACAGGCTCCCGTCGCTCCCGAGACGGTCCGCGCGCGAAATCCGTTCCGCAATCAACCGGCGCAAAATCGCGCGCCCTTGGTTTGTGCCGTATTGGAGAAACTCATTGTTGCTCGCCACCGCGTCCGCGCACAACGCCCGCCATGCCTCGCCGACAAAATCCACCGGCAGCGTGGCATTGTCCGTGAACCCCGCCGCAAGCGACAACAGCCCCGGCGTTTCCAGCGCCATCGTCATGAGGCGGGCGATTGTCGGCGGAGCGGCGCGCTCGCCGAGCCGGGAAAACATAGCGGTGTGTTCGTGCGTGTTGTGTGATGCGGACATGAGAGAAACGTCCGCAAAGAAAATACTTCGGTCCCGATTTGGCGACGCTTGTTTTTTTAAACACGGGTGCCGTGCCAAGGTTTGTTTTTTTAACAGCCGGGGCGTGCTCGCCGGGCGCGACAAGAATTACGAGGAGGAAACGCGCCGGTTTCGACGTTTCAAGCGGTGGCAACAATCCACCAACCACCCCACCCCATTAACGCCGCGCCTGAAAAATGGTCTTATTCGGATAATGGTGTCACGGAATGGCGCAAACAGCGCTTGCAAGCCGCGCCGGACATTCGTCTTAATTTGCGCTTCTTGCTGGCAGCAAACCGCTCATGCCCGGGTGGTGGAATGGCAGACACGAGGGTCTTAGAAGCCCTTGCCGAATGGCGTGCAGGTTCAAGTCCTGTCCCGGGCACCATTTTCTCGCGCGTCGCAATGACCGGGAAAGCGATCAGGCGGTCGCATCACCGCCGTTTGATTTCGAATTATTTCGCCAGCAATTTTTCGAGTTGCTGTTCGAGGTCGTTACCGCGCAGGTCGGTGGTGACGATCTTGCCCTCCGCGTCCAGCAGGTATGTGGTGGGAATTGTTTCGACCCCGTATTTTTCGGAAAGCGTATTTTGAGGATTGTCGCCTTCAAAGTATTGCGGCCACGGCATTTTTTGCTGCTCAACGTATTTCAGGAGCGCGTCCTTGTCGCGGTCGAGGCTGATGCCAATTATCTCAAATCCCTTGTCGTGATATTTTTGATACGCGGCGAGGACGTTCGGAATTTCCGCGACACACGGCGGGCACCATGTCGCCCAAAAATCGATGAGCACCACCTTGCCCTTGAATTGCGAAACAGTAAGCGGTTTTCCAGCGATGTCGGTCACGGAAAAATCTGGAAATACCTTGCCGGGTTGCAGCGCGGCCCTTGTCGCCTGTATCTCGCGAAGCTGCTTGAGTTGCTTGAGCATGTCGTCGACATGCGCGGCGGCCTGAGAGGTTGGATAATCCGTCTTGATGCGTTTCACGAGCGCCTCGGCCTTGTCGAAATCGGTGAGCACTTCGGCGTAAAAACGGGACTTCATGACGAGCACTTCGGCGAGCTCATCCGCGGGCGCCTTCGGGTTGGCGGCGATGATTTTATCGAACTCGGCGAGTTCGCCCGCAAACACGGCCTCCGTTGGCTGTCCGGAAAAGTTTTGCAGCTTTTGGCGAAGCGAGGTCACCACCTTGCCCACGGCCGTCCGCACGTCGCCCGTTCCAGTCTGGGCGTTAATGGCCGGCGCGCACACGCCCGCCGCAATTGTCGCTGCAATCAAAATCATCCAGTGCTTCGTTTTCATGAATTGTATAAGCTGTGTTAGAGTCATTGGCGGCGGGTTTGTTCAACCGGCCTTCCGTAAAACGCATGCGAAATTCCAGGGTCCCACGCGGACGCGCGCGTCGCGCAAACCCGCGGGGGCGATTACTTGCCGAGCGCCTTGCGGACTTGTTTGTCGAGTTCGTCGCCGTGAAGATTTTTCGCGATGATGCGACCTTCGCGATCGAGCAGAAATGTCGTCGGAATCGAAAGCACGCCATATTTCTCAACCAGCCCGCCGTCCCACGATTTCCCATCGCAAGCCTGCCTCCAGGGCATGCTGTTTTTCGCGATGAAGGCGCGCAATGTCGCGATGTCCTTGTCGAGACTGATGCCGATCACCTCAAAGCCGTCGGCGCGGTATTTTTGATGCGCGGCAATCACGCCGGGCATTTCTTCGCGGCACGGCGGACACCATGTGGCCCAAAAGTCCACGAGCACGATCTTGCCGCGATACTGCTCCAGTGAAAGCGGTTTGCCGTCAATGTCCGTCAACGCAAACACGGGGAACTGCACGCCGGGCTTGAGCGAGTCGCGGATCGCCATGCGCACTTTGCGCGCCTCGGCCTTGGCAATGTATTCCCCGACCCTGCCCGCCTGCGTGGTCGAGGGAAACTCGGTTTTTATCCGGCGGTAAATTTCAATCGCCTTGTCGGGATTGTCGAGGGAGCGCTGGTAAAGCGATCCTTTCGTGACAAGCACCCGCGCCACGTCGTCGCTCTGCTCGGCCTTGTGGGTGGCGACGATTTCGTCGAGCGCGGCGATCTCCTCCTTAAGCAATTTTTCCGTGGCCTCATCGACCGCGGCCAGTTTTGCGCTGATACGTTTTTCAACCGCCTCCAATTTTGCCGCGACGCCGGTTTCCCCGGATGCGGTTTGCACGGCCGCGAGCCATGCCGCCGAATCCGCAGCGCGGTTGCCGCAGAGCTCGCGCCCGGCAAATATGATCGCAAGCGGCGCGATGATGGCGAGGAGGAGATATGCGTATGGCAGACTTTGTTTCATGGGTGGGTTTGATGGTTGGTGGTCGCAAATTGTGTGGCAGAAATCGCCGTCCGTGTCAGCCGCGCATGAGCGCCTCGATTTTATTTTTCGATTTAATCACGTTTTCCACGGACACGCGCGGGCTGAGCTCAAGCACCAGCTTGTGATGCGGTTTCCAAAAACGGCTGACCATTTCAAAATCGATTTCCCCCGCGCCGATGGGCTGGTGATCGCGGCCGTCGGCGGTCGTGTCGTGCAAATGGAATCCGGCAAGCCGCCCGGCGTTTTTCTCCAAGTGCTCGCGGTGCGAAAGGATGCCCAGCTGCTCCTTCAACCGCGCATGCCCCGTGTCGTGCCAGTAGGCGGCGGTGTTGGGCCGCGCAAGGCCGTCGAGCAATTCCCCGAACTGATCGTCAAGCGGCAGCTCGTCGGGACGCTCGCGGTTTTCAAACCCAAGCGTCACGCCGCGCTCGACCGCGTATTCGCGGATTTCCCCGATGCTCGCGCGCACCTGATTCCAGTTGGGGGGCATGCGCTCGCGAACTTTTCGGAGAACTTTTTCGCGCAACGCCGCAAAGTCCGCCTCGCCCGCAAAACGCGCCGGCGCGTCACTCGCGCTGTAATATTCATCAGCGCGGGCGAGCAGTTTTTTCACGGGATTCCTCCACCAAAAACGCACGCTGCCCAAATGTGTCACCAGCACCCGCGCGCCAACCTGCGCCGCGAAATCCAGCGAGCGCCGTGTCTGCCGCACCCATTGATCGTGATGCGTCGGGTCGTCGACCGACGGCTCATAGGCGTTAGGCGCGGGACGGCTGAACCCCGTCGGAAGCGGGCAAAAATTGTGCGTCGAGCTGATCTTGATCACGCCTTTCTCAAGCGCGCGCAAAATTCCCGGCACCAGCGTGACCTGAACCCCGTGGCTCAACTCCGCATGGGAAAACCCCATATCCGCAATCTCGCGCAACATCGCGTAACCATCCGTGTGCCGGTGCGAACACCAGCACGTGGAAAGCGCGAGCGGCGGAAAACTGGATTCGGCGGGGCGCATTTGGGTCAATGTGACAGCGTCATTTGTCTGAAATTCTCAGGATAACGGAAGGGCGAAGCCTCCGGCTGAACCGTTCATCTTTTAGGCGATTTGGCGCTTTCGGCTCAGCCGGAGACTTCGCCCTACCCACCAAAATGCAAAATGAAACGGTCATGGGCATAACAAGCCTGCCCCTCACCTTCCCCGCAAACACAAAAACCGCCTGCGACATCGAAGTCATCAGGCGGTTCGAAAGTGAAAACAGCGTGTCTACGCTCAGTCCGCGTAACGGCGGCGGAGCATGGCGGTGAAGGCCATGACCTTTTCCTTGCGGCGACGCTTGTCGCAAGGTTTTTCGTAGTAACGCTTTGCGCGAACACCACGGATGATGTTTTCGCGCTCGAGCTTCTTCTTCATGCGGCGGAGCGCACGATCAACGGGCTCGTTTTTGCGGATTTTGATTTCGATGGACATGTGTGTTTCTTAACGGATTGGTCGGAAAAAGACGTGAACTACGCAGGATATCCGCCCCCGCGTCAAACGAAATTTCCTAACATTCTCATCATCCCATAAACGCCATGTCGAGGTGTTCAAAAATGCGAGCATGTGAGGAAAGGAGCCCCTCGTCAAACGTGTCGTAACACACCATAAAAACATCTCGCCAGGCGACCACGGTCGGCATTACGGCCACCGCGCATCCCAAGGTGGGTCAATTCCTCCTGCCTGCTACCGGGTCAGTTCGCAGTGCCTGTTTGCAGCGAGGCTGCCGACGGCGTTGTAACCGTAGATTGTTGTGCTGCCGTCCTGGTCCTCGGCGGCGGCAAGGCGGTTGTCGGTGTCGTAATAATAATCCGTGCCGGTGCCGTGGTTGGTGGAGACTCGCTCAATGTTGCGGTCGCGGGAGTCGTAGATGCGGACAACAGCGGCACGAACATCTGTATGACTTGCAAGAACGCAGGCCAATAACAACAGACAAACTGACAATTTACTTTGTAATCTTCGCTTCACATTTGTATTTAAAAATCAACAAACATCAACCTGACCCTTTCGGTTGCTTTCTTCGCTTCACATTTGTATTTAAAAATCAACAAACATCAACCTGACCCTTTCGGTTGCTTTCTGACCCTTTCGGTTGCTTTTCGGCGGCGGCAAGGCGGTTGTCGGTGTCGTAATAATAATCCGTGCCGGTGCCGTGGTTGGTGGAGACTCGCTCAATGTTGCGGTCGCGGGAGTCGTAGATGCGGACAACAGCGGCACGAACATCTGTATGACTTGCAAGAACGCAGGCCAATAACAACAGACAAACTGACAATTTACTTTGTAATCTTCGCTTCACATTTGTATTTAAAAATCAACAAACATCAACCTGACCCTTTCGGTTGCTTCGTATTTAAAAATCAACAAACATCAACCTGACCCTTTCGGTTGCTTCTTCCCGTTTACATGAGCGGCTATCAAAAGCGCGTGCTCAATGATGTCGCTTGCCATTTTGTGCCGGGATCGGAGCCGTGTTTGCGCGCCACCGTCATCAAGGAGGGGAAATGGTTTGGCGTGGGCAAGAGTTTCCGCGTGCTGCCGATATTGATGGATCATTCCGCGTTTGGTGGATTCTCATTTTTAGTGGAAATAGATCGAAAGAAGCGAGTGCTCTACAGCGGCGATTTTCGCGGACACGGGCGCGCGGATTTGCTCGGGGCATTTTGCAAGAATCCTCCTGAAACCGTGGATGCGCTGCTGATGGAGGGCACCACGCTCAGCCGAAAAACCGGCGATGCCGCCGGCAGCGGACTGGAAATGAGATTCAAGACGGAACGTGAAATCACCGCCGAGTTTAAGTCCGCGTTTGCGGAGGCGGGCAACAGGATTTGCACCGTCATGGTTTCGGGCCAGAACATCAGTCGGCTCGCGGGCATCGCATCGGCGGCAAAGGCCGTCGGCAGAACCTTCGTCGTCGATTTTTACACGGCGCAAGTGATTCTCGCCTCGGACAACGATGCATTCACCGGACAATTCCGAAAGGAGATGGGCGTTTATATTCCCCTGAACCAGCGGGTTAAAATAAAGAAACTCGCCAGCGAGGAAATGTTCGAGTGTGTGGAAAAACTCTCCTGCCAGCGTGTGTATTTGCCATCCAAAACCAAAACCACATCGAGGCCGAGCGCTCCAAAATATGATTTCTCAAAACCTGAAAACCAGTCGAAGTTTGTATTTCTCCTCAACGGAAGCGTCCTTGCCGATTTGAAAAGAGAGCCGGGGCTGGCTTTTGCGCAGCCGGTTTATTCAATGTGGGAAGGATATTGGAAACGCCCGGATAAAATGAAATGGCAGAAGGAATTTGTAAGCAAACACGGATTCGAAAAGCCGCTGTTTATTCACACCTCCGGGCACGCCTGCCCGGCGGATTTGAGACGTTACGTGAAGGCTGCCGCGCCCAAGTTGCTCGTTCCTATCCATACGCAGGTGCCGGAAGATTACGCCCAATTATATCCAAATGGAACGGTGCGCGCGCTCACCGACGACGAGTGGCTAGATTTGTGAACGCTCTGGACATAAGCAAAATTAGCATTTGTGCGTAGGGGCTTCTCTTGCAAAGCCCTGCCAGACGAATGCCCGTCAAACCGGACGTCGCAAGCGACGCCCCTAAAAATATGACTCAGCAGGCGTTGGGATTTGCCGCCATCCAGCCGCGAAATGGATCACCCAGTGGAAAACAAACCGCCATCAGATGGTAAAATTTTCTGTCAACATCGAGCGGTTTATCTAAGCGGCACACAAACGGTTTTTCGATTCGATATACATGGAGCATGCCTCTCAAGTCGAGTGATTCAGATGCCTTGGATATGATGCCGTCCAGCAGTGAATCGGCATGGGCTATCTCACCGTTGTTCGTATAAATGATATCGTGCGAACCAAGGGGAGGATTAAAAAGCAGGATATAAAACGGGAAGTTCTTGATATCCAATTCCCGTATGGCAAAGGCTCGTTTGTTAGTAAGCTTGGACACATATTTTTTTGTTTCCGCTCGCGAACGGAACACGCCCTCAGGCATCTGTTGTTCGTTTTCGACTACTGTAATAATGCTTTTCATTACAATAAATACGAAATTCAGAAACTGTGATCTTATCCTGAGCGAAAATCGCGTCAGTTATTGCTTTTTGACTTTTGCGAATGCGAAGGCACCGGCGGATTATTTATTTTTCACAAAACCCGCTTCCCTTAATTTCTGAAGAACAAACACGTCGCTGACAGGACGCCCGAGTTTTTCCTCCAGGGCAATTTTCATGCGGGCGAACAGTGACGTTTTCCCCTCGCTTAGATATTGGGCGTATTTGGCGCGTTTTGCCGCGAGTTTCGCCTGCTGCTCTTTTCGCGCGCGGCCTTTTTCCGTCTCGATGCCGTGACGGTGTCCGCCGCGTCCGGGGCGATTGGTGAACACCGCCGCGCCATGGCGCAGGAATTGCGAGTGCAGCTTGGCGACATGGGTGGCGGAAAGCCCCGTGATGTCGGCGATTTGCGAGGCTTTCAATTCCGGCGCCACCGCCCGAATCAGAACAGCCTGAATGCGCGAATACTCCGGCCGGCTGGCGGCCTTGGAAAGGAGCAGTTTCAGTTCAACGGCGGCATTGGAGGGAAATTGTTTTCGCGGACGCATAATTGGACGGGAAAGATGGTTGCGATGTGCAGTCAAGACGCGCGCCGACCACGTTCAAGTCAAAAAGACAAAAATAAGTTAATCGTTCGTAGCAAAATTGCGTCTACTTTCTGAATTCCGTATTAATGAATAGGGGATTCGCAATCCAACAAACCACCACAAACAATCCGCAAACATCATCAAAAACTGCTCAAATGCATAAAAACCATAACACCAAAAAGTCGAAACTAAACAGCGACCTACTCGATCACCCTAAAGACGGACTGCGCATTCAAATATTCCACGGGCACTGCGCCACACGCCCCGCACGCCAATCCCAATAACTGCGTCGCCGCGATTCGTTTGAAAGCAATAAACGCACACACTCTGATCCAGCCAATACGTCATAGTGGGGTTTCAAACAATACGGCAGATTTCATTATCTTCCAATCCTCCTCAGGAATTCGGCGCATGATGATAAACCTCCGGACGGCGGTGGCGCAGACCTCTATTTGAGCGCAGCCTCCGCATCCCGCGCGGATGCTTGCCTCCGGTCGCACGTTATGATGCGCCTCCTCTTACTCGTATGGTTCGGTTCTCATGAAAACTATCAACGCAAAGGGCAAGAAAGCGCGCCGCGGCGATATTCGGAGGCGCGAGCCTCGGGAGCGCCAGTCTTCAACCCGCACAGCCTTCACGGCCCTCCATCTTGAATCCGGTGAGTGTTGTTGAGCCCTGCGCGCCCCTGGAGAATCACTCTCATTACTCTGCACATTTTAAATATCATGATACCACCCGCGCCGCCCAACAACCAATTCGTCGCCTTCAACACGCCCGAACTCGATACCTACAATGCCATCATTTGCAGCCTCCACGGCGCCGGCCCGCTGTATAAAATCGCGCTCCAAGCGCTTATACACATCGACAAACTTGCCGCCGACTATGCGCCGCACCTGCTTCGTTGCGATAATACGCTCGGCCCCAAAAAAGGCACGGGCCACAGGCGCATCTCCACTCTTACGCAGTGTTATTTATATAAGATGCCCGACTCGACCTATATTATCGCCGAGAGCAACGGCTGCTTCATTGGCGACACCATCCAGGTCTTCGCCACATCAAAGGAAACCGCCGAGCATTGGGCGCGCGAAATTCAAAAGCGCTACCAAAAACGCATCCGTAAAAAATGTCCGCGCCCGTCGTTTTCCGTGCTTTGTTTTAATGATGGAAAACCGCAAACAACAACCGTCGAAATCACCCGCGCCTTCGCAATGAAGGACGAGCAGCTAAATCTCTACTACGGCGACGATGCCGCGACATGGGAGCGCCAGCTCATCGCAACGATGAAAACCAAGGACACCGGCACGATGATATTCCAAGGGCCGCCCGGCACGGGCAAAACGACCTTTATCCGGCACCTCGCCGACAAGCTCAAGCGCACGCACCGTTTTTACTATCTGCCCGTCACGCACGAACGCCTCCTCACCTCGCCCGAAATGGTCGGCTTCTGGGTAAAGGAAAACAACCGATATGAAAAACTCAAAAAAGTAATCATATTGGAGGACGCCGAAACGCTGCTCGAACGCACGCCGCACGGACGCAGTGGAGCCGTTGCCAATTTGCTAAACATAGCCGACGGCCTGCTGGGCGAATTATTAAAAGTTCAAATCCTCTGCACGGTGAATTGTGAAATCACCGAACTCGACTCCGCGATCATCCGCCCCGGACGCCTGATCGCCTTCCGCGAATTCCCGCGCATCCCGCCCGAACGCGCGCGGCACATCGCCCAAAAGCACAACCTCGGCGCCGCGCTTCCCGATCTCCCCGATTATGGACTCTCCGACATCTTTGGCAAAAAACTGGACCTCGCACCCGTCGCGCAACCGTCCCGCCGCATTCTCGGATTCGCGGCGGGGTTTCATCAGGAGGCACAAACCAACTGATCAAAATATGGAACCGAAACACGGCTGTTTCACAAATCTTCTTGATTCACGCCAACCCAATGTGTGCATTTGGCGACACCCCTTCCGCGGCGAAACTTCAACTCCGCTGCATTTATGCGCACCATGAGCACGTTCCCAAAACTTTGCATCCACCGTGGAGCCGACGATATCGGCGGTTCGTGCGTCGAAATTCAATCCGCCAATGGCAAGCGCCTCATCCTCGATGTCGGCATGCCGCTTAATGACGAAAAGCCGACCCCAAACCACATGCCTCCCGTCCCCGGCCTGCAAGGCGGCGATTCCTCAATCGAAGGCATTCTCATCTCGCACATGCACGCCGACCACTACGGCCTGCTGCACTACGCGCATGAGTCGATCCCCGTTTATATGAGCCGCTTCAACCGCAACGGCCTCGCGTTCGCCGCGAATTTCGTGGACGGAACCAAACCGTGCCCGCGCGCCCGCATCATTTATGCGAATAAAACATTTCGCGTGGGCAAAAGTTTTACCGTCACGCCGCTGCCAATGAATCACTCCGCATATGGAGTTTTTTCCTTCCTCGTGGAAACAGACGGCAAACGGGTTCTCTACAGCGGCGATTTCCGAGGGCACGGGCGCAAGGATTCCCTCGGCGATTTTTGCAAAAACCCGCCAAAAGGCATCTCTGCGGTTCTCCTCGAAGGCACCACACTCTCCCGCAACAGCAATGGACGCTTCCGCACCGAGCATGAAATAGAAGCCGATTTTGAAAACCACTTCCGCGAAAGCGACGGGCTGGCCACCGTGATGTGCTCGGGCCAGAACATCGACCGCCTCGTGACCATCGCCAAGGCCGCGCGCAAAGCGGGCAAACGCCTTGTATTGGATTTCTACACAGCCGAGATAATCAAAATCACAGGACACCGCGGCATCGTCCCCTATTTTGAAAAAAACACCGACGTATATCTGCCGTGGCATCAGAAACAAATACTCATCGAAAAACAGGATCCCAAACTATTCGCCCGGATAGGCTCCTGCAAGCCGCGCCGCATCTATGACCTGAATGAAATTCCAAAATACAAGCTGTCCGCATATGTGTTTCAATTGAGCGGTAGTGTCCGGAAGGATATGGACAAGTTGAAAACCCTCAAGCTCGCGCGCCCGATCTACTCGATGTGGGAAGGTTATTGGGAACGCCTGGACAAAATGATCCGGGAAAAGAAATTTCTCAAAAAACATGGTTATGACGAACCTGTCTTTCTGCACACCTCGGGCCATGCAAGCCGGGAGGATCTGGAACGCTACGCGAAAGCTGCAAACGCCAAACAAATAATCCCGATCCACACGAAAGTCCCCCAATTATACAAATCAATCTTCCCGACCGCCAAAATCCTCAACAACGGGGAATGGCTTGATATAAAATAACCTAATAATAAAATGAACAATAGCATGATATTAGAAAATGGATCACTGAAAATACATCTTCCAAAGGATGAGGTGACATGGTTTGCTTTCTTGCAATTATCCAGGCTGGTAAATTCCACACAAGGTGGCTGGGACTCAAAAACTAATTGGATAAATAGAGGATTGCATATACTGGCCTCAGATCATTATATAGAATTTATTAAAAAGTGGACAAAAAATTCGCTGAAATTATCTAATAAAAATTCCCCTAAAATAAGAACTTCTGATTTCAAAATTGAAGATCGTAACAAGGCACTGAAGGAAGGCAAAAGAGGATCAGAAGGCATGCCTAAAGCAGGAACTGAGAATCAATTGAACTGGAACTTGTGCACCTATCTCTTTGAAAAAAATAAAGAACAGAGATATACATTCACCTACGAACTGCCATTGGCAGAAGAGCAAGAAGGTCAGTTAAAATCTGACATTGTTGCGTTTATACCTGATAGTAATCTTGTAGAAATCATCGAACTGAAGAGAGGAAACTCATCCAATTCGCCACTGATGGCCTTGGTGGAATCTATATGTTATACATTACAATTGCTTCGTTGCTGGGAGCATATATCTAAGGATGAGTCGATTAAATGGGGACAACCGGAAAAGCCCAAGACAATAAATATTATTTTGGCGGCACCCAAAGAATATTGGGAAAAATGCAAAGACGAGGAAAGCACACCGGAAAATTTCAATCAATTAAATAAAATCGTTAGTGCGGTAGAAACTGCAATTCGGAAATGGATGGATAATTCAGATTTCAAGCTCAATCTTATCATTGCTGATTGTATTGATTTTGGAAAAGGTGGACTCCGCGCCCATAAAGACTCAATGGGGGCTGATGTTCATAGTCCGGTTTTGCTATCGAGATAAGCGAAAACAATTTCCGAATAACGTCACAGGAACGTCTCGGCTGTTTTGCCGAGGCGCATTGAAATTTCAGTTGAATCGCCCTGTGCCGATGGGGTATCCGCATCCCCAGTCGCTGGCGCGTTTCCCCTACGCGCCAAGTGCTGTTTGGGTCAAAATTCCGAGTCCACCTTACCACCGGCAAGTCCGGCCTCCCTGAGTGCGTCGATGTATGCTTGCTCGTCATATGGGACGCGGTGGAGCGTGATACGGCGGATGGAGGTGTCGAATATCAGATATTGCGCGCGATTGTCGGACTTGTCATTCGACGAGCGCGGATTTCCAACACTGCCTGGATTTATCAAATATCTGGTGTCGGGTTTCAATTTGTAGGGGCGTCCGCATTGCGGCTGAAACCATCGCGGCATTTTTCCGGACACCCAAAGGCCGGCCTCGTGCGTGTGACCGAAAAAGCCCAGCTGCCCCGGTAGTTTCTCAAAAGAAAGCCGGGCCGATTCCGTGTCGCAGATGCAATCCCAGGAGCCGAGCGCATGATAGGATGCGTGCGTGATGGCGTGGGTGTAAGTTTTGATAATCAGAGGCAGCTTGCGCAGCCAGCTCAAGCTCGCGATGCCGAGTTGCCTGCGCGCCAGATCGATGCCGGGAATGGTCGATGGAGCCGTTGGGGCTGCGCCAAAATCGACTCCGCGGCGCGCCCATGCGTCGTGATTCCCCAAAACGGTCGGGATTTCAAGTTCGCGAAGTTTTTCCACACAAGCCTCCGGGCACGGGCCGTAGCCGACCACATCGCCAAGGCAGAGAAATTGTTCGACGCCACGGCGCGCGGCATCCTCGAACACGGCGTTCAAAGCGTGCAGGTTTGCGTGTATGTCCGAGAGAATTCCTATTTTCATGCGTTTCGTGAAGGTGCAGGGCTATATTGATTGGCCGGGTGGCGCGAACTACCATGTCTGCTTTTCTGTTAATTTCAAATGGGGTGGGTTTGAGCGTCCACGCTACGTTGATTTTGTTTTGTGACCGGTCTCCATCGAACAGAACAGTGAAGCCTCTCAGAGATGACGAATGGCCGGAATTGCAAAGGTGCGTTCGGGTGTTGCGCTCAACGCCCCGTCTCCACCGGTGGCGTATCGACAACCAGCCCGGGCATGCGATGAAAATCCCTAGTGTTAAAGGTCGCCACGCCATAACCGTGATGCAACGCGGTGGCAGCGATCATCAGGTCCGCAATTCCGACAATGATTCCATTTCCATGAAGAATCGCTGTCATATCAGCGCACTGCCGCGCGCATGGCAGCGAAAAGTCCAGCACGGGAAACTGCAAAATGACCTGCTCCACAAACGCAGAACGACGGCGTCGGCGCGCGGCAGTGTCGACCCGCGCAACGCCGGTTAACAATTCGGTGGCCGTTACCGACGACATTGCAAAAAACACCCCGGGCGTCCCGCCGACGTAGGCGGCAAGATCAAAAACACCCTTTTCCGCGCGAATGAACACGCTGGTGTCGACAAGAAAACCCGGGGCGTCGCGCATTACCATTTGATTGCCGGCGGCGTGTTGGCGATCTTGCGGATTTCCTCAAGATCGGCGGCAAAGGACTCCGCCTCGCCGGGAGGCAGGACAGGCAGGGGGGCGCGTTTGAGGGCGCGCGCGATTTCCGCCCCGGTGCGCGGCGCGCGTATGGGACACACCACCGCGTAGGGTTTCCCATTTTTCTCAATGATCACATCGCCACTGTAATGGGCGGAATGGAGCAATTCGGAGAAATTCTTGCTCGCATCGGTGGCTGACATGATGTTTGGCATGCGAAACAAAATCCGGATTTTCCGCATTTTGTCAAATCTCAAGCCCCCGCTGGCAAAATCCCTGCCAACGCACCTCAAAACAATCCGAAAGCACTCCGCTCGCGCCGGCCCCGCGACACAAATTCAGGCATCACATGCGACGCCCCTGCGCGGGTCGGCGACATGCGAGGAAAAGCAGTTTTTTTTGCCGTTGTCCTCCTCCCCAACCTCCTGTCCCGCAACAGCAACCATTCGATTCAATTTTTTCTCCCGCATTCCGCAATTTTGCCCGTTGAAAAACCGCCCCGCTTCCCTTCCCCTTCCCTTTCCAAAACCGTTCCAACCTTTTCAATTTTTCCCATCTCCACCGTGTCCGCTCCCATCGTCACCAACGTCACGCCCTCCGCGCCCGCGAAGGATTTTGTCCACCTCCACGTCCACTCCGATCGCTCGCTGCTCGACGGGTGCTGCCAGGTTGACAAACTTTGCAAACACGCCGCGTCGCTCGGCATGACCGCGCTCGCCCTCACCGACCACGGAAATCTCTTCGGCGCGATCGACTTTTACAACGCCGCAAAAAAGCAAAACCTCAAGCCCATCATCGGTTGCGAAATCTACCTCGTCGAGGGCTCGCGCCTCGAAAAACAGGGCCGCGCCGAGGACGGCAAATCCTACTACCACCTCGGGCTTCTCGCCAAAAATCTCACCGGCTACCAAAACCTCCTCAAGCTCGTCTCCGACGCGCACCTGCACGGCTTTTATTACAAACCGCGCGCCGACTGGGAAACGCTCGCAAAATACTCCGAGGGCCTCATCGCGTTCTCCGGCTGCCTCGCCGCGATCATCCCGCAACACCTCATGCACGATCGCGAGCGGGAGGCCCGCGCCGCATGCGCCCGTTTTGTTGAAATTTTCGGCAGGGAAAACTTCGTCATCGAAATCCAGGACCACGGCATCCCCGAGCAAATCAAAATCATCCCCGGACTGCTCAAGCTCGGCGAGGAATTCGGCCTGCGCGTCATCGCCTCCAACGACGTCCACTACATCCGCGACACCGACGCCGACCCGCACGACGCCATGCTCTGCATCCAGACCGGCGCCAAGCTCGACGAGCCCAACCGCATGCGTTTCGACACGAAGGAATTTTACCTCAAGTCGCACGACGAAATGGCGCGCCTCTTCGCCGAGGTTCCCGAGTCGATCACCAACACCCGCGCCATCGCCGAGATGTGCGACCTCGAAATCCCGTTCCCGAAAGGCTCCGAGCGCTACCCGAAATACCCCCTGCCCGTCGAAATCAAAAGCGTGTATTCACCTTCTGAATACCTCCACAAGCTCTGCGTTGACGGCCTCAAGCAACGCTACGGCGTTGACCACGACGAAGTCGCCGCGCGCCCCGCCGTCGCCGAACGCCTCGAAAAACTCGCCACCGCCCTCGTCGCCGGGCAAAAGGCCGTCGAGGAGCGCGGCATCACGATCGACAAGCTCGCCCCCGACGAAAAACCCCAGCCGCCCGACAACAACGGCCTCGCGCCCGAGGAGATACTCGTCGTGCGCACCGCCTACGAACTCGCCATCATCAACCTCACCACCTACGTCGATTATTTTCTCGTCGTCTGGGATTTCATCCGCTGGGCCAAGGATCACGACATCCCCGTCGGCCCGGGCCGCGGCTCCGGCGCAGGCAGCCTTGTCGCCTACCTCCTTTCAATCACCAACATCGACCCCATCCGCTTCGGCCTGCTATTCGAACGCTTCCTCAATCCCGAGCGCGTTTCCGCGCCCGACTTCGACATCGACTTTTGCATGCGACGCCGCGGCGAGGTCATCGACTACGTCCGCGAAAAATACGGGCGCGACTGCGTCGCCAACATCATCACCTACGGCACCATGGGCGCGAAAATGGCCATCCGCGACATCGCCCGCGTCAACAGCCTCCCCTTCGCCGACTCCGACCGCATCGCGAAGATGATTCCCGACGAGCTCAACATCTCGCTCACCGACTCGATCAAAAAATCCGCCGAACTCCGCCTCGAAATCGACCGCAACCCCGGCACCAAGCGCATCATCGACACCGCCCTCGTCGTCGAAGGCATGGTGCGCAACACCGGCAAGCACGCCGCCGGCATCATCATCACCGACAAGCCGCTCGACGAGTTCGTGCCGCTCACGCTCCAGGAAGGCGACGTCACCGTGCAATACGACATGAGCGCCGTGGGCAAACTCGGCCTCCTGAAAATGGATTTTCTCGGCCTCAAAACCCTCACCATTATTTCCGACGCCGTTGAAAACATCCGCCGCACCGCCGCGCCCGATTTCGACATCGAAAAAATCCCGCTCGACGATCCCGTCACCTACAAACTCCTCAACGCGGGCAAAACCGTCGGCGTCTTCCAGCTCGAATCCGAAGGCATGCAAAACGCCGCGCGCCAAGTCGGCATCTCGTCGATCGACGACATCAACGCCATCTCTGCGCTCTACCGCCCCGGCCCGATGCAATTCATCCCCACCTACGCCGCCGGCAAAAAAAATCCCGCGTCAATCGTCTATCCGCACCCGCTCCTCAAGCCCGTCCTCAAGGAAACCTTCGGCGTCATCGTCTATCAGGAGCAGGTCATGGAATGCGCGCGCGTCATCGCCGGCTTCACCCTCGGCGGCGCCGACATGCTCCGTCGCGCAATGGGAAAAAAGGACGAGGCCGAGATGAACCGCCAGCGCGGCATCTTCGTTGAAGGCGCGAAAAAGACCCTCAACCTCGACGCGAAGAAAGCCAACGAAATCTTCGACTTGCTCCACAAGTTCGCGCAATACGGCTTCAACAAATCGCACTCCGCCGCCTACGCCATGATCGCGTATCAAACCGCGTATATGAAGGCCAACTACCCCGTGCAATTCATGGCCGCCGTGCTCACCGCCGAACTCGGCAACGCCGAAAAAGTCTCGCACTTCATCGCCGAGGCCGAGGCGATGGGCATCACCGTCCTCGGCCCCGACATCAACGAATCCGGCCCCAACTTCACCCCCGTCATCGCACGCCCCGCCGGGTCGGGTGGCACGGGCGACTCGCCCGTGGGATCGGGTGGCACGGACGACTCGCCCGTGCCCTCGGGCAAAATCCGCTTCGGCCTCGCCGGCATCAAGGGCGTCGGCGAGCAAGCCGCCGTCAAATCGCGCGACGAACGCGACGCCCACGGCCCCTACACCAGTTTCGAAAACTACATCCTCCGCTCCGACCCGCGCGCTATCAACAAACGCGTGCTCGAAAACCTCGTCGCCACCGGCGCGTTCGATTTCAGCGGCGTGGAACGCGAAACCCTCTTCCCCCGCATCGACCTCGCCCTCGGCGCGCTCTCCGAGCTTCAGCGCAAATACCCCGCGCTCAAAAAAGACGCCGGCAAACCCAAGGAGGAAGCCCCCGCCGGCACGATGCTCTTCGACCTCGGCGCGATCGACAGCGCCCCGCCCCTTCCGCCCATGGGCGAACTCGAAAAAGAATTCGCCCAAATCCTGAAACACTCGCGCAAAGTCACCCCCGCCGCGCCCGCCGCCGCAATCGACGACGACAACGACACACTCGCCCTCGGCGCGGTCGCCAAGGGCAAAAAGAAAACCGCGTCCACAGGCGCCGCCGAACGCATCCTCACCAAGGAAAACCGCCTCCAGTTTGAAAAGGAACTGCTCGGCTTCTACGTCAGCGGACACCCGCTCAACGAATACGCCGGACTCGTCGAGGCGCTTGACACCTACGCGATCGGCGACCTCATCACGCTGCCCGACCGCACCGAGTTTCGCCTCTGCGGCATTTGCGGCAACATCGCCAAACGCCTCTCGAAAAAAGACAACCGCCCCTGGGCCTCGTTTGGCCTCTCCAACAAAAACGGCGCGATCACGCTCAACATGTTTGCGACCACCTACGAGGAATACGGCGCGGTGCTCGCGGAAAACGCGCTCGTGGCCGTGCAAGGCATGGTGCAAGTCAACAAGGAAGGCGAAAAGCGCATCCAGATCAACGAGTGTTATCCGCTGGTGCCGTTCATCGCGCAAAATATCCGGCGCATCACCTGGCTGCTAAAACCCGATCATCCCGAATTGCCCGAATTCCTAAAAGCGTTGCGCAAAACCCTCGACCAAACTCCCGGAAAAACCGAAACCTCCTTCGCGTTTCTTTTCGAGGACCGCGTCGCGCCCATCGCCGAGGCCGCCGATTCACTGGCCTGGACTTTCACGACCGAGTGCTTCAACCAAATCCGCAACCACCCCGCGGTCCTTGGCGCGCAAATCCATGCCGGGCCGCTCATCCTCAAGCGCCAGGAACGCCGCTGGGCGCCGAAACGGGATTAGTTTTTTGGTTCGCCCCGCCAAAAGACATTTCCCCACGACAGTTTAAGCCGAAACCGCTCTGGATCAAACGACGCCCTTGCGGCGAGGCACATGGTTCCTTCCTCAAGCCCGGCTGTTATTTGTTTCAAAAATTCCCCCGCCTCTTTTCGGAAATCCACCTTGTGCACGGACGCCGATGAGGGCAGTTTACCAGTGCTGCGAAACAGGCGCGAATGGTTCGCGCGCGTTTCTTCTTTCCCATCATGAAACCCAAAACACTTCTGCTCGCCACCCTCCTTTTCGCCATTTTTGCGGGCGCGGCAAACGCCGGCACCATCACCATCAAGTCGCTGCTTGATGAAATGACCGACCGCGACGAACGCGCGCGCTTCCCCGAGCCCGCCTTCACCTGCGCGCAATTCAGCAGCTACGATCGCGCCTCAGTCGCGCCGGACAAACCCGGCTGGTTCGCCAACTCCGACCGCTCCATGTTTCTCCGCGTCGAACGCAACAACGGACGCCGCGAGTTCGTCATGTTCGACGCCGGCGGCCCCGGCGCAATCGTCCGCTTCTGGATGACGTTCGCCGGCAAGGATTGCGGGCGCGGCACCATGCGCATCTACATCGACGGCGCCGGCACGCCCGCCGTCGAGGGCACGGCGTTCGACATCCTCAGCGGCAGCATCATCGCCGGCCCGCCGCTCGCCGCGTCCGTCTCCGAGGAGACGCCCTACGAGCGGCGCGGGCACAATCTCTACTTCCCCATTCCCTATGCGAAGCATTGCAAAATCACCTACGAAAGCGGGAACCTGCGCGAGGACGATCCCGGCGCGAAAAAAGGCGACACCGAGCGCGTTTATTACAACATAAACTATCGCTCGTATCCCGCCGGCACGTCCGTCGAGTCCTTCTCAAAATCCGTCGCGCAACGCCACGCCGCCGCCATCTCCAGCGCGCAGGAGAAACTCGCATCCGGAGCCGCCGGGCTCGCCCCCGCCGGCAATTTCACCGGCCTCGTCGCCAATCTCGCGCCCGGCGCGAGCCACGCAGTCACCCTGCGCGGCCCCGCCGCCGTCGCCAGCATCGCGTTGCGGCTGCGCGCGCAAAACCAGGAGCAGGCGCTCCGCTCCACCATGCTCGAAATCACGTTCGACGGCGAACAAACCGTCCGCGTGCCCGCCGGCGACTTCTTCGGCATCGGTTACAAGCAGCTTCGAACAAACACCTATTACACTACGACTGACGAATCCGGCCTCATGCGCGCCGCGTGGGTCATGCCGTTTGAGAAAAACTGCGTCGTCACGCTGCGCAATCTCGGCGCGCAGACCGTCCGCGTAACCGACGCCGCCGTCGCCACCAAGCCGTGGAAATGGGATGCGCGCTCCATGCACTTCGGCGCGGGCTGGCGCCAATACACCAAGGTCCTCGCCGGCCCCCATGACAAAGCCGTCGACCTCAACTACGCCGAACTTCGCGGCAAGGGCGTTTATGTCGGCGACAATCTCGCCATCTTCAACACCACCTACCGTTGGTGGGGCGAGGGCGACGAAAAGGTCTATGTTGACGGCGAAAAGTTCCCCTCGCACATCGGCACCGGCACCGAGGATTATTACGGCTACGCATGGTGCCGCCCCGAGGTTTTCACCGGGCATCCGTTCATCGCGCAGCCCTTGGGCGAAGGCAGTTTCGCGCCAAAACTTTCCGTCAACACCCGGTATCGCGGCCTCGACGCCATCCCCTTCGGCAAATCGCTCCGCTTCGACATGGAACTGTGGCACTGGTCGCCCACGCGGGTAAACTACGCGCCCGCCGCCTTCTGGTATATGCTCCCCGGCGGACGCAGCCTCGCGCCCGACAACACCGCCGACGCCCGCGAACCCGTCGCGCTCGACCGCTCCGATATCATCCCAAGCGACCTCCAAAGGGACAAGGCCGGCGCGCTCTTCATCGAGGACGAGGATTTGCTCGTTGAAAAAACCACCTCCGGAAAAGCCGCCGCGCAATCAATCAAGCGACCCATGCCGTGGAGCGGCGGCGCGCAACTCTGGTGGCGTGATCTCAAGCCCGAAGCCCGCGCCACCTTTGCCTTTTATTCCGACGTCTCCGGCCGCTTCGACATGACCGCATTCCTGACCACCGCGAACGACTACGGCACATTTGATGTCCGGTTGAACGGAAAAACCGTTTTCAAAAATCTCAACCTCAACACGCCCGAGCTCTACACCACCACCGCGCAAGCCGGCGTCGAACTCGTCAAGGGCAAGAACACCCTCGAGGTCGAACTCGTCGCGCCGTCCAAGCATCCCGGCGGCAAAACTCACTTCGGCCTCGACAGGCTGCTGTTCAAGTGAACGGGGCTGCGGTTTCGGCGGTTCGCGCGATCGCGACCATCCGACAACCGCCCCGCCCAAAACGATCCTGCGATTTCCAAAACCGCGCCCGGCCCGGTCAATCAAGCCGGCCTATCGCATCGGCCCTAGCATCCAGAGTTGATACTGGATTTTTTCTATTTCGTCGAAGAGGCCGAGTTCGGCGGCGGCGCGCATGCGCAGGCGCAGCACGAGTTCCGACTCGGCCCAGTCGGCCGGCAGGCGCGATAACGCGAGCCAGCCGTCGCCCATGCGCGCCGGTTTGCTCCAAAGCGCGTCAATCGCCTCCATGACAAGATCGGCGGGCGCGAGCGGAAGCGAGGCGTCGGTCGCACCGGGCGAGACGAGGAAACGCATCGCGCCGACCTGTGTCTCGCTGCCGGCTTCCCTGACGATGACGTTGTAGATGCGATCCGCGCGCAGCACGCGATCCTGCGTGGTTTCGAGCTGGTCGATGCGCAAGGGCGGGAGCACGTTGATCGCGACACGGGGTGGAGCGACGGGATCGGCGGGATCAACAACCGCCACGTCATAACGCACGCCGGGGCGCGGCTCCCACGTGATGGTCGGGTTGGTAAAACGCGTCACACCGAAAGGCGAGGTCACCAGCACGCGCCCCGTGCTTTCGCGCGGACCGCCGTAACGCGCCGTGATGAGGATTTCCCTTGGCGAAACCAGAAAATCGACCGCGTCCTTCTTGGGCTCCCGCGCGGGTTCGGGGCGGAGGGTTTCGGGACCCTTGATTTTTTTGGAGGAGGCGTCCCCGGGGTGCACGACGATGATGTTTGCGCGCGCGGGCACGTCGATGGCCGAGCCGGAGGGAACGGCGAGGGTGGTTTCAAACGGAATATTTTTTCCATCAACGCGAACCGTGGTCGCGCCGCCGGTGGAAACGAGATAGGCGGCGGGCATCACGAGCTCGGGCTCCTTGTTCCATACGCGCATGAAAAACGAAACCGCCACGCCGGCAAAAACGACGGCGACCACAAAACCCGCCGCCGCAAGCCGTATGATCCGTCGCCTGCGCCGTTCCTCGGGGGTAAGTCGGAAAAGTTCGTCCATGATGCGCGCAACATGAAGGGGAAATAAGGCGGAAAGGGAAAGCAAAACACGCCTCGCTTTTTTCCGGGCGTTTTTCAATCTTCCCCGGATATTATGAGCACGGAATCAACCGAATCACTTGTGGACATCGTGGCCAATGCGGCCGCGACGGCGACGGAGCGCCCCTCGTGGGACGAATATTTCATGGCGACGGCGCTATTGATCTCGACGCGCTCGCCGTGCGAACGCCTGCATGTCGGCTGCGTGATCGTGAGCGGCGGCGCGCGCAAAAACCGCATCGTGGCAGCCGGCTACAACGGCTACCTGCCCGGCGTGCCGCACATCTCCCGGGTGCGCGACGGGCACGAGCAATCAACCGTGCACGCAGAGCAAAACGCGGTGGCCGACGCCGCGCGCCGCGGCAGCTCGGTGGAAGGCTGCATCGCCTACGTCACACATTATCCGTGCATCAACTGCGCAAAAATCCTGTCCGCCGCCGGCATCGCCGAAGTGCGCTACCGCGACGATTACAACAACGACCCGATTGTCGCCCCCATGCTCGGTGACGCCGGCGTGCGCATCGTAAAGCTGGATTAAGCCCTGGCGAACAATGCCGATTCCATCGCAAAATGGCGCGTCGTCCGGGCAAATGACAGCCGGCGACACGGCGCAAAAAAGGGAAAAACGGCGGTTTTTGCAGCCGCCGCGCCCACCGAAAATCTCTCGATTTGAATTTTTCCCAACTTCCGTGGTTGACAGTCACCCGCCGTGCGCTACCAATCAACCCCTTTTCCTTTCATGAAAACGTTCCTCGCCAAGAAAGAGACAGTGCAGCCCAAGTGGTATCTCATCGATGCCGACGGGCTCGTGCTCGGCCGTCTCGCAGTTAAAGTCGCCAATATTATTCGCGGCCGTCACAAGGCCACCTACACTCCGCATGTTGACACCGGCGATTACGTTGTGGTCATCAACGCCGAGAAAGTCGCGCTCACCGGCAAGAAAGACGAGCAAAACGAATACATGTTCTTCTCCGGCTACGTCGGCGGCGAAAGCTATCGTTCCCTCGCCCAGATGCGCGAGCAGAAGCCCGAGTTCATCATCACCCACGCGGTCAAGGGCATGCTCCCGAAAAACCGCCTCGCGGCCCAGATGCTCAAGAAACTGCGCGTCTTCAAGGGCCCGAACCACACGCACGAGGCGCAAAACCCCGTCACAATCACTCTCAAATAATTAGCCCATGAGCGAAAAAGTCATCCACCTCGGCACTGGCCGTCGCAAAACCTCGGTCGCCCGCGTCCGCCTTTCCGAAGGCTCGGGCAAGTTCGTCGTCAACGAACTCGAATACGACAAGTATTTCCCGCACGAAACCTTCTCCAAGGCCGCCTGCGCCCCCTTGATCGTCGCCGAGATGCGCGACAAGGTTGACGTGACCGTCCTCGTTGACGGCGGCGGCGTTTCCGGACAGGCCGGAGCCGTTGCGCACGGCATCGCCCGCGCCCTCCAGAAGCTCAATCCCGAGCTTCGTCCCGCGCTCAAGAAGGCCGGCCACATCCGCCGCGACCCGCGCGAGAAAGAGCGTAAGAAAGCCGGCCAGCCCGGCGCCCGCAAGCGCTACCAGTTCTCCAAGCGCTAAAGACCGCGCCAGTTTTCTTCCAATTTGGAAACCTAAACGCCCTCGAAACCGGGGGCGTTTTTTTGTGCGTATGTTTTGGAGAAGGAACCTCGCTTTTTTTGCAATACCTATCACTCTGCTAGCAATCGCGAAACCAATGAAGAATTTGCTCCTCTCAATATTGTGCAGCACGTTAGCTACCCTGCTGCATGCAGAAACAACTCCAATTCCAGAAACAATCGTTGCGGATGGATTTTCTGTAACTTACAAAATCGACGCCCCCGCGCAATGGAACGTGAGTGTCTTGGATAACAAGACACGGATATGCTATAAGCGTCAAAGTGAGAATGCGATGGGCGATTTTAATGTGATAAAAGTGTCGATTGCCGCCAAATTGCTGACGGAAAAAGACCGTAAGATAGCCGACTCGATGATAAGAAAGGACATTCCGAAATTTCACAAAAAAACCTTTGGCGACCGGCAATCACTTCTCTTTGAAAAAAAGCCTGTGTTTGAATCAAAAATTGGAAGCGTCTTTTTCTATAAAAGCCGATTTGACGAATGGCGGGAAACCCAACGAGGAAGGAATCGTCCATTTGATACATCTCGGTTATTTCTTTCGTATGCAGCATTTATATTACCCAAGGATTACAAGACCAATGGATATGCCTATATTGTCACGGGCATCGAGATGAATCCCGAATACACCAAAATCCCATCAACCAACCCCCGTTTGCTGGATATATTTCAAGGTATTTTGACAGGCGTAACGGAGAATCCGGATACAAAGGCCAAATAATTCCTTATAGATCCCTCCCTCGTTGACAAAGGCGCGGAGCAGCAGACCTCAAAACGCATAGCGTCCCCCATTTCTCAGGTCTTGGCGTTGCGCGCAGCGATTGTGTTTAATCATACACAACGACGCAATTACACGCGCTCAAATCTCTTGGGCTTTGGGATTTTGAGATTTGAAATTTAACCACGCCGCCGCCCTCAAAATCACGCCGTGCTCCGTCACGAAAAATAATCCCATTTTCCCCTAAAAACCCATTGCGTCCGACCCTGAATTTCGATGCAATTTCCCTTTTATTTTTAACGCAATTACGCACCCGATTTTCCACGCAAATATGTCCGACCAAAACGACCCGCAAAACGCCGACCAGAACCCCGCCGCAGGCGCCGACGCATCCGGCTACAACGCCTCCCAAATCGAAAAACTCGAGGGCCTCGAGGGCGTCCGCAAACGCCCCGACATGTATATCGGCGACACCAACGAGCGCGGCCTCCACCACTGCGTCTTCGAGGTCGTTGACAACTCCATCGACGAGTGCCTCGCCGGCTTCGCCACCTCCGTCAAGGTCACCATCCACCTCGACGGCTCCTGCTCGGTCGAGGACGACGGCCGCGGCATCCCCGTGGACATCCACCCCAAATACGGCATCCCCGCCCTCGAGCTCGTGCTCACCAACCTCCACGCCGGCGGCAAGTTCGGCAAGGGCGCCTACCAGGTCTCCGGCGGCCTCCACGGCGTCGGCGCCAAGTGCGTCAACGCCGTCTCCGAATGGTTCGAGGCCGAGGTGCGCCGCAACGGCAAGGTTTACCAAATGCGTTTCGCCCAGGGCCTCACCACGCAAAAGATGACCGTCGTCGGCGACACCAAGAAAACCGGCACAAAAATCACCTTCAAGCCCGACGCGGAAATCTTCCTCACCACGCGCGAATTCCAATACGAAATCCTCGCGCGCCGCCTCCGCGAACTCGCCTTCCTCAACCCCGGCGTCCGCATCGAGCTCAACGACGAACGCTCGCAAAAATCCGACGTCTTCTACTTCAAGGACGGCATCGTCGAATTCGTCCAGTATCTCAACACCAACAAAAACCTCGTCCACCCGAACCCTGTCTCGTTCTCCGACTCCGTCGCCGACGAAAACGACCCGACCCGCCCGCCCATCGCCGTCGACGTCGCGATGCAATACAACGACTCCTACAACGAGCAAATCTTCGCCTACGCCAACTCCATCCACAACATCGAGGGCGGCACGCACCTCTCCGGCTTCCGCTCCGCGCTCACCCGCGTCCTCAACAATTTCGCCAAGGCCAACAACCTCCTCAAGGAAAAGGACCCCCCGATCAACGGCGACGACTGCCGCGAGGGCCTCACCGCCGTCATCTCGGTGAAAGTCCCCGAACCCCGCTTCGAAGGCCAGACCAAGACCAAGCTCTCCAACGGCGAGGTCGACGGCATTGTGCAAAAAATCGTCGGCGAAAAACTCAAGTTTTTCCTCGAGGCCAACATCCCCACCGCCAAGCGCATCATCGACAAAATCGTCAACGCCGCCCGCGCCCGCGAGGCCGCCCGCAAGGCCCGCGAAACCGTCCGCAAAGGCGCCCTCTCCGGCGGCGGCCTCCCCGGCAAACTCGCCGACTGCTCCTCGCGCGACCCCGCCGAATGCGAAATCTACATCGTCGAGGGCAACTCCGCCGGCGGCTCCGCCAAGCAGGGCCGCGACCGCCGCTACCAAGCCATCCTCCCCCTCCGCGGCAAAGTCCTCAACGTCGAAAAAGCCCGCCTCGACAAGGTGCTCTCCAACGCCGAAATCCGCACCATGATCACCGCCTTCGGCACCGGCATCGGACAAAACTTCGACGTTGACGGCACACCCACCGAAGGCGGCTTCAACGGCGACAAGGCCCGCTACCACAAAATCATCATCATGACCGACGCGGACGTTGACGGCGCGCACATCCGCACCCTCCTCCTCACCTTCTTCTACCGCCAAATGCGCGGCCTCTTTGACAAAGGCTACATCTACATCGCCCAGCCGCCGCTCTACAAAATCAAACGCAAAAAACGCGAGCAATACATCGAGAACGACGAGCAGATGAACCGCATCCTCCTCGAACTCGGCTCCGAGGACGTCACCCTCACCCGCCTCCGCGACAACAAAGTCCTCGCCCCCGCCGAAATCGACAAACTCGTCGAGCACTTCTCGGCGCTCGAAAAACTCGGCGGCGGCGTCACCCGATACGGCGCCTCGTTCGCCGAATACCTCGACTGCCACGACAAGGAAACGCACGCCCTCCCCCGCTACATCGCGCGCATCCGCGAAGGCAACAAGGAAAGCCACCAATTCCTCATGGACGAGCACGCCCGCGCCAAGTTCGTGCAAGACCACGGCCTCGACGCCGACCTCTTCGAGCAACCCGCCGGCACCGTGGGGGCGCCGCTTGCGACGCCCTCCGCGACAACCACCGACGACAACAACAGCAACGCCGCCCCCGCCGCCAAAAAAGCCGCCGCCGCCGGCCCGCTCAAACGCATCACCGTCCACGAAATCTTCGAATCGACGGAAATGTCGAAAATCCTCCGCGCCATCACCGCCGCCTCCGGACTCGACATCAACCGCTACGGCCCCACCGAGGAACCGCGCTACATCATCACCGAAAACGCCGGCCAGAAATCGGAAAGCCAAATCGAAATTCACAGCCCGCTCGAAATCGTTTCGCACATCCGCGCCCTTGGCCGCAAAGGCCTCACCATCCAGCGCTACAAAGGCCTCGGCGAAATGAACCCCGAGCAACTCTACGAGACGACGATGGACCCCGAGCGCCGCCGCCTCCTCCGCGTGAGCGTGGCCGACGCCGCCAAGGCCGACGCCCTCTTCACGCTCCTCATGGGCGACGAAGTCCCCCCCCGCCGCCAATTCATCGAAGACAACGCCCTCAACGTGCAGTATCTCGACGTCTAAATCCACCGCGCCCGTCCACCCACGCCACCAGTCGATCCCCGTCGCCACCAGTCGCCTCCCTCCTTCTCATAAATGCAAACACCGCCCGACAAACTCTCCACGGCCAACATCACCGACATCATGCAGACGGCATACATCGATTATTCGATGTCGGTCATCATCTCCCGCGCGCTGCCCGACGCCCGCGACGGCCTCAAACCCGTGCAACGCCGCATCCTCTACGCGATGTATCGCCTCGGCCTCCTGCGCAACCGCCCCTTCACCAAATGCGCCAAAGTCGTCGGCGAAGTGCTCGGCAACTACCACCCCCACGGCGACTCCTCCGTCTACGACGCCCTCGTGCGCCTCGCCCAAACCTGGGTCATGCGCTACCCGCTCATCAACCCGCAAGGCAACTTCGGCTCGGTCGATGGCGACGAAGCCGCCGCCTACCGCTACACCGAGTCCCGCCTCGAGCACACCGCCGAAACCATCCTCGCCGACCTCGACGAGGACACCGTCGACTTCGTCCCCAACTTCGACGAAAAAACCACCGAGCCCTCCGTCCTCCCCGCCGGCCTCCCCACCCTCCTCCTCAACGGCTCCACCGGCATCGCCGTGGGCATGACCACCAACATCCCCCCGCACAACCTCCACGAAGTCGCCGCCGCCGCCGCGCTCCTCCTCGACAACCCCTCCACCACCGTTGACGAACTCTGCGACATCATCCAAGGCCCCGACTTCCCCACCGGCGGCGTCATCGCCGGCCGCGAAGGCATCCTCTCCTACCTCAAAACCGGCCGCGGCATCATTCGCGTCCGCGGCAAGGCCCACACCGAGGACAACAAAACCGGCGAGCAAATCGTCATCACCGAAATCCCCTACAACGTAAACCGCGCCAGCCTCGTCACCCGCATCGCCGAGCTCGTCACCGAAAAAGAAATCGAAGGCATCCGCGACGTCCGCGACGAATCCGACGCCAACACCCGCATCGTCATCGAACTCAAGCGCGGCGAACAAGCCTCGCCCATCATCAACCAACTCTTCAAAAAAACCGCCCTCGAGTCCTCCTTCGGCGCCATCCTCCTCGCCCTCGACAAAAAGCGCCCCAAGCAAATGAACATCAAGGAACTCCTTGAATGCTTCATCGACCACCGCCGCGAAGTCGTCACTCGCCGCACCCAGTTCCGCCTCAACCAAGCCGAGGCCCGCGCCCACATCCTCGAAGGCTACAAAATCGCCCTCGACAACCTCGACGACTTTGTCCGCATCATCCGCGCCTCCGCCTCGCGCGCCGAGGCCAGGGAAAAACTGATGGCCAAATACCCGCTCACCGAGCGCCAGACCGACGCCATCCTCGAACTGCGCCTCTACCAGCTCACCGGCCTCGAACGCGACAAAATCGAAGCCGAATACCTCGAACTCCTCAAACTCATCGAGGAACTCCGCTCCATCCTCGAAAACGACTACAAACTCCGCGAAGTCATCAAAACCGAACTCCTCGCCCTCAAGGAAAAATTCGGCGACGAACGCAAAACCGAAATCATCGGCGCGCTCGGCGAGTTCCGCATGGAGGACGTCATCCCCAACGAAGGCTGCGTCATCACCGTCTCGCACCTCGGCTTCATCAAGCGCACCCCCGTCGTCGAATACCGCTCGCAAAAACGCGGCGGCAAAGGCGTCATCGGCACCGAGACCTACGCGGACGACTTTGTCGAACGCCTCTTCACCGCCGAGACGCACGACTACATCCTCTTCATCACGACCACCGGCCAGTGCTACGCGAAGAAAGTCTACGAAATCCCCGAGGCCGCCCGCGCCGCGAAAGGCAAGTCCGTGCACTCCTTCCTCATGCTCAAGGAAGGCGAGAAAATCGCCGCCATGCTCTGCACGCCCGACTTCGCCAATGAAAACGCCGCCAACCGCTACCTCGTCATGGCGACCAAGCGCGGCACCATCAAGAAAACGACCCTCGGCGACTACGCCAACGCCACCCGTGAAAACGGCCTCATCGGCATCAACCTCGCCGAAGGCGACACCGTGATCGGCTGCGTGCTCACGACCGGCAAGGACGAGCTCATCCTCGTCTCGCACCAAGGCCTCGCCGTGCGCTTCCGCGAAAGCGACGCCGAGACCGGCGAAGTCCTCTTCCGCGCCACCGGCCGCGCCACCGCGGGCGTCACCGGCATGCGCTTCAAGCTCAAGAGCGACTACCTCGAAGTCATCGAAGTGGTTGACCACACCGCGAAGTTCCTCGTCGCGAGCGAAGCCGGCCTCGGCGTGCGCACCCGCTTTGAGGACTACCGCCTCATCAACCGCGGCGGCACGGGCGTGTGGGCGATCGACCTCCCTGAAAAAATCAACCTCGCCGGCGCGTTAAGCGTCCACGACACCGACGAAGTCATGCTCCTGACGGCGAAAGGCCAAAGCATCCGCTGCCCGGTGGACACGATCCGCGAAACCAACCGCGGAGCGAAAGGCGTGAAACTGCTCACCCTCGCCGAAGGCGACACCCTCCTAAGCATCGCCAAGGTCGTCGAGTCCGAGGAAGAGCAGGAAGCCGCCAACGCGGGCGAAGCCGCCGAATAAAAGGCGGGGCGGTTTCGCAAAACCGATACTTCCACCGTTCGCAGACCACCATAGCACACTCAAAAAATTCGTTTAGCGAGAAGGCAGAAGTTTCGTGACTGCCTTTGCACGCCAAAGGCGTGCTACAACTTAGCCCGGGGCGAGTTACGCTGCCCCGGGTTTTTGTATTTAAAAATTCAGCACCCTGAAGGGGTGCAACACCCGCCACCACATGTTGTCGCGCCCATTCAGGGCGCCGGCTTTATATTATCGCACCCCTGGGTTGCGCGCTACGCGCCACACCCAGGGCTAATTTGTATGACGCCTTTGGCGTCGAACATGCGGCCACACCCTCGCCCCCAAATAAACACCAAAAACTATCCTCAATAGATAATCGACGCCTACAACTTCCCCAGCGCCAGTAGCGCGCGATGCGTTTGCACGGCGGCCTGCAGCAATGAATCCGTTGGAGGTGGTTGTGATTCTGGCGACGACGATTCGCCTTCGGTTTCTTTTTCACCCGGCTTCGCCTGCGAATCAGAGCCCGCCGCATCCGGGGCTTTTTTATCCGCGACCGTTTTTGCCTCCACCTCCGGCTCCGGCAATCCCTGATAGTCGCGCATGAGCGCCGCCTCGTCATAGCGCTTCTTGTCCGGCTGGTGATTGATCAGAGTCGAAACCGCCGCGCCTTTCGAGATCGCCTCGCATGCGCGGCGGTCGTCCTCAACGGAACCCCGCACCTTCACGTCGGCGGGCACGTTGTCGCCGGCCAATGCCATGACCAGCACGCCCTGAGTGTTGTCCGGCAATCCGGCGTTGAGCGTGAACGGAACCGCTGACGACGTGTCGCGATTGATCAACACAAAACGCGCGGCCCGAGTCGCCGGGGACACCGGCGGAGCAAGCGCGATTCGCAGCGCGCGCACATCGGCCACGCTCGCATCCACTCCGCGCAAATCGACAACCGCCGCCTTGTTTTCCGCGAGCACGGATTTCAGCGCGGGCAAGTCGGCGGCGGGGTTTATCATGCGAAAATACACAAGCCCCTCGCCAAGATCCTGCGCGCCCGCCTTGTCATCCGCGCCCGACGCCGCGCAAAATCCGGCCAGCAACAGTGACAGCGCGCCGGGAAGACATTTGCACAAACGATAAAAACTCATGCGGCACAGTGTTTGCGGTTCCTTGAACTTATTCAAGGAACCAGCGTGCGGAGCGAGTAATTCGCGCGCGATTACGCCTGGCGCATCGCGCGCTCGATTTCAGCCATTCTTTCAACCTTGGGCAGCGAGCGGGCACCCTCGAATTCGGATTCCAGAAAAGCGCGCACAATCATCTTGGCCAGCTCGGGGCCTATCACACGCGCGCCGAGAGTGACGATTTGCGCGTTGTTGCTCTTGCGCGCGCGCTCCGCGGAAAATGTGTCGTGCGCCTGCGCAGCGCGGATACCCGGAACCTTGTTCGCGGTCATGGCCATGCCGATGCCCGTGCCGCACAGCAGCACTCCGCGCTCATGGCGTCCGCTTCGAATCGCCTCGGCCACGGCCAACGCGATGTCGGGATAAAGCACGGAAACGCCCTCCTCGGAGCCGACGTCCTCGACCTCGTAGCCCAGGCTTTTGATGTGGGCCTTGAGCGTGTTTTTGAGTTCCCAGGCCGCTTCGTCACAGCCGATTACCACGGATTTTTTTTCAGTCATTGTTTTTTGTTTTGGGTTTAAGGAGATTGTTTTGTCGGTTTCGCGCCTGGGCAAAGAGTCTTTCGCGCACGCGAGGTCGAGCGCTTACTTCATGATCATTTCCTTCACCGATTTTCCGGCGGGGATCATCGGCAAAACGTGCTCGCTGTGCGGCACGATCACGTCGAGCAAATACGGGCCGTCATGGTCGAGCATTTCCCGGATCGCATCGCGCAGCTCGCTCTTCTTGATCACGCGGCGCGCCTTCACGCCGAAGCCTTCCGCGATCTGTGTGAAGTTCGGATACAGGCCGCCGATGTTTGTCGGGCTGCCGATATTGTTCACGTCGCCAAGAATCGTCTGTCCGCGGACGCTTTGATAAAAACGGTCCTCCCACTGTGTCACCATGCCAAGGTGCTGGTTGTTCAGGACCATCACCTTGATGTTGATTTTTTCAATGGCCGCGGTGGCGAGTTCCTGAATGTTCATCGTGGTCGAGCCGTCGCCGTCGATGTCGATGACCTGCCTGTCCGGACACGCAACTTTGGCGCCAATCGCCGCGGGCAGGCCGTAACCCATCGCGCCGAGACCGAGCGAGCTGATGTAGCGGCGCGGTTTTTCGAACGAGTAAAATTGCGCGGCCCACATCTGGTGCTGTCCGACGCCGGTCGCGATGATCGCGTCGCCCTTGCTCAGTTCGTAGAGCGAGGCCACCGCCTCCTGAGGCAAAATGTGCGGGCTGTCCGGATAACTGAACGGATGCTCCTTGCGCCATTCGCGGATTTGCGCAATCCACGCCGCCGTGTCGGGCGCGGCAAACGAGCGCGCGGACATGAGCTTGTTCAGGCGCGTGAGCGCATCCTTGACGTCGGCGCAAACCGGGTAGTCAACGCGCTTGTTTTTATTGTGCTCGGAGGCGTCGATGTCGATGTGGATGATCTTGGCGCGCGGAGCAAATCTGTCCGTGTCGCCCGTGATGCGGTCGTCGAAACGCGCGCCGAGGCTGATGAGCAGGTCGCACTGGTCGACGGCCCAGTTGCCATAGGCCGAGCCGTGCATGCCGAACCAGCGCGCCGAGAGCGGATGCGTCTCGGGGAACGCGCCGAGGCCCATGAGCGTGGTCGCGACCGGTATTTGCGCGCGCTCGGCAAACGCGAGCAGCTCCTTGTGCGCGCCGGACGAGATGACGCCGCCGCCGACATAGAGCATCGGTTTTTTCGAGGCCGAAACGAGTCCGGCGATTTGTTTCAACTGCGCGTCGCTCGCGGTGTGCCTCAACCCGACAAACGGATTGCGGAACGAAACCGCTTCCGGGAAACGCGGCACGAAGCGCGCCTGTTGCACGTCCTTCGGAATGTCGATGACCACGGGGCCGGGCCGGCCGCTGCGCGCGAGCTCAAACGCCTCCTTGAAGATGCGCGGCAGGTCAGCGACATCGAGCACGAGGTAGGAGTGTTTCACGATCGGCAGTGTCATGCCGAAAAAGTCGGTTTCCTGAAACGCGCTCTTGCCGATGTATTTTGAAAAAACCTGCCCAGTGATGGCGACGAGCGGGATTGAGTCCATGAACGCGTCGGCGATGCCGGAGACGAGGTTGGTGGCGCCGGGGCCGCTGGTGGCCATGCACACGCCGACCTTGCCGGACGCGCGCGCGTAGCCACCCGCCGCAAACGCGCCGCCCTGCTCGTGGCGGGGCAGGATGACTCGCAGCTTTTTGTTGCGCGCGAACGCCTGGTGCAGCTCGAGCGCCGCGCCGCCGGGATACGCGAAGACGACCTCGGCCTTTTCGCGCAGCAGGCATTCGACGACGCAATCGGCGCCGTTCATTTCACGCGGGGCGGTTTTTGTCGCGGTGGCGGATGAGCGTTTGGCTGTCTTTTTCATAAATAAAAGTGATCCGGAAAAACGCAAAAATAAAGTCCTTCGTCCGCGAAGGATGCAAGAATGGAAAGCGACCGGGGAGTTGCGCGAGTTGCGCGCGCCACGGGGCGGCGGCAATCCCGCGGTTAATGGAGATTCACGCGCGACGCTTTGCCCTCGCGCCCGGCGCGCATCATTTCGTCGTAAATCCAGCGGTAAGTTTGCTCCATGCCGTCGCGCAGGCGCGTCGACGGTTCCCAGCCGAACAGCGACTTGATGCGCGTGTTGTCGCTGTTGCGCCCGTTCACGCCCTTGGGCGCGCCGGGGTTGTATTTTCGCGCGAGCTTCACGCCCGCGATTTCCTCAACGATGCCGACAAGGCCGTTTATCGACACGAGCTCCGAGCTTCCGATGTTGAGCGGCTCGGCGCAATCGCCACCCATGAGCAACAGCGTGCCTTTTATGCAATCGTCGATGTAGGTGAAACTGCGCGTCTGGCTGCCGTCGCCCCAGATTTCGATTTCATGCCTGCCGGTGCGCACCGCCTCGATCACCTTGCGGCAAATCGCGGCGGGAGCCTTCTCGCGGCCACCGTCATAGGTGCCGTGCGGCCCGTAAACATTGTGATAACGCGCCACGCGGGCGACCACGCCGAAATCCTCGTCGAAGTGGCGGCACATGCGCTCGCTGAAAAGTTTCTCCCATCCGTAACCGTCCTCCGGCATCGCCGGATATGCGTCGGCCTCCGTCAGCGGCGTCACGTCCGCGCTCTTTTGCTTGTCGGCATTGTAAACACAGGCGGACGACGAGAAGAAAAAACGTCCCGCGCCGCAATCGCGCGCGGCCACGAGCAGGTGTGTGTTGATTAAGACGCTCAACATGCACAGCGCCTTGTTGTTTTCGATGAACCCCATGCCGCCCATGTCCGCGGCCAGATTATACACCTCGTCGTATCCGCGCACCGCCTCGGCGCAGGCGTCGCGCAACTGCAAGTCCAGGGTCCGCGACTCCGCGGCATCATGAAGCTGGCACCACGCCTCGACGGGCTTTTTGTCCACGGCCCCGACCTTGTGCCCCAAGTCGAGCAAGGCCTTGACCAAATGCCCGCCGATAAATCCCCCGGCTCCGCAGACGAGTATCTTTTTCATATGCGGAATTGCTTACCCTTTGCGCTGCGTTTCCTCAAGCGGATATCTTTTCAGCCCGAGCAACTGGAGCGCCACCCTGAGCACGAACAGCGGATTGTTTATCAAGTAGCGCCGCCAAAGCCGGCGCGGCTCCATGCACAGCCGGAAAAACCATTCCAGCCCGCAACGCCGCATCCAGCGCGGAGCCTGCCGCGCGCGGCCCGACAAAAAGTCAAACGCCGCGCCCACGCCAAGCAACACCGTGCCCGACGCGGCGATGCGCGGGGCGAATTGCGCCATGAATTTTTCCTGCTTCGGCGCGCCCAGCCCGACCCAAAAAAAGCGCGGCTTGAGCATGTTCACACGCGCGGCCAGCACGGCGAGCTCCGACGGGTCGAGCTCGCGAAACGGCGGCGTCTTGACACCCGCGACTTTCAATCCCGGGAAACGCGCGCCGAGTTTTTCCGCCAGCAACCCGGCCGTGCCCTCGCCGCCTCCGTAGAAAAAATGCGTCAGCCCGTCCTCCACGCCCGCCTCGCAAAGCGCAAGCATCAGGTCGGGCCCGTAGACGCGACCGATGTCCCCGCCCGCGCGCCATTTTGCCAGCCAGACCAGCGGCATGCCGTCGGTCGTGTTCAAGAACGCGTCGTTGAGGATGCGTTTAAATCCGGCGTCCCGTTGCGCCTCCGAAACCCCGTGCACGCCCGTCACACACACATACCCGCCCCGCCCCGCGCGCGCGGCATCAAGCAGCAGCGTGGTGGCGACGCGCAGGTTCATGGCGCTGACGCCCACGCCGAGCACATTGACTTTTGGAGGCATTTCCACGGCCAATTGAAAAAACGCAAACAACAGCGCCGCGCAATGGGATTTCGCCCGGCGCGCATGCGCGGATTTTCCGCCCGGCGCAAGGGGGCGGCAGCGCGCTTACTCCTCGTTCGAAAACACGCTTTGCACGTCGTCGATGTCGTCGAGGGCGTCGTGCAGCTTTTGCAGCGACTCGGCGACCGCCGCGTCGATCGCCACCGTGTTGTTCGGTATGTAGGCGATTTCGGCGGAGTCGGGCTTGATGCCCGCCTGCTCCAACGCTTGCGAAACTTTGTCGAACGCGGGGATCGGACAGCGCACTTCGTGGCCTTCCTCGGTCGTGATGATGTCGTCCGCGCCGGCGTCGAGCGCCACTTCCATGAGCTGGTCCTCGGTTGTCTTGTCCTTCGCGATCAGGAACTGGCCGGCGTGGGTGAAGTTGAACGCCACCGCGCCCGCCCCGGCGAGGTTGCCGCCGTATCGGGAAAACACGCTGCGCACATCGGCCGCGGCGCGGTTCTTGTTGTCCGTGGTCACCTTGACGATCATCGCCACGCCGCCGGGGCCGTAGCCTTCGTAGGTGGCGTCCTCGTAGGAAACACCGGGGAGCTCGCCCGTGCCTTTCTTGATGGCGCGGTCGATGTTGTCATTGGGCATGTTGGCGTCGCGCGCCTTCAGGAGGATGGTGCGCAGGCGGGGGTTTGCGTCGGGGTCGCCGCCGCCGGCTTTGGCGGCAAGCGTCAGATCGCGCGAGATGCGGGAAAAGATTTTGCCTCGTTTGGCGTCAATCGCGCCCTTGAAGTGCTTGAGTTTGGCCCATTTACTGTGTCCTGCCATGGCGGGGGAATATTAGATTAGGGTGAGTGGTGATTCTCGAATGATGAAATGTTATCGGGTGAATGTGAAGCCCGTGTTTATTTTTTCTTCGGGGGCGTCACGTTTTTCATCGGGCGCTTGCCCTTCGCCGCGGGCGCGGCTGCGGGCGCGGGGGCGGGTTCCTTGTCCTTCATGCGGTTGACGACGAGTTGCTGGCAGATGGTGAACAGGCCGTTGAGCGTCGAGTAGAGCGCGAGCGCGCAGGAGAAGTTGTAGAAGAAGACAATGAACATGAGCGGCATGAACTTCATTATCTTGACCTGCATGTTGTCCACGCTGGGAGAAGGCGTGAGGCGCATCTGGATCATCATCGTGGCGCCCATGAGGATCGGCATGATGTTGATCGGAAAATTCAGCCAGGGAAGGCGCGCGATGGTGTCGGGCGCGGAAAGGTCGCTCGCCCACAGGAAGCTCTGGAAGCGGAGTTCGGCGGTGCTTTGAAGCATGAAGAAGAACGCGACAAAGAGCGGCATCGTGATGAAGATCGGCAGGCAGCCGCCGAGCGGATTCACCCGGTGCTTCTTGAAGAGCTCCATCGTGGCCTGGTTGAGCTTTTGCGGGTTGTCCTTGAATTTCTCGCGGATGGCCTGCATCTCGGGCTGCACTTTTTGCATGCGCTTGGCGGAGCGCGACGCGGAGAGCGTGAAGGGCAGCGTCACGAACTTGAGCATCAGCGTCATCATGATGATGGCGATGCCCCACTGGCCGACAAAGCTGTGCATGAAAACCATGAGCCGGTTCATGATCGGCGAGAAAAAGCCGCTGAGCATGATCGTCCGGTAAAAGCCGCTGCTGAATTGCAGCACCTCGTCCTCGTTTTTCTTGGAGACTTTGGAGAACGAGCGGATGCGGGTGTATTCCTTCGGGCCGCCGTAATAGTTGAAGCCGAGCGTGGTCTCGGCGTTGGGCGCGAGCGCGGGCACGTCGAACGCCGCGCTCACGGTGAGGCCGACGGCGGGCGTGGTCATGCCGCGGAGCGGCGGCAGCTCGATGCGGCGCGTGATCATGCCGCGTCCGGGCTGGTCGGGCGTGAGCAGGCCGGTGAAGAACTGGTTGCTCACGGAGGCCCAGACAATCTGCTCCGGCGAGCTGACGTAGGGGACCGGGGCGCTGGCCCCGAAGCCGAGAAAGCCGCTGCCGCCGGCGAGCTTGGAGCGCTCGATGAACTTCGATTTCTCGCCGTTGTTGTATCCACTGGTCAAATACATGCCGTTGTCGCGCTCGTTGACGGGCGACGCCGTGCCGATGTTGAAGGAAAACGCCGGCATGGGCACGGCCTCACCGGTGAGGTTGCGGAGCGTGAGCTCGTGGCGGATGATGTAGGGATCGCCCGCGGCCTCGGGCGCGCCGGAGGGCACGATTGCGTAGCGACGCAGCACCTCGATGCGGTTTTCAAAAACCGTGCGGTAAACAACCTCGGTGGCCGATTGCGAAACGAGTTCGTAGGACACATGGCGGTCGAGTTTTTTCGACGTGAACGCGTCGGTTGTGAACGCGAAGATCGGGTCGGCGTGGCTGCCGTTGAAAACGAAGGGCTCGTCGCTGCTTTTTTCGTCGGCGTATTTTTTGAAGGCAATGTCCTCAATCGCGCCGCCGAAGTTGGTGAAGCGCGCCTGGATGTAGTCGTTCGAGAGCGTCACGTAGCGCGCGTCGTCGTAGGCGGAGGCGACCGGGGCGAAGGTCGCGTTGCTCTGCACGCCGGGCGCGGAGGGCGGCACGGCGGAACCGGGCGCGCCGGCGGGCGCGGGTTGCTGCGCGGGCGGCAACGGTTGCTGGCGCGGTGTGTTGCGCGAGCCCGTGTATTGCATGAGCCCGAATGCGGCGATCAGCAGCACTATGCCGATGAGGAGGTTTTTTTTATCCATTATACGAACGTTTTTTGGGAGAGAGTGTTTGGTTTTGTGAGAAAAATTCAGGCGACGCGTTCGCAACGGGGCCGGCGGCGCGGCGCGGGTGGAGGCACCGGGTCAAGACCGCCCGCGCTCAACGGCGAGCAACGCAACAGCCGCCACGCCGCCAGCGCGAGTCCGCGCAGCAAACCGTGCGCGCGGAGCGCCTCGGCGGCATAACACGAGCAAGTGGGATGAAACCGGCACCCAAACGCGGGGCCCGCAACCACGTGCAGCGCGGGCGAAATGACGCGCTGGTAAACGGCGATCAAAAACAAAGGAGCGGCGATCTCCAGGCCGCCGGACGGGGCGCGACGCACCCCGCCATCCGATTCCGAAACCATCGACATCTCCAGTCCTTGACCCTCAAGCCGTGCGAGGCCTTGCCTCGTCCGGCGGCCTGGAGACCGCCGCTCCGTGCGCAAGCGTTCTTTGTTCGATTGCATGGTTTTGTTCACGGTTTGGTTTCGGTTGGTTGTTTCTGAAAAGCCCTGCGGCAGGCGTCGGCAAATTTTTGCCCGATCACTGAAAAATCCGTTTTGTTAAGCGAGCGGCGGGCGACGAGCAGGATGTCGTGTCCGGGCGGAACGAGTTGCTGGTTTTGGCGGAAAACCTCGCGCAGCCGGCGCTTGGCGCGCGCGCGGGCAACGGCATTTCCAACCGCCGCGTAGGACGCGACCACTCCGACGCGAACAACCGGCGGCGCGGTTTCGGAAGCGTCGGCGTCCGGACGTTTGTAATGCCAAAACGCAAAGCCGCCGCATTCGAAGCGGCGGCCTTTTTCCCGCAAACTGCGGAAGTCGCGTTGCCGCCGCACATGTTGTTCGGGGCGGAAACGCATGATGCCGGCAAGTTAAGTCGCGTTGGATATCGAGATGCGGGACGCGACGGAATCAAACCACGGTCAGGCGTTTGCGGCCGACGCGGCGGCGATTGGCGAGGACTTTGCGGCCACCCTTGGTGGCCTTGCGCGCGCGGAAACCGATCTGGCGGGCGCGCTTCTTGCGATGTGGACGGAATGTAGGTTGCATGATTAGTCGAAAAGGGTGAAAGGTGACCGGACAATGCGGCGGGTGTAAAGCGGAAATATGTTTTTTTGTTGCGCGCCCCCCAAAGCGTCCCGTGCATTACCCCTCCACGCAAAATGAGCAACCAGTCCATCGCCGTCGTGGGCGGAGGCATCACGGGACTCGCCGCCGCCCACCATCTCGCCAGTGAAAACCGCCGCGTCCGCCTTTTCGAGGCGTCGGGGCAGCTCGGCGGCTCCATCCGCAGCGAACGCACGCCGGAGGGCTGGCTCATCGAAACCGGCCCCAACACCGTGCTGGACAAGACAAACGAGTTCAAGCGCTACCTCGACCTCCCCGGGCTCGCCCAAAGCCGCCTGCGCCCCGACCCGCTCGCAAAAAAACGCTTCATCGTGCGCAACGGAAAACTCATGGCGCTGCCCACATCGGCGTTCGGCGCGGCCACCACGAGGATTGTTTCGTTCAACCTAAAATGGCGCATCGCGCGCGACTTTTTCTTTTCGCGCCCGCGAAACCGCACGGAGGATCTCCCGCTCTCCGAACTCGCGCGCGAGCACTACGGGGACGAATTTATCGATTACGCGCTCAACCCCATGGTCGCGGGCATCTACGCGGGCGATCCGGAAAAACTCTCCGCGCGCCACGCCATGCCCTTCATTTGGGACGCGGAGCGCTCGCACGGCTCGATCGTCCGCGGACAAATCGCCCAGATGCGCGCCCGCCGCAAGGCCGGCATCCCGAAGGCCGAAATGCTTTCGTTCCAAAACGGCCTGCAGGAATTGCCCGACGCGCTCGCCGCGCAACTGCCAAACTCGGCCCTCGAAACCGGCGCGCGCATCGAATCAATCTCGCGCTGTGAAAGCAGTGGCGCGTCCGAACCGCGCTGGCTCGTCCGCTGGATGCGCGACGGCGCCGCGCAAACGGAAACATTCTCCAAGGTGCTGCTCGCCATCCCGCCCCACGCGCTCGCCCCGTTGCAAATCGCGCCCGATGCCGCGCGCCCCGGCGAATTCTTTGCACCGCTCGCCGGGCTCGGCGAAATCGCCTCGCCGCCGCTCGCCTCGCTTTTCCTTGGCTACAAGCGCGAGCAAATCGCGCATCCGCTCGACGGATTTGGCGCGCTCGTGCCGGAAGTCGAGAAGCTGCCGTTCCTCGGCGTGCTGTTCAGCAGCAGCCTCTTCGCAGGGCGCACCCCGCCGGGGCACGCGGCGCTCACCGTGATGATCGGCGGCACGCGCCAGCCGGGACTCGCAAGCTTGGGCGAGCAACAGCTTGTCGACCTTGTGAGCCCGCCGCTTGGAAAACTGCTCGGCATTCAGGGCGCGCCCGTCTTCCAGAAACTCACCACGCACCAGCGCGCGATTCCGCAATACAACGTCGGCCATGAAAAATACCTGTCATTGATCGACGAATTTGAGCGGGCGCACCCCGGCCTGGTCGTCGCCGGCAATGTTCGCGACGGCATCGCCGTCCCCGCGTGCGTCGCCTCCGGCGTAAAACGCGCCGGGACGGTCATGTGACGCAGGCCGGCTGTCCGCGACAGCGCTACGGTTTCAGCCCGTATTCATCGAGCCGTTTGCGCAAAGTGGCGCGCGTGATGCCAAGTTTTTCGGACGCGCGCGCAGTGTTTCCGTTTTCGGCCTTGAACACGCGAATTATCATTTCGCGTTCCAACCGCGCGAGAATGGGCTCGCCGGATTCGGAAAGGGTTTCGCGCAGGAAATCGAGAGCGCGCCCGGTTGTGAGCGAGGGCTCGGATTTGTTTGTTGAGGACGCCGCTGTTGTCGCGGGTTCGGACGCAGGAGCGCCGGAGTGTGTTTCATCCCGCACTTCTCCCACGGCGTCGCGCACTTCCTGCGGCAGGTCTTTCAGGAGGATTGTGTCGCCCTGGGCGATGACGGCGCTGCGATAGATTGTGTTTTCGAGTTCGCGCACATTGCCCGGCCAGCGATGGCGGGTGAGCACGGACATCGCCTCGGGGGAAACCTTGCGCGCGCGGGTCTTTTTTTGGCGGGCGAGGTTTTGCACGCAAAAATCGACGAGTGGCGGAATGTCGTCCGGACGGGCGCGAAGCGCGGGAATGCGTATGCGCACGACGTTGAGGCGGTGGTAGAGATCATCGCGAAATGTTTTTTCGCGGATCATGGCATCGATGTCCTTGTTCGTGGCGGCGAGGATGCGAACGTCGACCTTGATGGTTTCGCCGCCGCCGACGCGCTGGATTTCGCCCTGCTGGAGCACGCGAAGGATTTTCGCCTGCGTGGCCGGGGCCATGTCGCCGATTTCGTCGAGAAAGATCGTGCCGCCGTCGCAGAGCTCGAACTTGCCGATGCGCTGGTTGGTCGCGCCGGTGAAGGAGCCTTTTTCATGGCCGAAGAGTTCGCTCTCGATGAGGTTGTCGGGAATCGCGGCGCAATTGACGGCGATGAAGGGCTTTGGGGCGCGGCGGCTGTGCTTCCAAATGGAGCGCGCGACGAGTTCCTTGCCGGTGCCGCTTTCGCCGGTGATCATCACGGTGACGTCGCTGGCGGTGACTTGCCCGATGAGCTTGAACACGTCCCGCATGGGTTGCGAGCCGCCGACGATGCCCTCCTTAAAATCGTCGCTGGTGATGGCGGGTTTGTAATCGCTCGCGGCGCGGGTGTCGGCGCGGGCCTTGAGCGCGTTTTCGGCAAGCGCGAGCACCTTCTGCGGATCGAAGGGCTTCATGATGTAATCAAACGCGCCGTATTTCATGGCCTCGATGGCGGTTTGCGCGGTGCCGAAGGCGGTCATGAGAATGACCATTTGCCGCGGATTTACGGAGCGGATGTGCTGGAGCGCCTCGATGCCGCTCATGCCCCCCATGCGCACATCGAGAAAGACAAGGGCGGGCGGGGATTTTTTGACGATGTCGACACCCTGCTCGCCGCTGGCGGCCTCGACGATGTTGTAGTTGCGCGAGGAAAGCACGCGGGAGAGGGAATAACGCACCTCGGAATCATCGTCGATGAGAAGTATGACGGGGGGCGCGGATGAGCTGGCGGCGGCGGAGTTTTCAGGCATGGCGGTTTCGGACGATTGCAAATGACACCGGCCCGCGCGGTTAGTCAAATTGTCCAACGCCGTTTGGCGCAATAATAAGCGCAATTGCTGCAAGTTCAGATCAGTTTTACGATTTCTTGGGCGTGGAAAATGCCGCGTATTTTTCATCCGCGCATTTTTTCCTTCCTTGGCAAGGACGAAGCGGGCAAAGAACACGCCATGAAAAAACCACTACTCAACAAGTGTTTTGCGGGCCTGACCGCGGGATTTGCGATACTGGCGCTGACCGGCTGTCCGAGCGGGAACTCGACAAAGAAGGTCGTTGGCACGGTGACGAAAAAAACCGTCGAAACAGCCAAGGGCGTTTTCTCCGGCATCTCCGAGGGCATTGACGAGGGACGCAAACAAACCACGGGCGTGGACGGTGCGAGCGTGGCAACGACCTTTGCCGAAATGCAAGGCAAGGTGAGCTTCGAGATTCTGAGCGTGGAGGACGACGAGACGCGGGGCGCGGTGATCGTGACACTCGGCCTGGCAAACGAAACGGACGCGCCAATCCGTGTGAGCGGACTCGCGGCATCCGACCAAGTCATGCTTCTCGACAAGTCCGGTTATGTCGCCCGTGTGCAGCGCGCGCCGACGAACGTCACGATTCCCGCGATGGCGAAGGAAAAGGCCCGGCTTGAGTTCACCGGCAAGGCTGCGGATTTTGCGACCCTGCGCCTGCTCGGCGGCGAAGTGTCGCTAAACGAACGGGAATAAGCGGAGCGCAATCCACCCGCCTCCGGAACAATACGCTCTCAATCTCCGCAACAACCCACATGAACGCGTCCCCTTCCTTCGTTCGGCGGCGTTGCGGGGTTTTCACCAAAATCACAATCGGGCTGGCGGCGATTGCGACCCTGGGTTTGCCGGAGGGGACACTGCGCGCGGCAAAGGGCGACATTGATGTGCTCGTGGCGCCGGACCGCACCGCCGAGGGGAAAAACTTTGTGCCGCCGACCGCGGAAAAACCCCGCCATTGCATCATACACTCGGCGGGACCGATGGAGCTGGGCGCGGTTTACGCGGGCGAAAAAATTCCGAGGGAGGAGGAGGTCGCGCCGCACGTGAAGAAGGCGCTCGCATCGCAGCACTACCTCGAAATCGACAAGGACCATCCGGAGCCGTCGCTGCTCATTGTTTACAGTTGGGGCAGCATCAACGCCGACGAAACGGAGTTGGGCGAAGAGGGGGGAACCGCCACGACTCAACGCCACACGGCGGAGATGCTGGGCATCGTCAGCACGAACAAAATGGACCTGCGCCCCCACAGCTTTAACCGCAAACACAACCTGCCGGACTTGAGCGAAGGACGTTACTTCATTCTTTTCGGCGCATACGACTATGCGGCGCTGAAAGCCGGCAAGCCCCGCCGCCAGACAATGCTGTGGCGCACGCGCCTGAGCATTTACAACACGGGCCGCGGCTCGGCGCCGCTCGCCGAAGCGATACCGCGAATGTTGGAAGTCGGCGCAAGCTCGTTTGGCGCGGACGGCTACCCGGTCGAACTGCGCAACAAGCTCAAAAAGGGCAAGGTCACGCTTGGCGAGGCCGAGGTTGTGGAATACGTCATCTCCGGCACCGACGTGAAACCCGCGCCAAGGAATAAAACGAATCCAAAGGCCCCGAAGAAATCGAAAAATGCCAAGTAGGGAAAATCCCGGCGGGTTGGGTTTGGGGATTTTATTACCGTGGGGATTTCCGCGGATTTTTCTAGTTGCCGCCCCGCCCTTCCTGCCCGTCTTTTAAACGCATGCACGTTTCGTTCAATATCGCGGCGGATATCGACGCCGCCATGAAAACCGCCGTCGCCGCCTCAGGCATCGACGCGGGCGACTTCGCGCCCGATGTCCGCACCGCCGATCCGCGCCACGGCGACTTTCAGGCCAACGGCGTCCTCGCCTTCGCAAAACGCAACAAACAAAACCCGCGCGCACTCGCCGAAAAAATCATCGCCGCGCTCCCCGGCGAAACCAAAGCCCGCTTCGACACCGCCATCGCCGGCCCCGGATTCATCAACTTCACGCTCAAGCCCGCCGCGCTCGCCGACTGGCTCAACACTTACGACTCCATCCAAAAACTTTCGGCCGGCGCCTCGTCCGCCTACGCGGGGCAGACATGGGTCGTCGATTATTCCTCGCCCAACACCGCCAAGCAAATGCACGTCGGCCATCTGCGCTCGGCCGTGATCGGCGAGGCGATTTGCCGGCTGCTTGAGTTTAGCGGCGCAAAAGTAATCCGCGACAACCACCTCGGCGACTGGGGCACGCAGTTCGGAAAACTCATCTACGGTTACAAGCGCTGGCTCGACAAGGACGCCCTCGCGCGCGATCCGATCTCCGAGCTCGAGCGCCTCTACAAACTCGGCAACGAAGCCACGCCCGACGGCTCGCCCGAACTCGAGGAGGCGCGCCAGGAACTCGTGAAACTCCAGCGCGGCGACTACGACAGCCTCGAACTCTGGAAACTGTTTTCCGAGGTCAGCAAAAAAGCCTTCGACGAAATCTACAAGCAGCTCGCCATCAAGTTCGACCACTACCTCGGCGAAAGTTTCTACAACGACAAACTCCAACCCGTGCTCGACGAGCTCCAAAAACTCGGACTCGCCGAGGAGAGCCAGGGTGCGCTCGTCGTTTTCCATCCCGAGCACCCGCGCTTCGCGAAACAGCCATTCATCATCCGCAAAAGCGACGGCGCGTCGAACTACGCCACCACCGACCTCGCCACGATGCTCTACCGCGTCGAGCATTTCCACGCCGACGGCATCGTGATCCTCACCGACTTCCGCCAGTCCGACCACTTCGAGCAGCTCGCGCTCACCGCCGAAAAATGGTTCGCCAAAACCGGACGCCGCATGCCCCGGTTCGCCCACGTCACATTCGGCGCCGTGCTCGGCGAAAACAACAAGCCGCTCAAAACCCGCGACGGCGACACGATCAAGTTGAAGGATCTCCTTGGCGAGGCCGAGGAACGCGCCCACGCCATCGTGAGCGAGAAAAACGCGAGCCGCCCCAAGGCCGAGCAATTCACCGACGAGGAATGCCGCGCCATTGCGCACTACGTCGGCATCGGCGCCGTGCAATACGCCGATCTCTCGCAAAACCGCTCCAGCGACTACCTCTTTTCGTGGGACAAAATGCTCTCCCTCGACGGCAACACCGCGCCGTATCTTCTCTACGCGATCGCGCGCATCCACAGCATTTTCCGCAAGGCCGGCATCGAGCCGGAAGCCCTGGCCGCAATCGAAAAGGAGGCCGCGCCGCTTGAGACCCCCACCGAGCTCGCCCTTGCGCGCAAACTCGTGAAGTTTCCCGACGCGCTTCGCCTCGCCACCGACACGCTCCGCCCGCATTTCCTCGCGCTCTATCTCTACGAGCTCGCGGGCGATTACAGCGCGTTCAACAACGCGGACAAAGTGCTCGTTGACGACACGCCGGTTCGCGCCCGCCGCCTGCTTCTTTGCGCGCGCACCCAGCTCACGCTCAACACCGGCCTGAACCTCCTCGGCGTGCGCACGCTCAAGCGCATGTAGCACAAACTGCCAAGCCTGCATTTTTGCCGATTTCCCTTCCTTTCCGAACCACGAGCAGACTTGGCGGTCTGCGCCACAAAGAATGCCTCCTTCCCAGCACGAGTATTACATCCGCCAGCCATCCGACACCGACGCGCGCGGACCGTTCACGATTGAACAACTTTCCCAGCTCGCCGAATCGGGCGGGCTTAATTCGAGCACGCTCCACTTCGACGCCAACACCGACCAGTGGATATCGCTGTTCGAGGTGCCCGAACTGGCCGCGTTGCTGCCCAAAAACACCGCGAAAAATCCGGCACTTCCCGCGGCTTCGTCTCCGCTCGCGGCGAAACTCACCGTCGTTCTCCTCGCGGGCAGCGCGCTCGCGCTGTTGCTCCCCATGCTCAAAAGCGTGGACACGCTCAATGCGAACGCCCTCCTGCAATATCCATGCTTCTGGCTCGGCGCGCTCGACCTTTTGATGGCGTTGTGCTGCGGCGTGTTTGGCGCGCGATTCTTCCGTTTCGTCCGCGTTCGCACGGGACTCGGGCTCGGTTTTCTGGGCGCGCTTTTTTGGCTGCAGGCGAACACCGGCGCGCTTGTTGCCGCGCTAGTCGCGTCGATCTGCCTCTGGCTGGCAACAACATGCGCCGCTCCGCGCGCGCTCATCGCAAACGCAATCGCAGGCTTGGCAGCGCTCGCGACACTTGCCTTTATATTGCTCACATAAAACCGTCCGCCACGCGCGGCCACCGACATGATCCGCACACTCCTCAACCTCAAAAACCGCGCCGTCTCCCTCTACACAAAGGAAATCTGGCAGTCCACGCACATGGGGGAAAAATCCCCGCGCGGCTGGGCTTACGCGTTTCTGCGCGTCATCTCGATCACGATCACCGGCACGCTGGCCACGCGGTCGTTTGCGCGCGCGGCGGCGCTCAGCTTCACCACGCTGCTCAGTCTCGGGCCGCTCATCGCGCTTGCGGTCATGGTCGCGGGTTTCGTGCTCAAGGACCAGGACCCCGACATGATCGCGAACAAACTCAACGACGCGATCAAGTTCGTCGCGCCGCAGGTCGACCACTACGAGGAAATCAACCAGCAAAGCCGCCGCAATGGACGCGCCAGAAACTCCTCCACCGAACGCCCCCGCCCCCAAACACAATCCCCCGCCCCGTCCACCACTGTTACGACTGCTGAAAAAGCACCCGCCGAGCCCACCCAACCCAAGGCGACACAGCGAAAAGTCCGCCCCGAAATCGTCCGCCTCATCAACAACTTCATCACCAACGCCCGCTCAGGCACCATCGGCGGCATCAGCGCGATCACGCTCATCACGATTGTGATTTTCCTCTTCGGTGCGATCGAGGATGTGTTCAACGACATTTGGGGCGTGCGGCGAACGCGTTCGTGGCTCACGCGCGTCGTGTTTTATTGGACGATTCTCACGCTTGGCACGATCATCTTTTCGGTCGCCATCACCACGCTTTCGGCGGCGACTTTCGAGAATTTCTTCCGCGAAAAAATCCCCTTTGGCACGCAAATGATCGCCGCCGCGAATTTTGTCATGCCCGTGGCCATCGCCGTGCTTGCGCTTGGGGCGCTCACGCTTTTCTACCGCTTCATTCCCAACACGCGCGTGTTCTGGCGCGCGGCACTCGCCGGCGCGGTGACCATGTCGGCGCTCCTTGTGGGCAACAACCTGATCGCATTCGCGTATTTTCGCCGCATCGAAATCACGCAAAGCCTGTATGGATCGCTCGGCATCGTGCCGGTGCTCATGCTCGGGCTGTATGTGTTCTGGATGATCGTGCTCATCGGCGGGCAGGTCAGCTACGCGGTGCAGAACGTGCATTTTCGCAACAGCCAGATCGCCTGGGGCACGCTGTCGTTCACCCGGCGCGAACGCCTCACGCTCATCGTGCTGCTCACCATCGCGCGGCGTTTCCAGGCGTGCATGCCGCCGTGCACCGTCTCGCAACTCGGCGACACGATCAAGGCGCCCGCGCAAATCCTCAACGAATGCCTCAACCGCCTGAAGGACCTCGGGCTGATTTCAGCCGTGCCGCCGCCGGCCAAACGCGAGGCGGCGTCGGACTATCTGTATCAACCGGCGCGGCCGCTCAACCGCATCACGCTCGGCGAGTTCAAGGAGCTCTTTGAGAACATTGGCGAGGACCCCTCGGGCATGCTGCTCGACAGCATTGATCCCGTGAGCGCGCAGTATCACGCCGCGATCAAGGCGATAAACCGCGAGCCGGTTTTCACCAAAACGCTCGAGCAGCTTTTCGCCGAAAACCCGATCGACGGCACACACCCGCCCTTCGCATTCGGCGAAAAACTCAAGCCGGCCCAAGGCGGAACAACTTAAACCGGCATAAATCGACTTGAGTCGATTCAAGTCGATTTACGTTGAAACGAGCCGGGACAACCACACGCAAAAAAAGCGCCGCAAAACGCGGCGCTTTGAGAGAGAATTAAGTGTGCGTGCGTGTTTGCCGCCGGCTCAGATTTCGTATGCGGGGAGCGCTTTGTCCACGCGCACTTTTTCGAGTTTCACGAAGGCGGGCAGGCCGTTTTCGTAGGGAACGACCGTTTCGCCCTGGATGAGCGGCTGCGCGTAGCGGATGAACTGGTTGCTCATGCTCACGCCGTCCTCGTTGATCCACTCGCGGGGGAGTTTCTTCACGCCGTTGGCGATGTCGCCAAGCGGGGCGAGTCCGGTTTCGCAGCTGTAGTGGTCGGTGTCGCCGCGCAGGAGCGTGACCATTTTGTCGGTCTCGGCTTCAACGACGGCGGCTTTGACCGCTGCTTGTCCAGCGAGATAGGCCTCGTCGGCGTCGGCTTTCGAGCCGCCAATGACCGCGGCGCGCTGCGCCATGCCGAGCTTGACGGTGCGGCATTTCACGGTCGGGAAGTTTTGTTCGACAAGACCCTTCAGGTAGTCGGCCGCGCCACCGAGCTGGGCATGGCCGAAGGCGTCGGTTTTGTCATCGGCGGAAACGTAGTTGCCGTCGGCGTCGATGAGGCCCTCGCCCACGACAATCATGCAGTATTTTTCGCGCTTGAGAACGCGTTGCACGTCGCCGACGAACTTCTCTGTCGAGAAGGCGACCTCGGGCAAATAGATGAGGTGCGGGGGATCGTTGGGCTGGTCGCGACGCTTGGCGAGCGCGGCGCCGGCGGCAATCCAGCCCGCGTTGCGACCCATGACCTCGATGATTTGCACGAGGTCGTGCTGGCCCATGGCCTCGTTGTCGCAGGCAACCTGGCGAACGGTGGAGCAGATGTGCTTGATGACGGAACCGTAGCCGGGGCAATGGTCGGTGACGGGCAGGTCGTTGTCGATGGTCTTGGGAATGCCGATGACGCGCAGGTCGTAGTTTTGCTCTTGGGCGAGCTTGGAAATTTTGTCGGCGGTATCCTGCGAGTCGTTGCCGCCCGCGTAGAAGAAGTAGCGGATGTTGTGCGCCTTGAAGACCTCGAGAACGCGCTCGAAATCCTGCTGTTTCTTGAGCTTGTAGCGGCAGGTGCCGAGCGCGGCACCGGGCGTGTAACGGAGGCCGCGGATGACCTGTTGCGATTCGGAGGCGAGGTCGACGAAATCCTCATTAAGGATGCCGAGCACGCCGTTGAGCGTGCCATAGATTTCCTCGATGCACTCATGGTTGAGTGCTTCGGAGACGACTCCGGCTACGCTGGCGTTGATAACGGCGGTGGGGCCTCCTGACTGGCCCACCAAGACATTTCCTACAAGTTCGGCCATGGTGTTGTGCGATGTGATTTTGGTTGTTTGGGTGCTGATAAATTTGTGTGAAGGTCAAAAGAAGTAACTGTGCCCGCTTGCTGGCAAATCAATTCTAAGGGAAGCCCAAAAGAACCTGCCGTTTCGAGGCGAGCGGGCTTGCCGTCTGGGTGGAGGCATAAAAGAAACTGTTTCGGTGAAACAGCCCCGCCAGGATTTGAAACACCGCGCGCCTCCCCAAGGCCAGACACCCGCCGACTAAAAAAACGCCTTCGCCTTTCACGAGGCGTTCATGCAATCAGGCGACATGCGCAATACGAAACGGCGGAACGCTCATCCCCAACGGGGATGAGTCCCTTAGCCCGGGTTGGTGCGAGCCGCGAGCGCCTACCCCGGGTGCCATGAGAAAGATACCGCAACCCGTTGGGGTTGTTTGTCATATTCACCATACCCAAGGTAGCTCGCTGCGCTCGCAACCTTGGGCTAGAGGACAGAAGCCCGTTGGGCTTCAAGCAATGTCCCTTTTATTTCGCACTCCTTGATAATCTCGCGCTAAAGCGCGACCGCTCATTTGTCCACATTGATCACGCGCTCCGGGGTGATGCGCGTGGAGCCGACGCCGAGCGTTTCGGCAAAACCGAGCGTGTGAATGTCCTCGGACACCGCGCGGAAGCCGTTGCGTTCGCGCCAGCGGTTGATGCGCTCCAAAACCATCGAGTCGAGCGCCACTGGGTCGCTGCTCAACCAAAGCACCGGCTCCGACACCGTGTAGAGCGAGTTAAAATACGGCCCGCCGATGTATTGGTAGTGCTCCAGGCTCGCAATCGTGAGCGCCCACGTCTGGCGGAGCTCGGGGATCGCGCTCATCTCGGCGACCGCCGCGGGCGCGTTGGCCGGACTGCGGAAAAAGCGCGCCGTGTTGCTCGCGTTCCAGAGCGTCGCGTTCACCAGCGAGCCGTTGATGCCGAGAATCGGATGGTCGGTGAACACCGGCAGGTTGATCCAAAAATCCGCGTCGAGAAAGAGCGGCGTGGCGAGGAAGCTCTTGCGGTCCTGCTCCTTGGTCGTGTTCGGATTTTGATCCTCCACGCTTTTCTCCGCAAAAATCGAATCGAAGCGCGACGGCAGCGGGCTGTCGTAAAACCAAACCGGATCGTAATACCGGCCCGACTCCAGCACGTAAACCGGGTGCCCCTTGAACGGATAATCTCCTTGCGCGTATGCCGGCAGGTATCCGGTCATGCGCAGGCGCAGCTGGTTCAACCCGACAATGAAAATACCCTCCGTTTCAAATCCGCGCCTTTCCATCGCGGCAATAACCGCCTTCACCAGCGCGATCGGCGTGGCCATGCCAGGCCCCGAGTCCGTGTAGATTTTGAGCCCCACTTTTTTCTTCGGTCCCGGCGCGAGTTTGCGCCCCGTGGACGCCTCGTATTTCGAGAGCAGCAGCTCGACCTTCGCGTCATAGGCGCCCGCGTCGAACTTGGGCAGCCCGGCCTCCCATACGGGAGTCGGCCCTTGCGCCGCCGGCATGTCGGCCGCGCGCGCAAATGCCGCAACGGCCAGTGTCGTTGTGAAAAGCAGGATCGCTCTGAAAAATCGCATGAGAAAAAATAAGTCGCCTACCGGGAGGAAAAGTTTCGTGAATTAACGCTTAATGCCAGAATGCATTTGGGGTTAAAAGGGAAATCGCATGCACAGGGGGCGCGCCTCCGGCCTTCTACTTCACGGCTTCCGCAAGCCGCGCCAAAAGCGCGCTCGCATCAATGTCGGCGCCGCTGTCGTTGGTGATGCCGAAGAGGTATTGGCCGCGCCAGAGCATCGGGATGTCGCCGTTGAAGCGGTCGGGCATCACAAACGCGCCTTCTTGGGGCGCGGATTTCTGCCGGTTGAATTTTGCGTAGTCGCCGAGCAGCTTTTCGATCCCCGCCTTTGTTTTTCCGTCTATGATAAACATGGCATAGTCCTTCCCGTTTTTGTCATAGGTGGCGCTCCATGCGGGGAGCATGAATTTGTGGCCGAGGAAACTGTCAACGATGTAGGTCTCGGAGAGCGCCCGTTTGTTCTTCCGCGGAAACGCCTTCAGGATTGCGGGAAGCGCGGCGGCGGGGTCAATTTTGGCCGCGAGCGTGCGCGCGACTTTTTCCATCATGACCGGGGTTTCCGGACTTTCGTCGGAGGTCGTCACTTTCACATACATGCTGCCGGATAGAAAATGAACCAGGCCGGCGGCGCGATAACCCTCAGCGCCAATTTGGAGGAAGGCTGGCCCCGGCGAGCGTTCGGCGGAGTATATGGCAAAGGCGTCAAACGGCGTGGCGTGGCGATACATTTGCAGCGTCACGTATTTGTCCGTGCCGTCCTTTGTGTAATCGACGGAGGTCATCTCGGCAAAGTTGCACTTCAGATACCCCTCGGCCGCGCCGTTGATGCGGTCGAAAAGATTATCACCGGTGAAAACCTCAACTTGCTTGGAAATCGTCCAGCCGTCGATTTTCGGCAGCATGGCGACGAGTTCCCTCGGGGTTTGGGCGAATGTGAGCGCGGCGAAAACGACGGGAAAAACGAATAGTGCGAGGATGATTTTTTTCATGGTATGAATAAGCCCCATGCGACCGGCGGGATGAACGGGACAAACGAGACGGGATGAACGCGGTGTTTTGCGCGATTTGGCTACACCAAAAACTCGTCGGGCACGTTGCGAATGCGGGAGATGTCGCGGATTTTTTCGGCAACGAGAAACCCTGAGCGGCAGTTGACGGTGCAGGTTTCGCAATCGCCGCAGGGATTGTCGGGCAGGCCGAGCTCGGTGATGGTTTCCTTGGCGAGGCCGGGCTGGCGATAGCCGTGCGCATACATGTAGGCGCGCATGAGGTCGGGGATCGGCAGATTTTGAGGGCACTGGCCGTCGCATCCGTGGCATTGCGTGCAGTAGAGCGAGGCGACTTTTTTGCCGCCGTCGATGAACGCCTTTTCCTCGGGCGTGTAGGCGAGACTGGCGGCGGATTCGAGGCACACGTCGAGTTCGTCGAAGTTTGTGTAGCCGGGAATCGCCGTGGTCACGTTTTTATCCCGCAACGCCCACTTGAGCGCGGCGGACACGTTTATGTCTTTCGCGCCGGCCATTGTTTTCATCGCGACGATGCCGATGCCGGCGGCGGCGGCGCGCGCGATGGCGGATTTTATATCGAGGCTTTGCTGCTTCTTGAAATTATACGCCGTGAGCACGACCTCATAAAACTTGCCCTTGATGACGGCGTCGATGACCTCGGGCTCCTTGTCGTGCGTGGAGACGCCGCAATGCTTGATGCGCCCCTGTTTTTTCAAAGTTCGCATGACATTGTGGATCGGTTCGTGAAGCACGGCCTTCCCGGAGTTGACCCCGTGGAGATAAAGGATGTCCACGTATTCAAGCCCGAGGCGCTCCATGCTCGTGTTGAACTTTTCCATGAAAATATCCGGGGCGTTGTCGTTGAAGATTTCCCGGCGGACGCCGACTTTCGTCGCAATGACAAACTGGTCGCGCGGCACGCCCTTGAGCACCTTGCCGAGCATGGTTTCGTTGTTGCCGCGCTGGTAACTGTGCGCCGTGTCGAAATGCACGACGCCGTTGCGCAGGGCCGCCCTGACGAGGTTGGGATTGTCGGCTCTCATCACGCCCATGCTGAGGACGGGGAGCTTGATGCCGGTTTTGCCAAGGGGGCGAACCTCGAACTTCGGCGGCTGCGGCGCGACGGTTTTTTCACCGGCTGAAGGTTGCGCGCGCAGCGCGGATGACAGAATCAGGCCCGCGCCTCCGGTTGCGGCATGACTGAGAAAACGACGGCGGTTTATGTTTTTTTTCATAATGCTTATGAACGGGGTGATTTTATTGGAGTTGTTTTTACCCGCGACGTTTTTTGGTCTGCGCCCGCGAGTCCGCTGGTCAAATTTTCGCTAAAGGTGAAAAGAATATTTGCACAAAAAACGCAACTTTTCTTTGCATGCCGCGCAATCCAGCCTGCATTATCCACAACCATGTCCTCCGACGCCCTCCTCAAATTCAACAACAAGGAACTCACACTGCCGGTCATCACAGGAACCGAAGGCGAAATCGCCATCGATATGAGCCGCTTGCGAGCGGACACCGGCGCGATCACTTTCGACGAAGGCTACGCCAACACCGGCTCGTGCAAAAGCGAGGTCACCTTCATCGACGGCGAAAAGGGAATCCTGCGCTACCGCGGCTACCCGATCGAGCAGCTCGCCGAAAAATCCAACTTCGTGGAAACCGCCTATCTAATAATGAACGGCGAGCTGCCCAAGCCCCACGAACGCGCCAGGTTCGGACGCCTCCTCTCGGACAACGCCGCGCTGCGCGAGGGCATGGTGCGCTTCATCCAGAACTTCCCGCGCGACGCGCATCCGATGGCCGTGCTCTCCGCGAGCCTCAACGCCCTCGGCGCCTACTACCCGCACCTCGCCAGCAACAACCACCAGCAGGACCTCGAGCACTTCGACGAGGCCGCCGCCGTCGCCATTTCCAAGGTGCGCACCATCGCCGCGCACACCTACCGGGTGAACATGGGCAAGCCCTTCAATTATCCGCGCCCGAACTTCGGCTACTGCGAAAACTTCCTCCACATGCTGTTCACCGACCCCTACAACGAATACATCGCGAAGGAGGAAGTCGCGCGCGCCCTCAATCTCTTCCTGCTCCTGCACGCCGACCACGAGCAAAACTGCTCGACCTCGACCGTAAAAATGGTCGCCTCCGCCGGCGCCAATCTCTTCGCCTCAATCGCCTCCGGCGTGTGCGCGCTCTGGGGCCCGCTCCACGGCGGCGCCAACGCGGCCGTGATCGAAATGCTCCAGCACATCCACGACGACGGCGACGACGGCACGAAATTCATCGCCGCGGCAAAGGCGGGCAAGGGACAGCGGTTGATGGGCTTCGGCCACCGCGTGTATCGCAACTACGACCCGCGCGCAAAAATCATCAAGCAAAGCTTCCACGACGCGCTCGCGAGCCTCGGCATCAAAAACGACCCGCTCCTCAACATCGCCATGAAACTTGAGGAAGCCGCGCTCAACGACGAGTATTTCATATCGCGCAAACTCTACCCGAACGTCGATTTTTACTCGGGCCTGATCATGCGCGCCATCGGCCTCCCGACCGACATGTTCACCGTGATGTTCGCCATCGGGCGCATGCCCGGCTGGATCGCCCAATGGCGCGAAATCGCGGCAAACCCGAAAGGCAGAATCTACCGCCCGCGCCAAATCTACACCGGCCACACACTCCGCGACTACGTGCCCATGCGCGAACGCATCGAAGCCGCGAAGCGCGCGTAACGCGGACGCGGACGTTTCGTTTTCGGCTACTTCACCAGCTTCACCTTCGCTTGGGTTTTCACCCGCTCAAACTCCAGAAAGAAGCTGCCCAGCACGCCCGGCTTCACGCGCACCTTTTTGACGCGCGGATCGGGGCCGCACGAATACGAACCGGAAACCACCTTCCAGCGCTGTCCGTTTGAAAGCGTGAAAACCGTGCCCTTCTCGAACCCCGCAAACGTGCCCGCCAGCTCAAGCTCCATCGTGTTGTATTCGATCTCGGTGCCGGGATCGACCTTCACCTTTTGCCGGTTCGGTTTGGGCGGGGATTTTGGTTTTGCAGTTGCCGCGTCCGTCGCAACCACCGCCACTGGTTCATCCCCGATGGGCTTGGCCGCAGCCTGCGTTTCAGCGTTCGCAACACACGCCCCCGCGGCATGCGCCCGCACAAGCGCGTCGAGATGCGCCCGCTCGGCGGCGGACAATTTCGTCAAACCCGCCGCCTCGTAGTCGGCCTTGCTGAGCCCGCCCGAAAATCCCGCGCCCGCGCAAACTTCAGGGGCGAAAAACAACCCCGCCGCGCAGGCGGCCAGCGCCGCCGTCAACCGAAGGAAACGAAGAGAAGTCATGCCCGAGTCATGCGCGGCCTTCGCGCGGGCTGCAATTTTATTTGCTTCTTCAAAAAATCGTTTTCTTGGGCGATTCCTCCCTTGCAAACTCGCGCGCGCGGGCTCTCTCTGTTTCTTTGCTTAACCATCAACCGACATCAGCAATGATTGGCCGCCTCTCACAACTCCTGGACCCTTCCCGCGTCACGCTCTCCATCAAGAGCGCGCGGAGAACCGCCGCGATCAACGAAGTTGCGCGGCTCCTCGACGGCCACCCCAATGTCACTAATTTCCAGGGCTTCTACAACGAGCTGCTCGCGCGCGAACGCCTCGACACCACCTGCCTCGGCAACGAAATCGCGATTCCGCACGCACGCACCGAGCATGTGCAAAAAATCGTGCTCGCCGTCGGTCGCAGCGAGAAGGGCGTCGTGTTTGAAAACTGCAACCAGATCGTAAAACTCATGTTCGTGCTCGGCACGCCGAAGACAAATCCCGGCACCTACCTCGCCATCGTCAGCGCGCTCTGCCGCCTGCTCAAGGAACCCGAAAACCGCGAGGTTCTCATGAACGCGACAACCCCCGGGGAATTCATCCAAGCCGTTGTCGCCGCCGAGGAAAAACTCTTCGGCGTTGACGCCAAGTAACCGCCATCCCTTTGCGCCGTGTCAGAAAAGCCTGAAAAAAATCCGCACACACCCGCGCACGAACAACCCGCGACGGGCGGACGCCCCGACTGGGTTCCGGAAAACGCCGGCTCCGCCTTTGCCACCTGGGTGATCGAGGGCGTGAAACAAACCGGCGACTTCGCGCCGCCCTCCGCCACCCCGCCGCGCCGCCGCAAGCTCTCGATCGACGACTACGTCGAGGGTATCCAAAAACAGGATACGACCATCCTCGCGCGCGCGATCACGCTCGTCGAAAGCAGCGTCGCCGCGCACCAGGAGCAGGCGCAGCAGCTCCTCGCGCGCATCCTCCCCGACACCGGCAAGTCCATGCGCGTCGGCATCACCGGCATCCCCGGCGCGGGCAAGAGCACCACGATCGAAAGCCTCGGCACGCACCTCTGCGAAAAAGGCCACCGTGTCGCCGTCCTCGCCGTCGATCCGTCGAGCAGTGTGCACGGCGGCAGCATCCTCGGCGACAAGGTGCGCATGGAAAAACTCGGACGCCAGCCCGGCGCATTCATCCGCCCCTCGCCCTCGGGCGGTTCGCTCGGCGGCGTCGCGCGCAAAAGCCGCGAAACCATTCTCCTCTGCGAGGCCGCCGGCTACGACGTGATCATTGTCGAAACCGTCGGCGTCGGCCAAAGCGAGGTCACCGTGCGCTCCATGGTCGATTGTTTCCTGCTCCTCTCCATCGCCGGCGCGGGCGACGAAGTGCAGGGCATCAAAAAAGGCATCATGGAACTTGCCGACATCATGGTCGTGAACAAGGCCGACGGTGATAACAAAATTCGCGCCATGGCCGCGCGCGCCGAACTCGAACGCGTGCTCCACTACCTGCGCCCCGCCACCGAAGGCTGGACCACTCCCGCGCTCACCGCGTCCGCGATCACCGGCGAGGGCATCGACAGGGTTTGGGAAACCGTGCTCAACTTCTTCAAGACCTGCCGCGAAAGCGGAATCCTCGACGAACGCCGCCGCGACCAGTCCATCGCATGGATGCACTCGCTCATACGCGAGGCGCTGTTGAGTGAGTTTTACCAGGCCCCCGGCGTGAAGGCGCTGCTCCCTCAAATCGAGCACGCCGTCGCCAACGACCAAAAACCCTCCCTCGCCGCCGCCAGGGAACTGCTCGCGCTCTGGAAACGGTGACGCTCACCCAAGCCGCCGCTTCCAATAATCCGGCTCGCGATGCAGGTGCATGATCGCGACCACCCACACGCAGTCCGGCTCGTCGAGATAAACAACGGCAAATGGAAATGAACGCCCCAAGTTTCTCCTTGCAGGCGGCTCGTATTGTCGGAACTGCGCCGGGGATTTTCTGATTTCCAAAATCAACCTTTCGATCTCGTCATAAAAACGCCCGCCCAATTGCCGGCTTATGTTCGCGTAATGTTTGGCTGCGACGGCATATTCCTCATCGGCCTCGGGGTGAAGAACGACGGGCTTCATCGGGCATCACCTTCCGACGATTTGCCTGATTTTTTTCGATGACTGCTCCGCCGGAATGCCCTTGATTTTTCCGCTCCGAATATCGCCGATGCGCGAATGAACGACCGCCGACCACGCGGCGGAATGTTCCGCATTCTGGCCGCCGTGAGACTCCATCAAAATACGATCGACCAGTTCCGCCACCACATCACGCGGCAGCGAACGTGTTTCATTCACGATCTGGTCAATGGTCATCGGCATCTTGCTAGAATGGGACAACATCCGGTGTTTGCAACCCCGCAAACGCCTCGGCGTCAAAACGCCGCGCCATTTTTCCCTTTTCACGCATCTCCCTTGCCTCTTCACTTTAAACCTTTGTCTTTTTCACCAAACGCATAACGCGCCTTTTTACAGCACCAAAAAACAACCATCATGGCACTCGAAACCAACCTCCTTGCAAAAGCAGCCAACCAAGCCCGCGGCCTCGCCATCGACGCCGTCCATAAATGCAGCTCCGGCCACCTCGGCCTCCCGCTCGGCTGCGCCGAAATCGGCGCCGTCCTCTACGGCGGCGCCCTCCAGCACAATCCCGCCGATCCCAAATGGCTCAACCGCGACCGCTTCGTGCTCTCCGGCGGCCACGGCTCCATGTTCCTCTACGCCTGGCTCCACATGAGCGGCTACGACCTCCCGCTCGACGAGGTCAAAAACTTCCGCCAGCTCCACAGCAAGACCCCCGGCCACCCCGAGTTCGACGAAACCCCGGGCGTCGAGGCCACCACCGGCCCGCTCGGCCAGGGCATCGCCAACGCCGTCGGTTACGCCGTCTCCGGCAAAATGGCCGAGGCGCGCTTCAACACCCCCGAGCACACCATCTTCGACAACCACATCATCACGCTCGCCGGCGACGGCTGCATGCAGGAAGGCGTCGCCATGGAAGCCGCCGCCTTCGCCGGATTTCAGGGTCTCGACAACCTCATCCTCATCTACGACTCAAACGACGTCACCCTCGACGCCATGGCCGACAAGTCGCAAAACGAAAACACCGCCGCCCGCTTCAAGGCCATCGGCTGGGACGTGATCACGCTCGCCGAGGGCCACGACATCGCAGCCATCCACAAAGCCGTCAACAAGGCCAAGAAAGCCAAGACCGGCAAACCGCAGCTCATCATTGCAAAAACAATCATCGGCAAAGGCATCGCCGAAGTTGAGGGCACCTCGAAAGGCCACGGCGAGGGCGGCGCGAAATTCGCCGCCGCCGCGCGCGCCGGACTCGGCCTACCCGCCGACCAGCTCTTCCACGTGAGCGACGACGTCAAAGCCTACTTCGCCAACCACAAAAAACGCCTCGTCCGCGCCTACAACAAATGGGGCAAAACCTACAAGGCCTGGCGCGAGGCCAACCCCGACAAGGCCGCGATCCTCGACTCGCGCAACACGCCGATCAGCGCCGCGCACCTCGCCGAAAACGTGATCCCGATGTTCGCCGCCGACGCCAAGCTCGCCACGCGCGCCGCGGGCAAGGAGATACTCCAGCCCCTCGCCGCCGAGCTCCCGCTCCTCGTCTCCGGCAGCGCCGACCTCTACGGCTCCACGCTCAACTACATCGCGGCCTCGGCCGACTTCGACAAAACCAACCGCGCCGGGCGCAACATCCGCTACGGCATCCGCGAGCACGCCATGGCCGCCATCAACAACGGCATCGCCTACGACGGCATCTTCCGCACCTCGTGCGCCACGTTCCTCGTGTTCGCCGACTACTCGCGCCCCTCGATGCGCATCGCCGCGCTCGCCAAGCTCCCCGTCACCTACATCTACACGCACGACTCGGTCGGCGTCGGCGAGGACGGCCCCACGCACCAACCCGTTGAAACCGTCAGCGGCCTCCGCGTTATTCCGAACATGGACGTCATCCGCCCCGCCGACCCCGAGGAAACCGCGGGCGCCTATGCCGCCGCGCTCGAGCGCACCGACGGCCCCACGCTCCTCGCGCTCACGCGCCAGGCGCTGCCGATGCTCAACGACATCCCGCCGCACATCCGCCGCGCCGGCGTGTTGAAAGGCGGCTACGTCGCCATCCAGGAAACCGCTCCGCTCACGCACATCCTCCTGGCCGCCGGCAGCGAAGTGCAGCACGCCGTCGCCGCCGCGAAAATCCTCGGCCCCGGCGCGCGCGTCGTCTCGATACCCAGCTTCAAGCGCTTCAACGAGCAGCCGAAGGAATACCGCGACTCGATCCTCCCGCCCGACTGCCGCAAGCGCGTCTCGATTGAGGCGGGCGTGACGGCGCTCTGGCGCGAATACGTCGGACTCGACGGCATCTGCATCGGCATCGACCGCTTCGGCATCAGCGCCCCCGGCGGCACCGTGATGAAAGAGCTCGGCATCACCGCCGAAGCCGTCGTCGCCGCCGCGCAATCGCTGTAAGGAAACGAATATCAAAAACAATCTTCTGCAAAAGCGGCGGCCTAAAAAAGTCCGCCGCTTTTTTTGGAGCGGCACAGGCTTCCAGCCCGTGGGATCCGGCCTTACCATCGGCAGTCCGAAAGCAGATTGTGGAAACTCTCTTGGTCTGAAGAAAAGGGTGCCCAAGCGAAGAGCCCTTAAAAATCCCGTCGCCTTTCCAAAATCCTCGGCGACTTGCTCATTCCCATGAAAACCTCTGTTTCACAAGAGGCGTTATCAACGCTGACCGCCTCGCAGCTTGCCAAAAAAATGGTGGACGCTACTGGACTCGAACCAGTGACCCCGTGCGTGTGAAGCACGTGCTCTAACCAACTGAGCTAAGCGTCCGACAGTTTTTTGCCCGCAAAAATAGGCGGGAGCACAAAACCGTGCCCGCCTGCGCGCGGAAATCAACACTGATTTTTCCGTAATTTCGCCGCTTGCTCCCGCGCGCTTCCGCCTGCAACTTGACGGGTTTCAAATCACACGCCAATCAACACGAATCGCGACGCCCTTACCGCACCAGACTTTTTACGCACCAGAATGGACGAAATCCTGACACGCAATTTCTGCATCATTGCCCACGTCGACCACGGCAAGACGACGCTTTCCGACCGCCTGCTCGAACACACCAACACCGTCGAACAACGAGTCCTCACCGACCAGCACCTCGACGCCATGGACCTTGAAAAAGAGCGCGGCATCACCATCAAGAGCCACCCCGTCACCATGCACTACCGCGCCAAGGACGGGCGCACTTACAAGCTCAACCTCATGGATACGCCGGGGCACGTCGACTTTTCCTACGAGGTCTCGCGCTCGCTCGCCGCTTGCGAGGGCGCGGTGCTCCTCATCGACGCGGCGCAGGGCGTCGAGGCGCAGACGGTCGCCAACGCGCATCTCGCCACCGGACAAGACCTCAAGGTCATCCCCGTCATCAACAAGATCGACCTTCCCAGCGCAAACCTCGACCTCTGCCTCCAGCAACTCGAGGACATTCTTTTTATTCCGCACGACGAGGCCATTCTCGCCTCGGGCAAGTCCGGCATCGGCATCCAGGATATTCTGGAGGCCGTCGTCACGCGCATTCCGCCTCCGCGCTGGCGCGACCACAATGGCACGCGCGCGCTTGTCTTCGATTCGCTTTACGATTCCTACCGCGGCGTCATCACTTACGCGCGCGTCTTTTCCGGGGCGCTGCGCGCCGGCGACGGCATGACGCTGATGAGCACCGGCCAAAAGGCGGAGATCAAGGAGGTCGGCATCTTCACCCCGAAGATGGTGAAAATCGACATGCTCGGCGAGGGCGATGTCGGTTATGTCGTCTCCAACATCAAGGACACTTCGGACATCAAAATCGGCGACACCATTACGCAAACGCGCCAGCCCGCCACCGAGATGCTCCCCGGCTACAAGGAGGTGCGCCCGATGGTTTTTTGCGGACTGTATCCGCTCGAGTCCAATGACTACGAAAAACTCAAGGCCGCGCTCGGACGCCTCCGCCTCAACGACGCCGCGTTTCAATACCAGTCGGAGAGTTCCCTCGCGCTCGGTTTCGGTTTTCGCTGCGGGTTTCTCGGACTGCTGCACATGGAAATCATCCAGGAGCGCATCCGGCGCGAGCACGACGTGGAAATCATCTCCACCTACCCGAGCGTCGTTTACCATGTGAAGGCGCACGGCCTGCCCGAGATCGACGTGGACAATCCCGTGCTCCTGCCCGATCCCGGCACCATCGAATACATCGCCGAACCCACCATCCGCGCGTCGATCCTCATTCCCAACACCTGCATGGGCGACATCCTCTCGCTCATCATGGAAAAACGCGGCGTCATTGACCACACCGACACACTCGACGCCAACCGCGTCATGCTCACCGCCATCCTTCCGCTCAACGAAATCCTCGTCGATTTTAACGACCGGCTGAAGAGCGTCACGCACGGCTACGGCTCGATGGATTACGAGCTCGGCGAATACAAGGCCGACGACCTCGTCAAGATGGACATTCTCATCAACGGCGAGCCGGTCGACGCATTCTCAAGCATCGTGCACCGAAGCAAGGCCGAGGGAAAGGGCCGCGAGCTTTGCGAAAAACTCGCCGAGATCATCCCGCCGCAAATGTTCCGCGTGGCAATCCAGGCCGCAATCGGCGGCAAGATCATCGCGCGCGAAAACGTCCGCGAAATGCGCAAGGACGTGACCGCAAAATGCTACGGCGGCGACATCACCCGCAAGCGCAAGCTCCTCGAAAAGCAGAAGGAGGGCAAAAAGAAGATGAAACAAATCGGCAAGGTTTCGATCCCCCCGGACGCGTTCATACAAGTTCTGAAGAACTGAAAACCTGAAGGCTGAAAAAACAATCGCCCAAACCGCTCAAATCATACACCAACGAACCTTCAGCCCTCAGGCTTTCAGGTTTTCAGAACTTCCCTCCCATGTTCGGACTCTTCACCTCGCCCGATAAACAAATGCGCGCCAATGCGCGCAACTGGCTCGATGTCGCGGATCGTGTTTTTAACTACCGGCGCGACGAACTGAGCGAGGCCGAGCTCGCCGACTTGCAGAAAAAGACGGAGACCCTGCGCACGCAGGTTCGCGAAAAAGCCGGGGCCGAAAAACTCAAGCTGTCCATCGAGGAACTGGAGCCGGTGCTGCGAAAAACAGGCGGGCGCATTTATCCGCACAGCGGATTGCGCGAGTGGGTGGAGTTCTTTGTGGTCGCGGCGATCCTGCTGATCGGAATGAGGCAGTTTTTTGTGCAGCCGTTCAAGATTCCGACCAACTCGATGTGGCCCACCTACAACGGCATGTTTCCCGAAGTGCACGCGAAGATCGAGGACGAGCCGGGCGCGGCCGCGCGGCTGTTTCGCACGCTGGCACTTGGCGCGAGCGCCTACCGTGTCGACGCGCCGGTGGACGGCGAGATTGTGATTCCTTTTTCCGGAATGCGCCCGCTTGGAACGGAATCCACGGGGCGGCACTGGCTCGTCCTTCCCCAAAAGCAAAGGCGCTACTACGTGCTTGTCGGAAACCAAACCGTTTCCGTCAGTGTTCCCGAGGATTTTGCGATGGACTGGGCTATCAAGGACATGATCGATCCGAAGGCGGTTGACTTCGCGCACTTGGTTCAAAAAGCCGGCGAGGAAGGCCGCGTCACGAGAGGTTATTTGGCGACGGAGTCCGGCGACAGGGTGCCCGCATACATGCTGCGCACGGGCAAACATGTGCGCGCGGGCGAGCGTGTCCTCTCGTTCGACATCATCACGGGCGACCAGCTTTTTGTGGATCGCATGAGCTACCATTTTGTGAAGCCAAAGGTGGGCTCCAGTTTTGTGTTTCGCACGCGCAACATCGAGGGCCTCGGCGACAGCTATTACATCAAGCGTTTCATCGGCGGCGCGGGCGACGTCCTGGAAATCCGCCCTCCGTGCCTTTACCGCAACGGGGCGCCGATCACGGGCGCGCAGGCCTTTGAGGACAATGCCGCGCGTTCCGGAAAATATCTCGGTTATGTGAACGGAACGGTCACCCCGGCGTATCCCCACCCCACGCTTGTTCCCGGCCAAAAATACACTGTGTCCAAGGATGGATACATCGCGCTCGGCGACAATTCCAACAACAGCCTCGACAGCCGCTACTGGGGCGAGGTGCCGAAGAAGGACGCGGTGGGGCGCCCGCTGTGGGTGTTTTATCCGTTCACCAGCCACTGGGGACCGGCGAAGTAAGACATGGCAAGGGGCAAATCCCGCAAAAAAACGCGCAATCGCAGGCGCATGAATTTGCGCCGCCTGATTGTTTGCGGGCTGGTCGTTTTTGGATTGCTGGGCGGGGTTGCGATCTGGCACCGCCTCTCCCCGCCCGCCACGCGGGAACGCATCGAATCCGTGACGCTCAACGTGATCGACCTTGCGCGTGAAAACAAGTCGATGCCCCGCGAGCTGGTTTTCTGGCTCGATTTGCTTTCGGACAAAATCCCGCTCGCCCGCGGAAAAACCGTCGCCCCCGGCGTGACAATCGAAAGCGACTTGATGGTATTGGGCGGCACGCCCGCGTCGCCCGAACCCCTGGATTTTTTGCAAAACAAAGGCTACCTCGCGGGCTACGACAACAATCACCGAAACCCCGCATGGGTGGCCTACCGCGTGTTTCCGCCGAAATACAAATCGGGCAAGCGCCCCGACAAGTTCGCGCCCGATCCGCGCACGCGCGCCAAGGTGCGCTCCTCCGCGTATTCAAACTCCGGATACGACCGCGGCCACATGGCGCCGAACCGCGCGATTGCGGTGTGCCATGGCGGGGAGGCGCAGGTGGAGACGTTTCTCATGTCGAATGTCGTGCCGCAGTTGCACGGCCTGAACGCGGCCTTTTGGGAGGCGATGGAAGCGCGCGTGATCGAGCGCTACACGCGCCGATTCAGCCAGGTATGGGTAATGTGCGGCCCGGTTTACGAGGCGGGCAAAACGCCCGTCAAAATCGGCTCGGACGTAAGCGTGCCGGACGCGTTTTTCCTGATAATCTCAACGCACGAAAAAGACGCGTCCACCAAAGACATCACCGACACCGGGCTCATGCGCACGGAGGCGTTTTTGGTGCCGCACCGCGCAATCGCGGCGAAGGAGGATCCGTCAAAATATTTGGCAAGCGTGCGCGAGATAGAACAGCGCACGGGCCTGGATTTCTTTCCACTGCTTTCGAGCGAAGTGCAGGACGCGCTGGAGAGCGAACCCGCCAAGCGCGCGTGGTAGGAGACAATTTACTCGGAGTCTCGCAAGCTCGACTCTGGGCTGACGAATCGCACGCCCTTGGCGTGCGAAGCATGACAAACAAGTTAGCGCCTATGGGGGATTCGCCGCGCGCTTACTTTCCGTATCCGTTCGGATGCTTCGAGTGCCAGTTCCAAGCGCTGGCGACGAGGGATTCGATGTCGTGGTATTTGATCTTCCAGCCGAGCTCCCGCTGCGCCTTGGTGGAGTCGGCGTAGAGCGCGGGAGGATCGCCCTCGCGGCGCGGGGCGATGGTGTAGGGCACTTTTTTGCCGGTCACTTTTTCAACGGCGCGGATGATTTCCAAAACGGACACGGGCGTGCCCGTGCCAAGATTCCAGGTGAACACCTTGCCCGGCTCGGCGAGCTTGTCGAAGGCGGCGATGTGGGCGCGGCTCAGGTCGTCAACGTGTATGTAGTCGCGCAGGCAGGTGCCGTCGGGCGTCGGGTAGTCGCCGCCGAAGAGCTTGAGCGGCGGGCGTTGCCCGGTGGCCGCGCCGATGGCGAGCGGGATGAGGTGCGTCTCGGGCGAGTGATCCTCGCCGATGGCGCCGTCCTCGGACGCGCCGGAGGCGTTGAAATAGCGGAACACCGCCGCGCTGAGCCCGTAGGCGCGCGCGAAGGCGTGCAGGGCGTGCTCAACGTCGAGCTTGGTTTGGCCGTAGGGGTTGATCGGATTCGTGGGGGAATCCTCCGTGATGGGCATTTTTTCGGGGATGCCGTAGGTCGCCGCGGTCGAGGAGAAGACGAATTTTTTGACGCCCTTCGAGTGCATCGTCCTCAGGAGCTGGAGCGTGGAAACGACGTTGTTGAAGTAATACTTCATCGGCTCCTGGACGGATTCGCCGACAAAGATGTAGGCCGCGAAGTGCATCACGATGTCGATTTTTTCATCGACGAGGATTTTGCCCACGGCGGCCTCGTCGCCGAGATTCGCCTCGTAGAAGGGCACGTCGGGCGCGACGGCCTCGCGATGGCCGAACACAAGATTATCAATCACCACGGGACGATGACCCGCGGCGGCCACTTGGCGCACGCAATGGCTGCCAATGTAACCAGCTCCACCTGCAATTAAAACATTCATGCGAAGTGAATGTTGTATTGATTGTGCGCGGGGGTTGGCTAGCTATTTTCGTTTCATTTTTCGTATTAACCCGCACATTGTCCGCATATAAGTCCGCATGAATCTTCCTCGCATCGTTATCACAGGCGTCGGCCTCACCGCTCCAAACGGCAATTCGCTTGCCGAGTTTCGCGCAAACCTCCTCGCCGGGGTTGGCGGCATTGAACCGCTCGAAGTGCGCTACATGGGACCGCTGATCGCGGGCGTCTGCCATTACGATCCGCTCAAATACCAGAAGAAAAAAGAGGTGCGCGTGGGCACCCGCGCCGGGTCGATCTCGATCTACTGCGCGCACGAGGCGCTGGCCGACGCCGGGATTCCCGTCGAATCCGTCGCGAAGGACCGCACGGGCATTTACATCGGCATCACCGAGCACGGCAACGTGGAGACTGAAAACGAAATCTACAGCCTCTCGAAATACAACTACGACACGAAGTTCTGGTCGCATTACCACAACCCTCGCACCGTCGCCAACAACCCCGCCGGCGAAACCTCGCTCAACCTCGGCGTCACCGGCCCCGCCTACACGATCGGCGCGGCGTGCGCCGCCGGCAACATGGGCCTCATTCACGCAGCGCAAATGCTCCGCCTCGGCGAGGTCGACCTCGCGATCTGCGGCGGCGTGAGCGAAAGCATCCACACATTCGGCATCTTCGCCGCGTTCAAAAGCCAGAACGCGCTCGCCTCCCATTCCGACCCGAAAAAGGCCTCGCGCCCCTTCGACCTCGCGCGCAACGGCATCGTCATCTCCGAGGGCGGCGCGCTTTACACGCTCGAACGCCTCGACGACGCGCTCAAGCGCGGCGCCAAAATCTACGGCGAGATCTCCGGCTACCACGTGAACTCCGACGCCTCCGACTACGTGCTCCCGAACCCCGAGCGCCAGGCGGAATGCGTGGCCGCCTCGATCCGGCGCGCCGGTTTGCGCCCGTCGGACATCCACATCGTCAACACGCACGCCACCGCCACGCCGCTCGGCGACGTTCAGGAGGCCGACGGCCTCCGCACAGTGTTTCAGGATTGCCCCGACACATACATCAACAACACCAAGAGCTTCATCGGGCACGCCATGGGCGCGGCGGGCGCGCTCGAACTCGCGGGCAACCTGCCCAGCTTCGAAGACCTCGTTGTGCACCCCACGATCAATGTGGACAACCTCGACCCGAAGTGCGCGCTCCCCGGCCTCGTGATAAATGCGCCCGTGAAGGCAAAACGGGTTGACGCTATCCTCAACAACTCGTTCGGTATGTTGGGCATCAACTCCACGCTCATCATAAAACGATACGTCGCCTGAGCCCCCGGCGGCCCGCCAACCGACATTTTTCCAAACACAACACAACATGACCAAAGACGAATGCAAAAAGCTCGTGATCGAAATCATCGCCGACATCGCGCCCGATGAAGATCTCACCAACCTCAAGCCCGACGTGCGCCTGCGCGACCAGCTCCAACTCGACTCGATGGACTTCCTGGACATCGTGATGGAACTGCGCAAACGCCACGGCATCGAGGTTCCCGAGGCGGACTACATGCAGCTTGCCTCGCTCGACAGTTGCGCGGAATACCTCACGCCCAAATTCCAAGCGATGGGCAAATAAGCCGCCGCGATTTTAAGAAAATTCCAGAACCGCAAACCGCAAGGGATGCGACAAAAAACCGGAGCCCGCCCGCTCCGGTTTTTTGTCGAAAGGCAGGGCGGTCTCGCCGAGACCGCCGCGTTTGTCTCCCGTCAGTCTCGGCGCGCTCGGCGAGCACGCCCTACCGAAATTCAAAAGCCGGCGGGCGCCGACTCGTGTTTCACTTGCGCCGCAGGCGTGCCGCCGCAAGCGCGCCGAGCACGAGCAGATACCACGCCGAAGGCGCGCCGCCGCCACCGCCGCCGGATGACTCGCTTCCGCCCGCGATGTTTTCGCCGCCTGTTGATCCGGTTGCAATAGGCGCGGCGGTGAGCGCGAGCGTGTTCACGGTGACCGTCGTGCCGCTTTGCGTGATTTTGCGTATGGCCGCGTTTTCGGAATCGGCCACATAGATGCTTCCGTTGCTACTGACGGCGACATCGGAGGGAATGTTAAAGAGCGCCTCCGAGGCGTCGCCGTCCTGAAAGCTGTTCGAGTAAAGTTCCCACAGGCTCGAACCACTTGTCCAAAGCCAGTTGGTAAGGCCAGCGAGGACGTGTCCGGAACCCGAGGTTGTTAATTTCACAATGCGCGAGCTGTAGGCATCGACAATGTAGAGGTTGCCGGCACTGTCATAACAAAATCCGGCAGGACTGATCGGCTTTGGGGAAGCATTCGCGATAGTGTCGTAGGCGGGTTCATTCACGCACATCTGGAAATAATCCATATCGTCAGTTGCGATGGTTACGATCACGAAGGAGTCGTTGCCGGGATCGGCAACGAGGAGCAATTTGCCGTCCGGTGAAAGCGTGATGCCCAGCGCGCCGCTGAAGCGATATGAATACTGCGATGCGGACGGGGGAGGAAATGAAACGGAGGTGGTGCCTGTGATATCAATACCTGAACCTTGAAAACCGCCGCCGAGAATGCCGCCGGTGCCACCCGTGTAAATTTCACCTCCCCCACCGAATATCCATGAGCCGGTGGTAATCAGGGTTCCGGTGCCGAGCACGGCTCCGCCAGATGCCCCCCAGTTCATGGTTCCCGACGCACTTCCGCCGGTGTTTTTATAATATTCCCCCGCAACATGCGAGGTCGTGCCCGCGGGCGTGATTTTGCGAATCACACCGTTGCCCGCATCAACGACGTAAACATTGCCGTATGAATCAACCGTGAGCGCGGTCGGATAATCAAAACGGGCGCCGGCGCCCGTGCCCTCCAGATAATCGCCGGCGTGACCGGCCGAACCGGCGAGCGTCGAGACCTTGCCGTCTGACGCGATCACACGGATGGCGTTGTTGCCGGCATCGGCGACGTAGAGCGTGCCGCTGTGATAGGCGATGCCCCGCGGATATTCGAAACGCGCGGCCGTGCCCGTGGCATTTGTTGTTCCGGACTCGCCCGTCGCGCTTCCGGCGAAAACGGAAACCTTGCTGTCGTCCGTGATTTTCAGGACGGCGTGCGAGAGCATGTCGGCCACGTAGAGATTGCCGGACGCGTCAAAGGTGAGCGATGCCGGACAATTGAGAAAGGATGTCTTGACGTTGAGTTTTTCCGAAACAACGGCGCGGGTGGCGGTGGACTGACCGCCGTCGTGGGAAATCGTGACGGTGGCGCGATATTGCCAGCCGGTCATGTTTGTGCCGAGCGCCCAGATGGTAAGCGGGTTCGAGGAGCCGCTCGAATAGAGGGTCGAGTCCTCCAGTGCGCTGCCGATTTTGCGCCAGCTCGCGCCGTTGTTTTCCGAGACTTCCCAATAGCCGTCGGTGAATGTGGCGTAATCGGGATTCGGCGCGCCCGATTCGGTTGTCGCGTAACGGTTCCCGGCGGGAAGCACCACGGCCAGGTTAAGGCTCTGGTTTTCGAGCTGGTAGCCCATGCGCGAACCCTCGATGTAAGGCTCGGGCGCGGCGGCTCGAAGCGGTGTGTGGAGCTGCGCAAAAGCAAGCGCGCTGACAAAAAGGCACGAGGCAAAGTGAAGGTTTTTTATTTTCATAAGTTTGGACAACAGATGCGCGGGGTTACGAAGAATGCACAAAACAATGCCACGGCCCAAATGCCGGTCAATTGCCAATGGCGTAAAAATTGATGCAAAAAAGCCCCGCAATCACTTCAACGCCTCATCGAAAAACCGCACCAGTTCGTCACGGTAAACATTGCCTTGCGCCTCGGTCATGGCGTCGATGTGGCTGCCGCCGTTGATCGTGATCAACTTTTTCGGCTCTCTCGCCGCCGCGAACAGGCGCGTGGCATTTTCATACGGCACGACATTGTCGGCCGTGCCGTGGATCATGAGCAGCGGGATCGGCGGAAGCGCTGCCACGTATTTGCCCGCCGAATACTTGTTGCCGATGAGCAAGCCGCCTCCCGGCACCTTCTGGTTTGCGATGTGCGCATACGAGTAGAACGTCGCCTCCTGCGCGACCGCGCGCACTCCCTCGCGGTTGCCCGCGCCCACGGCGGCGATGGCGTGGGTGCCGCCAAGGCTTTGTCCGAACACGAGGAGCCTGGTCGCGTCCACATCGGGGCGCGAACGCGCGTAGTCGAGTGCGGCCTGCGAGTCCTCAAACAAGCCGCGTTGTGTCGCGCGGCCCTCCGACGCACCGTAACCGCGGTAGTCAAAAACAAGCACGTTGAAACCGCGCGCGGGCAGCCAGCCCACGAATTCCCAATGCGAGGTCATGTTTTGCGAATTGCCATGGTAATGGATGACCGTGCCCTTCGCTTTTCGCGCGTCGACGGCGCCGTCCACGACGGCGGGCATGAACCAGCCGGAGAGCTTGGTGCCGTCGCGGCTCTTGAAAGTGACGGCCTCATAGGCGACGCCTTTCTTGCCGGGCGTGCCGTAAACATCGCGGGTTGGATAATAGAATACGCTGTTGGCGCAGCCGCTGAAGCCGACAATCACGCCGGTCAAAATAATCACGCCGAGAACAATGCCTATGATGCGAAGTGTTTCCATGCCGCGAAAACCCTGCGCGAACCCAATGCGCTTTGCGAGCCTTCGCATCGTGTGTTGAGAATGCGCACAGGTGCGCCCCGCGGGTGAAACGCGGTCACAGCGCCGCCTTCATGCGCCGCAGGGCCTCGTCGAGCGTGGCGCGCGGACAGCCGAAATTGAGGCGGACATGAGCGCCGCGCGGCGAGCCGAAATCCGCGCCGTCGCTCAGGCCGACGCCGTGCTTCTCAAAATGCGCGACGGGGTTTTCGAGCTTGAGCGCGCTGACGTTGAGCCATGCGAGATAGGTCGCCTCGTGCGGTGCCTCGATGGTGACGCCGGGAAGCTCGCTGGCGACAAATTCGCGAACGCGATCACGGTTGCCGCGCAGGCAGGCGAGAAGCTCCTGGCGCCAAGGTTCGCTGTCGCGATAGGCCGCGGCGCACGCTGCATAACCGAGCGCGTTGACCTCGGCGACAATGCCCGCGGCGGCGCGTTGAAACGTGGCGCGAAGCGTTGGGTTGCTAATGATGGCAAACGAGGTGCAGAGGCCGGGAATGTTGTAGGTTTTGCTCGGCGCCATGAGCGTGATGGCGCGGGCGGCAATCTCGGGCGCGAGCGTGGCGGCGGGGATGTGAGGGAGCGCCGGGTCGAGAACGAGATCGCAGTGGATCTCGTCGGAACAGAGAACGATTTTGTGGCGCAGGCAAAACTCGGCGAGGCGCAGAAGCTCCTCGCGGCGAAAAACGCGCGCGACGGGATTGTGGGGATTGCAGAGGAGGAAAATCTTCACGCTGCCATTGCCCGCAACGACGGCGCGCTCCATGGCGTCGAAGTCGATTTCCCAGCGGCGCGCGGCGCTGTTGAGCGCGAGGGGAACGGCGAGCGAGCGGCGTCCGGAATTGGTCGCGGCAGTCATGAAGGGCGGGTAGATTGGCGTGTTGCAGAGGATTTGGTCGCCGGGGTCGGCGAAGGCCTGCGCAGTCACATTGAGGCCGCAGACGAGACCGGGCAGCCAGACAATCCATTCCGGCAAAATCGCCCAGCCATAGCGCGCTTGCATGGCCTCGACAACGGCGGCGGTTTCATCGGCCGTGGCGTGGGCGTAGCCGAAGATGCCGTGCGCGACACGACGCCGCAGCGCCTCGACAATCGCGGGCGAAGTTTGAAAATCCATGTCGGCGACCCACATGGGGAGGATGTCGGAGCCGGCGTATTTCTGCCATTTCAGCGAGTCGGTGCCGCGGCGGTCGTGTGTTGTTTCAAAGTCGTGGGACATGGTATGCGGGCTTGCGTTTTTTAGTTTTGGAAAAACGTTCGTATGACATGAGCACGCAACATCTCAAGTGGGGACTTTTGGCGACGGGGCGGATTGCGGAAAAATTTGCAAACGGCCTGGCTGCGTCAAAGTTGGGGCGCGCGGTGGCGGTCGGAAGCCGGAGCGGGGCGACGGCGCGGGCGTTTGCGGAGAAATTTGGCATCGCCCGCGCGCACGAAAGCTACGAGGCGCTGCTGGCGGACGCGGAGGTGGACGCGGTTTACATCGCGACCCCGCATCCGATGCACCTTGAGTGGGCGCTCAAGGCGGCGCGGGCGGGAAAACATATCCTGTGCGAGAAGCCGATGGGAATGAACCGCGCGCAGACGGAGCAAATGATCGCGGCGGCGCGCGAGCACGGGGTGTTTTTGATGGAGGCGTTCATGTATCGATGCCATCCGCAGACGGCGAGGATCGCGGAGTTGATTCGCGATGGCGCTCTGGGCGAGGTTCGCATGGTGCAGGCGGCCTTTGGCTACAATCGCCCCTTTGACCCGCAATCCCGCGTTTGGAGTAACGGGCTGGGCGGCGGCGGGATTCTGGACGTGGGATGCTATCCGGTTTCGCTCTCGCGTTTTGTCGCGGGCGCGGCGGAGGGAAAAGGGAGCGTGTTCCTCGATCCGGTGGAAATCAACGGGACGGGCGTCACGCATCCGCAGACGGGCGTCGATGAGTGGGCGGCGGCGACCTTGAAATTTTCAACAGGCATGGTGGCGCAGGTGTCGTGCTCCACGAGCGTGCAACAGCAAAACACGGCGCGCATTTACGGCACGAAAGGCTGGCTGCATGTCGTGGAGCCGTGGACCCCGTCGCGCAACGAGGGCGGCCGGGCCCGCATGTGGCTGCGCCGTCCGGACGCGGCGGCGGGGGAGATCGCGCTGCCGTATCAAGAAAGTGAATACATGCTTGAGGCCGATGTCGTGGCGGAGTGCGTGGCCTCGGGAAGGCGCGAGGCGGGCCAGATGAGCTGGGCCGACTCGCTCGGCAACGCGGCCGCGCTGGACAAATGGCTGGAGCTCGCGGGCGTGAAATACGGCGCCGCGTGAGCGCGCCGCGCTACCAGGCGCGGCGGTAGCCGAGGTTTATGCTCCAGGGGCGCTCGTAGTGCGGGGCCTTGTTGTATTCATAATCCAAATACAACTGGCTTCGCTCGTCGATCAGGTAGCCCGCGCCCGCGCCGGTTTCAAACCGCCAGCCCTCAAAGCCGGGGCTTTGGGTGCGGCCTTCCACCGTAACTTCGCCGCCGCTGATGTCGCTCTTGACCACGCCGAACTTGATGTAGGGAATCCAACGCTCGAAGTTGGCGCCGGTGCGGACTTGCGCGCTGTATTGCCACGAGTCGGCGTCGCCGATGCGCACTTGGATGTCGCGGTGGCGGTCGTTCCTCATGGTGTAGCCGGTTCCGTTGATCCAGGCGACGGCGGCTTGCGCGGAGGGCTCCACCCAGTAGCGGCCGTTCACAAATCGGCGGCCGGCCTCGACGGAGACGCCCTGGATGTTGTTTTTGTATTTGCCGCGCGAGAGGTAGCCGTCAACGCCGCGCGCGTTGAGTTCGCTTTCGGAGCGGTCGAGGCGCAGCACGGAATCGACGAACCAGCCGGCGTCGTGAATCCAGAGCGCGTAGAGGCCGCCGCCGAGGATGGTGCTGTTGCCGTCGCCGTATTTGTGACCCAGGGCCTCGAAGGAGCGGTCGCTGTAGCTCATGCCGGCGTGGACCCCGGCCATGAGGAGCGCGTTTTTAATGGCGAAGATTTTGTCCGCGCCCACGGTGAGGCCGTGGGTGTCCTGACGGACGCGGCTGTTTCCAAAGTGGGAATCGGTGTTGAGGCGGTAGGTGTTGGCGCGGGCCCAGATGTTGCCGCGGTCGTGCGATCGGGCCGGGGCGCCGCGATCGTGCGGTATGCCGGCGCGGTCGCCCAGTGTGGCGAGGTGGTCGGCGGGCATGTTGACGCGGATGTCGCCCATGCGTTTGTGGACGTTGTCGAGGCCGTAGTGCAGGTCGGCGGTCATCACCCCGGCGGTGCTCAGGATCGCGTCGCCGCCGCGGCTGATGGAGTTGCCGGCGGTCAGGTAATAGGCCGAGGTGTCGGGCATGATCGCGCCGCCGTCGCCTTGGTGGAGCTCGTAGGTGATCATGCCGAACTCGATGCCGTCGGAGGTGAACACGGGGTCGCCGTATTCGTAATCGACGACGAGCAGTGCGTATTTGCGGGCGGGGTCGTGGGGCCGCGTGTCGTTCATGCTGGTGAAGACAATGTGGTGCGCGCCGTCCGCGCTGCCGCTGATGATGAGGCGGTCGGTTTGTTTGTTGGCGAGATCGACGTTCATGCGGCCCGTCGTTTCGCCGGTGTAGTCGCCCGTGATCGTGAGCGTGGTGTAGGTGGTGTCGTTCGAGCCGGGCGTGTGGTAGTGGATCGCGCCGCCGACGGCGTGGAGGTTTTGGAGGGTTTGCAATTTGTTGCCGAGGTCGAGCGTGGCGTGTTCGAGCGTGATGCCGCGGCTCGTTTGGATGGCGTTTTCGGCGGCGAGGCGCAGCGTGCCGTTTTTAACAGTGGTCGAGCCGGTGTGGCGTTGCGCTTTCTCAAGCACCACGACGCCGTCGCCTATGGCGGCGATGTCGCCCGCGCCGTCGATCACGCCGGCGTAGGTGACGAGGTCGGAGCGGTTGAAGATGAGCGTGGCGGCGTCCGCCACGGTGGCGTCGGCGGCGATGGCGGTGCCCGGCGCCCAGCCGTTTGCCTCGCCGTCGCCGATTTGGAGCGCGCCGTTTTCAACGACGAGTTTGCCGGTGAGGGCGTTCGCGCCGGTGAGCGTGGTGGTGCCGCTGCCGCGCTGGACGAGGTCGCCCGCGCCGGTGATCGCGCCGGCGTGGGTGATGTTGCCGGAGCGGTTGATTGTGAGCGTGCCGGAGTTGGCGACCGTGGCGGAGGCGATCATGCCGGAGGCGCCGCCGCCCTGCCCCGCCCCGAGTTGGAGGTGCGCGCCGGTTTCGATTGTCGTGGCGCCGGTGTGGGTGTTGTCGCCGGTGAGCGTGAGGACGCTGCCGGCGGTGAGGGTGAGTTCGCCGGCGCCGTCGATTGTGCCGGAGAAGACGAGGCCGTCGGTGCTGTTGTCGATGTTGAGCGCGCCGGTGCCGATGCGGATGGCGCCCGCGCCGGAGAGGTTGCGCAGGGTTTGGGTTGTGTTGCCGGTGTCGAAGGCGGCGCCGGCGGTGATGGTCACGCTCGTGCTGCTGGCGATGATGTTGGAGGCGCCGGCGGTGGTGAGCGTGGCGGAGCCGGTGATGAGTGTCGCGCCGGTGTAGTCGTTGCCGCCATGTCCGAGGACGATGGTGCGGCTGCCGGTGAAGGTGAAGCCCGCCGCGCCGGCGCCGGTGAGTTGCGCGCTGAGGGTGTTGTCGTGCGCGTCGGCGGGATTGATGACGAGGCTTTCGGCGTCGCTGAGCGCCTCGATTGAGACGAGGCCGTAGTTGAGCAGGATGTCGCCGTCCTGGGTGATGGCGTTGTAGCCGTAGGTGTTTTTGCCGACGGGTGTGGCGCTGTTTTGTCCGTAGGTGAGCGTGGAGGCGCCGGAGGGGAGCGGCGCGCCGTTGCTGTCGATGAGCTCAAAGGCGATGCCGTCGGCGGGGCCGCTTTCGGTGGAGCGGACGATGGTGCGCTCGTGCAGGAGGTAATCGGGCGGGGCAATGTCGACGTCGAAGATGTTGCCGTTGAGGCCGTGGCCGGGGGGCGCGGGCGGGTTGATGCCGGAGAGGACGTCGGTGTCGATGCCGATTTTGGTCGCGGCGGTGCCGCTGGTTTCGCCGACGGAGAGCGTTTTCACCGTGAGCATGTGGGGGGCGATGCCGGAGGTCGTGTCGGTTTTCACGATGAAGGTGCCGCCGGCGAGGTCGAGGCCGCCGATGGTGCGATTGGCGTCGAGCGTGGTCTCGGAGTTTTCGGCGAGCTGGAGGGTCGCGTTGGCGAGGATGGTTTGCGCGGTGTCGTTGAAATTGAACTTGGAGGTTCGCGCGCCTCCGCCGACGCCGATGGTGCCGGTGAAGGAAAGGGCTGAGGGACTGAAGGGCTGAAGGCTGAAGGTGACGGATTGCGCGTCGCCGGTGTTGCGCAGGTTCACGAGGCCGTCGCCGGCGAGGGCGTTGGCGACAGTGGCGTCGGTGGTGGCGTGCACGCCGAGGGTCGCGCCGGTCGCGATGTTCACGGTGGCGTCCTTGAGTTGGGTGGCATCCCACGCAACGGCCAGGGTGCCTTCGCGCACATCGACGGTCCGCATGTCGAGGTCGTCGGTGTCCATTGTCCATGAGCCCGCGCCCCGCTTGATTAGCGTGCCGGTGAAAGTCGTGGGGCCGGTGACCGCCGAGGTGTAGGCGGTTTCGCTGCCGGCCGCGCCGTTGAGCACCAATTGCGAGGCGTCGCCGGCAATGAAGAGTTGCCCGGCCAGCGTGCTGCTGTTCCAGAGGCGCACTTCGTGCGCGGCGTCACCGTCATCGCCTTCGTCCAGATAGACGGCGTGGTCGCCGCCGCGGATCACGCCGCCGGTCGTGTTCGTGACGATTGTTCCTTGCAGGGAGACAAGGCCGGTGTCCGAGATGCCGTTGATGGTGCCGCTGTTTGTGAGCGTGCCGCCGCTTACCATGATGACGCCGACATCGGCGCCCTCGATCACGCCGCCGAGGTTCGAGATCGTCGCCTCGCCCGCGATATCGACGGCAAAGGTGTATGCGCCATCGGGGCGGCCCGTGGCGAGGATGGTGCCGGTGTTTGTCACCGTGCCCCCGGCATACAGGGAGACGCCGGCTATGCCGCCCTGGATCAGGCCGGCGTCGTTTGTGATTGCGGAGTCGGTGTAGCTGGTGATGCCGCTCACCGTCTCGCCGATGATCGTGCCGCTGTTCGCGAACGTGCCGCCGGCCATCGCGTGGATGCCAATTTCGGCGCTGTGGATAAGGCCGCCGGCGTTGTTTGAGACCGTCACCGCGAGGCCGTGCGCATAAACGCCGTTGAAATGCGCGCCGAGGATCGTGCCGCTGTTGGACAGCGTGCCGCCGTATTGAAACCAGATGCCGCTGTGATCGCCCGAGAGGAGGCCGCCGGTCGTGTTGGTCACCAATATGGACGCGCCCAGATTGGTGATCGCGTATTCGCCGCCCCTGATGACGCCGCCGTTTGCGATTTCACCCCCGCCCGCCATTTGAACGCCCGCGTAGGTGCTCGAAATAATCCCGGAGGCATTGTTGATGATCAGCGCGGACGAGCCGGCGGTGGAAACCCCGTAGGCGGACTGGCTGCCGTAATAGGACGGGTTGATGATCGAGCCGGAATTGACCACGGTGCCCCCGGCTCTCAACGTCACGCCGGCGGAGGTGCCTCGCAGCAGGCCGGTGGTGCCGTTGATGACAAGCGCGCTGGCGCCGTGGGAATACACGCCATGGCTGTTGGACGCGTAATAATTGCTCGTGCCGGAGATCACCCCGGTGTTTGTCACCGTGCCCCCGGCGGTGAGCTGAATGCCGCCCTGGCCGCCCTGGATGGTGCCGCCATTGTTCAGAATCGCCACCGCGCCCCTCTGGGCATGGATGCCATAATCATAGTAGCTCATGCTTTTGATGAGACCGGCGTTTGTCACCGTGCCCCCGCCGCTTAAAAACACGCCCTTGGAGCTTCCCTCGATCACCCCGGTGGCGGTGTTGTCGATGAACGAGGGGCCGCCGTTGGAATAGATGCCGGAACTCGCCCAGCTTGCCGCGGAGCTGATCATGCCGGCGTTGGTGATGACGGCGCCGCCATTGTTAAAATACAAGGCGTGAGTGGAGTTGGCTGACACCAGCGAGCCCTTGGTAATGTCGAGCGTCACACCGGTCATCGTCCCTGTTATGCCCCCGAAAACGATCACTCCGGAAAGAACGTATTCGCCCGCGGCGGGAATGTTGTAGCCGGTCCCGGACGGGATGCTTGTCGTCTGCGCGGACAGACGCCCCGCAAAGATAACAAATGGAAGAATGGCAAAAATGGCGGCGGCCTGAAACGACTCGCGAACCATCCGGCGTGTCTTGATATATATTTTACTTTTCATGCGATATTCGATGTCTGATAATCCGCTGGCGAAAGGCCGAAACGGACCGTTATATAATGCAACAGGGATTCATTTGAGCCGAGACTTCAACGAAATTCGCATGTTTTTTACTTTAATAATTTGTGTGTATTTATATTTCATAAACACAAAAAATTACGACTGACTCCCGTGCTTATTCATAAAAATAGTGTCATGTATTTATATTATATTCATAAGCACAATTTTTCCTGTTCAAAATGGCGCAAATGACACAGTTCGCAAGGGAGCTTTCATTCGCGGCGGACACGGATAAACAAATACAAAAAATAAGATGCCGCGGGTGAAATAGCGTGTTTTTTGCGCATCACGCGTGCGCGCCAATTTCAGGCGCGCTTATATTCATAAGCACCCGCGATTAATATTTCCTTCACCGCCACCCTTGAAATAGTATCATCACATCGTCGCAATTACCCGCGACCCTGTTTTGATTTTTTGCGTTTTATACAAAAAGCATTTATATTTTGCCGAAAACAAATGTGCCTTATAATTCCGGTTTCTTCGTTTCATTGAAGAAGGAACACAAAGGAAGCGGAAGACCACAGAGTTTTGAGTGGCTCGCACGACTTCCATGCTCGCACGCGAATCCATGTTTCTATTTTTTAATCAAGAATCATGCCCTCGCGTGAAAGTTTATAAATAACCAGTGGGCCTCACTGTCCTCTGTGTTCCTTTCCGTATTTGCGTAAATCTGCGGTTGAATTTGGCTTTGGCTTGAGAGACAGCTTGGGGATTCGCAAAAAAAACGCGCCGTTTTTAAGGGCGCGTTTGATTGGGTTTTGGAATCACGGCAGGATGCCTTACCAGGCGCGGCGGTAGCCGAGGCTCAGCGACCAGGGCCTCTCGTAGTCCGAGGCCTTGTTGTATTCATAGTCAAAATACACCTGGCTTCGCTCGTCGATCAGGTAGCCCACTCCCGCCCCGGTCTCAAACCGCC